>SVKV01000032.1 GCA_015068305.1 Oscillospiraceae bacterium
CTTCTAGCAATATTACTCAAGAATTTTCGTTGGCTTAATTTCGATTTCAAATCGATCTTAAACAATTTAAAATTGTCCAAGGTGTTCTTAGTTCGTCTTTCACGTTATTCAATTTACAAGGTACAGTCGCCTGCCGCTCTCGCGGTGAGCTTGCTTATCTTAACACGCCTTAAACCATTTGTCAAGAACTATTTTCAAGTTTTTTCAAATTTCTTTAAGTTGTGTTTTTGTTCGACTGTCTCGCGACAGCTTGCATATCTTATCAGAATCTGCCGAATTTGTCAACGTCGCAATTCGCACAAAAAGGGAGCCTCTTTCGAGGCTCCCTGTAGTCATTATTGTGATTCCTTATTCCGCATCATCAATCAGGCCGTAACCGCCTTCATTTCTGCGGTATACCACAGCGAAACTTCCGCCGTTGTCCTCATCCCGGAATGCAAAGAAATTGTGACCCAGCAGATTCATCTGAAGCACTGCTTCTTCTCTCGTCATGGGCTTGAAGTAGAAGCTCTTGACCTTTGCAATGGTCAGATCTTCTTCACCAGCATCCGGAGCAAAGGAGGTTTCTTCCTGGACGCTGCGGACGAAGGCATCCTGGCGCAGACGGCGGGCCAGGCGGGTCTTATTCTTGCGGATCTGACCTTCGATGGTACCGACAGCGGCATCAATGGAAGCAAACATATCGGAAGTGCTTTCGCTTGCCCGGAACCAGGTTCCCGCACCGTGAACGGTCAGTTCCACTTTGTTCCGGTTCTTTTCCACAGAGAAGACAACAAGTGCCTGGGCATCCTCCTCGAAATAGCGTGCCAGCTTCATTACTTTCTTTTCGGCATAGGCATGAACATTACCGGGCAGCTTGATCTTCTTTTCACTGTACTGAAATTTCATATGCGGCAGCTCCTTTCGTTCACCGATCCTTCGGTGTGATTTGATTATACCATATCTTGTAGTTTTCCACAAGGGGAAACCGCAAAATATTTGTTTCGATTGTGTAAATTAACGAGAAACAGCCGCATCCAACGATGCGGCTGTTAAAATCAGAATTCATCCAGTTCGTCTTCGTCATCCAGAAGTTCCGCCATGGTCAGATTATAGACCATTTCTGCCTTCTTTTCAAAGAGTTTGCCCAGACGGACTGCCTGGCGCTGATCCGGGGCCACCAGTTCCAGCGTCATCAGATTGCCCACTTCGTCGTCCAGGGCCATAATTACGGAGAAATCGCCGGAGTCCCGGGGAATCACCTGGGTCTTGACAAAACTGGAGCGGCGAATCTGGCGGTTATACTTGGCAACGGCATTCTCTGCCCGCTGCTTCACCGTGAAGGCAATGGAATCCTCTGTCAGACTTCCGTCAGCCTTGCCCTTTTCGGTAATGACATACTTCTCATCCTCCACTTCCTTCAGATGGCCGGACTTGACCATCTCCGGAATGGCAGTACAAACATCAAAATAGCTCAGGCAATCGTCCTGGTAGCACAGTTCGTAAATCTCACCGTTGGTCACCGGATAGTTCACCCGGGCCATCACGAACAGGATCAGAACCTTCACGTCCAGCATATCATGAATAAATCCCAGTCTTTGCATTCGCTTCACCTCTTAGCTTTATTATACAGAACCGGAGGGAAAAATCAAGCACAACCGCTTCCTCTCCGGCATATTCTGGCGTGAAAGGATGATGATTATGTTCAACGGTACCGTTCTTTGTGTCCGGCGAAGTGAGGCTGTCCGCTATGCCGCCCGCTGCCTTACCGGCATCGGCATGCAGTTGGCCGACAAGTGCGCCCCGGATGTGACCCATGTTCTGCTGCCCGTTCCCAGTTTCACAGCTGGTGATGAGTATCTTGCACACCTGCTGACCCAGCTTCCGGATGATGTGATCATTTCAGGAGGCAATCTCACTTCCCCCCTGCTGGAAGGATACCGGTGCGTGGATTTTCTCCGGGACCCTTACTATCTGGCAGACAACGCTGCCATTACCGCAGAGTGCGCCATCAAAATTCTGGAGAATCAGCTGAAAACAGAGCTTCCCGGAAAGCAGGTGCTGATAATCGGCTGGGGGCGGATCGGTAAATGTCTGTGTCCCATGCTCCGTCAGAAAGAAGCACATGTATCCGTTGCGGCCAGAAAGATCTCTGATCTGGCCATGATCCACGCCCTGGGCTACGGGAGTATCCCCATCGGCGATGCAGCCAATGAGACAAAACGCTTCGACGTGATTCTCAACACCGTGCCCATTCTGCTGTTTCCACAGATCGAAACGAAACCGGAATGCATCAAAATGGAACTGGCGTCAAAACCTGGAATGACGGGTGCGAACATTTACGATGGCCGGGGGCTGCCCGGCAAGATTTCTCCCATGAAGTCCGGGGAGCTGATCGCAAAAACATTTATCCGCCTTTCTATATAATATAAGGAGGAAGTATCACTATGACCATCGGATTTGCCATGTGCGGATCATTCTGTACTTATGCCCAGGTTTTCCCCGTGATGGAGGAACTTGCCCGGGACCACACCCTTATCCCCATTTTTTCCTTCGCCTCCGGATCCATTGACAGCCGGTTCGGAAGTGCCGAGGCCCATCTGCAGCGGGCAAGAGAAATCTGCGGCAGAAGTCCATTGAGAACCATCGAGGGTGCGGAACCCATCGGTCCCAAGAAAATGCTGGATGCGCTGGTCATTGCACCCTGTACCGGCAATACCCTGGCGAAGCTGGCTCATTCCATCGCCGACACCCCCGTAACCATGGCAGCAAAGAGTCATCTTCGAAATGGCCGACCGGTGATCATTGCGGTATCCACCAATGATGCCCTGGCCGGCGCTGCTGAGAATATCGGAAAGCTGCTGGCAAGAAAGCATTATTATTTTGTTCCCTTCCGGCAGGATGATCCGGAAAAGAAACCTACCAGCATGGTGGCCGATTTTACGAAAATCCCTCAGGCGCTGATGTCTGCTCTTGAAGGGAAACAGATTCAGCCTTTGATTCTTTCTTGACAGCGCCCTGTCAGACCGTATAATAATGGCAAAGCCTACGAAAGAAGGTGAGGTTATGGACATCTCCCACATCAATAGAATTCTCCATCAAATTGGATATCCGCATCCTGCCGTTGCTTATTCCCCTTTTTGTACTGAAGAGGACGGCTCTGAATACAGCGTCTGGAAAATCGAAACCGATCACGGCCCTGTTGTTCTGAAAAAGGTTACCGGCCCGGAAATGAACACCTACAAAAGTTTCTTCCCCGACGGCGGCGGCCCGCTACCCAGAGTTTATGGATTCCATGATGATTACATGCTTATGGAGTATATAGAGGGTCATACCCTGAGCCGCTGCACCCGGGAAGATCTGATCCTTGCGTTGGACGGACTGATCGAAATGCAGAAGCAATACTGGAGTCGGGAGGACCTGGCCCATGGAGGCTATGGCTTTGAGAAGTGTTTCCCCAACCGGGAAAAGCGGCTTCGCTACATGGAGGATCTTGGAGATTGCTACAAAGCCTACCTGGCAGAGTTCTCCTCTGTTCCCAGGACCCTGTGCAACGACGATCTGCTGCCCTTCAATGTGATCATCAGCGGCAGCCGGGCCGTGTTTCTTGACTGGGAATTCGGCGGTATACTCCCCTACCCCTGTGCCCTGGCCCGGCTGATCGCCTACGGAGAAGAAAACGATCATGCCCTCTTCTATATGAAGCGGGAAGATCAGATTTTCGCTGTGGAATACTATTATGAGCATCTGATTCGGGAAAAGGGCATCCCCTATGATGCATACATCCGCACCATGAAGCTATTCTTCTTCAAAGAATACAGCGAATGGATCTACTGCGCCAATGAAAGCGGCGATCTGAGCGGTGAATACTACAAAAAGTATTCGGTTATGGCCAGGAAACTGGCCGCAGAACTTGGTTATGCATAAGGAAACGGAGGTTCCGTCACGGAACCTCCGTTTTCACATTTATAAGGTATCGATCTCATCCAGCCAGATCCGTGCCGTTGCATCGCTGGGCATCTGCCAGTCGCCCCGGGGACTGAAGCTGATGGGCAAGGCTTTGGCACCGTCGGGCATGCAGTTGCGCTTGAACTGCTGGGTAAAGAACCGCCAGGTAAAGGTCCGCAGCCACTTTTTGATCACCGCAGGCTCGAAGTCGTTTTCAAAAGCCCGGCAGGCCAGGGTGTAGATTTTGGTGGGTGTGAAGCCGAAGTTCAGCATGTGGTACAGGAAGAAATCATGCAGTGCATAGGGACCCACCAGGTCTTCCGTCTGCTGGGCGATCTTGCCCTGTGCATCCGGGGGCAGAAGTTCGGGGCTGATGGGCGTATCCAGAATATCCGCAAGGACCACCCGGGATGCTTCAAACTCAGGAGCAGCGGCAATGGCCTCGATCATCCAGCGGATCAGCGTCTTGGGAACGGAGCCGTTGACGCCGTACATGCTCATATGGTCGCCGTTGTAGGTGCACCAGCCCAGGGCCAGCTCCGACAGATCGCCGGTACCCACTACAATGCCGTTGACTACCGATGCATAATCCATCAGAATCTGGGTCCGCTCTCTGGCCTGGGAGTTTTCAAAGGTACCGTTGTGAACCTGGATGTCATGGCCGATGTCCTCAAAGTGGAGGGTAACCGCATTTTTGATGCTGATTTCCTTGGCGTTGATACCCAGGGTACGCATCAGCTCCCAGGAATTGTTGTAAGTCCGGTCGGACGTGCCGAAGCAGGGCATGGTCACGCCGTAGATATCCGTGGCAGGACGGCCAAGACGGCGCATAGCCTCCACACAGACCAGCAGCGCCAGAGTGGAGTCCAGTCCGCCGGAAATACCGATGACCGCATTGGAATTGATGGTCTTCAGCCGCTGGGCAAGACCTGCCGCCTGGATGTTGAAAATCTCCAGGCAGTATGCATCCCGCTCTGCCTTGGTAGAGGGCACAAAGGGCAGCTTCTGCAGAGGGTACAGGCTGCCGTCGCTGCGAAGATCATCCCCATAGAGCGGCAAGCTGACCCAATCCTCCGGCATGCCGGAGAAGTTCTGGGTTTTTCTCCGTACCGCCCGGATCCGGCCCAGGTCGCAGTCCTGGATGATCAGATATCCGGTATCAATCTGCTGTGTATTTTCCTTGAGAATCTGGCCGTTTTCCGCAATGATACTGTGGCCGCAGTAAACCGTATCGGCAGTGGACTCGGTGCATCCGGCGGAAGCATAGGCATAGGCACAGGAGCAGACATCGCTGTAGTGCTTCACCAGATCCCGGCGTTTGCCCCGCTTTCCTGCCACCTCGGGAGAAGCGGACAGATTGAGGATCACTTCCGCACCCTTGGCTGCCAGTTCGGCGCACCGGGGCTGGGGGACCATCATATCCTCGCAGATTTCAATGCCCACCAGGGCATCATCTCCCAGCTGGAACAGCTGATTGGCATCGGCGGGAGCGCCGTAGTAATCCTCGCTGGGGATCAGTCCGAAATCAGCAGAGGGCAGCCAGTGACGGTCCAGATCCGTTCCGGGAGCAAACCAGCGCTTTTCCGCAGCGGTCAGATGGGTCTTGGGCACAAAGCCGCTGACCTCACCCCGGTTCACCACAGCCGCACAGTTATAAAGCTTGGTTCCGATCCGCAGCGGCAGACCCACAACCGCAGTCAGATTGGGGTGCTTTCCGCTGCAGTCGGCAATTTCCTTCAAGCCCTTCTTTACCGCCTTCCAGAGGCTGTCCTGGAAGAACAGATCCCCACAGGTATAGCCCGTCAGAGCAAGCTCCGGGAACAGCACGACGTCGACATTTTCCTCATCCGCTTTCTCAAGAAATGCGCAGATGTCAGATGCGTTCTTCTTCACGTCGCCCACCTTTACTTCCGGTACGGCGCAGGCAATTCTAATAAATTCCAGCATGGATATCCCTCCATCGCAATAATTTTATAAATGTATCATACCACCATTTTTCCCAAAATGCAAAGAGAATATGACGGTCAGAAAACCCGGTACCAGCGGCGCAGTTCTGCAGTTTTGATCAGACCCATTTTTTCATAAAAACCGATGGCCCGCTCATTGGTGGATACCACCTGCAGCCGGATTTCCTCCGACGCAGCAGCGGACAAAAGCGTATGCAGCACCTGCTCCCCCATGCCCTTTTCGGCTGCGGCAATCAGCATCAGTTCTCCGTCCACGATCCATCCGGCGCCCAGCAATTTTCCGCCCCTGTGGACAAAATATGCCCCGCCCAGATCCAGAATTTCCTTTTCACCGGATTTTTCCAGGGTTCCGGCATTGTCGATCCCTTTCATCCGGCTGTTGAGAAAATCCCGCCAGGCACCGATGTTCTCCGGAGTAACCGGCCAGAGATTTGCGGTCTTCTGCTCATCCACCGCTATCTGCCCCCGCATTTCATAGATCGCGCAATGAAGTGGGCTGCTTTCCACAAACTCATGGCCCCGGGCATAGATCTTTTCGGCGCCCACCACCCGGCAAAAAGAAATACACTCCTCCAGAAGCTCCTTCGGCTGCTGGGTGGATTGGATGATGATGTAGGCCTCCTGCCGGTAGGGCACTTCCTTGAGAATCAGACTGGCCACACCGTATTCCGTTGTAAACATAGGAAAATCTTTCACCGGCTCCACCTCCTGTTTTCTGTATTGTAGCATGATTCGGTTTTGGTTGCAACAGCCGTGAAAGTATGCTACTATGAGAAAAATGAGGTGATCATATGTATTGTTCCAACTGTGGAAATCTTTGCGCAGATACAGACAATTTTTGCAGCAACTGCGGTAATCCGTTAAGCAGCTTCATGCCCCCGAAGAAAGGATCCCACTGGGTTCCGGTGCTGATCATGGTGCTGCTGTGCGCCATCGGCATCGCTCTGTTTTTCGCCATTCCCTATTCCCCTGCGCCTGCAGCAAAAGCGGCAGACTACAGCTGGTTCTATGTAGACAACGGAACACTCTATTTTGAAGAATCCCGCTACGAAGGCCCGAGTGAGCTGACCGTCCCGGAAGAACTCTTCGGACAGAGGGTCACAGCGCTGTCCGACGGGTGCTTCAAAGGCTGCAAGGACCTGACTTCCGTAATACTGCCCGACACCCTGGAGAGCATCGGCAAAGCAGCTTTCCGGGACTGTACTTCCATGCGGGGCATTGAGATCCCGGAATCTGTAAAGCGGATCGGGATCGAAGCCTTTTACGGCTGCACCGCCCTGGAAGCGGTCTGTCTGACCGATTCTCTGGAATATGTGGGCCCCGGTTCCTTCGGTGAATGCAACAAGCTCTATTATATTCTGTTTTTGGGCAGCCACGGGGATTGGATGGAACTTTACGACGAATTTATAACGCCCTACACTGCTGTTTTCTGCGACGAAGGAAGCTTTTACCAGGGCAAGGGCATCGAATAAGCATCCGATTTTTGTGCATTTTGTACACTTTCATGCCTGCAAATCCCCCTCTCCACTCGCTTCTTCTTCCAAACTTTTGTAAATAATTTGTATATTTCCTGTTTTGTACTTGATTTCCTTACAAAAAGGTGTATAATAACGCCATATGAATGCTGATGTGAAAGGAGGTTCATCTCATGAAGAAGATCATCTGCAAGAAGGAATACGATACCGAGACTGCTACCCTGATCAAGGCTTACGCTTTCGGCGAGCTGGGCGATCCCGCCGGCTACGAGGAAGACCTGTACCAGACTCCCGAGGGTCTGTATTTCCTGCATGTTGGCGGCGGTGAGGCATCTCCCTACCCCACTGAGGACATCCTGCGCCTGGCTAAGACCAAGGTTAAGGATTGGATGGCCAACCACTAATTCCTTCGCTACATACAAGAGCCTGCTGTTTTCAGCAGGCTCTTTTTCTTGACAACTGTGGTATGATGTTCATAGAAATCCACGCAAAGCAGGTAAATCCATGAAAAAAGTCATTTCTATCTTAACAGCAGTTCTGCTGTTCTCTCTTCTTTCCGGCTGCACACCCCGGCAGCAGCCGGCACAGATTGCCGCAACCACCCTGCCGGTGTATGAGTTTACCTCCCGGCTGTGCGAAGGCACAGGCCTTACGGTGACCCAGCTGGTCAATGAAAGTGTATCGTGTCTGCACGACTACTCCCTGAGTGTGGATCAGGTGCGCAGAACGGAAGCTGCGGAGCTGGTTGTCATCAGCGGTGCAGGTCTGGAGGAATTTATGGAAGATCTGCTGCAGGACAAGCAGGTTATTGACAGTTCCGCCGGAATCCCGCTGATCGAAGGTGGGCATGAACACAGTCATGACCATGATCATGAGGATGAAGCCCATGAGGAAGAATCCCACGAAGGTCACCATCATGAACAGGATCCCCACATCTGGCTCTCGCCGGTAAATGCGAAGCTCATGGCGCAAAACATCTGTTCCGGGCTTACTGCCCGGTATCCCGGCCAAGCTGCCACCATCGAAAAGAATCTGCAGAACCTGCTTGCTGACCTGGATGCATTGGAAACCTATGGCCGGGAGCAGCTGGCAGAGGTAAACTGCCGGGAACTGATCACCTTCCACGACGGATTTGCCTATCTTGCCGACTGCTATGGCTTAACCATTCTGGAAGCTGTGGAGGAAGAATCCGGCAGCGAGGCATCGGCTTCCGAGCTGATCCATCTGATTGAAGAGGTGGAGCATCACCAACTGCCTGCTATTTTTACAGAGGCTCTTGGAAGTGTTTCCGCCGCCCGGATCATTTCCGCAGAAACCGGTGTTGCAGTCTATACCCTTGATATGGGTATGCACGGAAATAGCTGGTTTGAAGCAATGTATCACAACATCAGTACGCTGAAAGGAGCTTTGGGATGAGAAAACTCAAGCACGGTGATTCCTGCGACAGCTCCTGCTGTCTGAAAATACAGAATCTGGCCGTTACCATCGGCAGCGACCGGATCCTCCGGGATGTGAATCTGCATATCCACTGCGGTCAGATGGTGGCCCTTATCGGTCCAAACGGTGCAGGCAAATCCACTTTGATCAAAGCAATTCTCGGTCAGCGGGAATATGACGGTCTGATCACCTTTTCCGCGCCCGGCATGCGCCACCGGAAAATGCCCCGGATTGGTTATGTGCCCCAGAGTCCCTCCTTTGACCCCGGGGATCCGGTGACGGTTGCAGACCTTTTCGGCTGCTGCCAGAGCAAACGTCCGGCTTTTCTGGGACTTTCCCGGGATATGCGGGAAAAATGCATGGAATGTCTGGAACGGGTCCACGGTGAGGATCTGATCGATAAGCGGGTGGGCACCCTCTCCGGCGGCGAGCTGCAGCGGGTTTTGCTGGCCCTGGCCCTGGAGCCCCTGCCGAACATTCTGATTCTGGACGAACCCCTGTCCGGTGTGGATGTGGAGGGTCAAACCGGCCTGATGGACATGCTGGATGAGATCCGCAAACGTTTCGATCTTTCCATTCTCATGACCACCCATGATTTCGGCATGCTGCACCAGTACGCCGACAAGGTGGTTCTGATCGACCGTGCGGTTTTGAAAAAGGGCACTCCCGAGGAAGTTCTGAAAAGCGACGAATTCCGCCGCATTTTCCACCGCAGAGGAGGGAATGTATGAGTATCTGGTATGCAATCTGCGATTTTTTGCCTCTGGAAATGCTCAGTTGGACTTTCATGCGCAATGCCCTGCTGGCAATTCTGCTGATGGCGCCCCTGTTCGGAATGCTCTCCACCATGATCGTCACCGGACGGATGAGCTTTTTCTCCGATGCTTTGGGCCACTCCGCCTTTACCGGCATCGCCATCGGCGCCATCTGCGGCGCATCTGCACCCATCGGTGTTGCGGTTCTGTTCAGCATCGTCTTTGCCCTGCTGTTCAGCTTCGTCCGCAGCCGCTCCAACCAGGCTGCTGACACCATCATCGGCGTTTTTTCCAGCACCGCTGTAGCCCTGGGCATTTTCATTGCCACCCTGGGCGGCTCCAGCTTCACGAAATACAACAAATACCTCATCGGCGATATTCTCTCCATCACCCCCGGGGAGATCGGCATTCTGGCGCTGACGCTGCTGGCGGTTGTGATTTTCTGGATCCTTTTCTCCAACCGGCTGACCCTTGCAAACATTCATCCGGCTCTGGCATCCTCCAGAGGGATGCATGTGGCGCTGACCCAGACCCTGTTCACCACAGCCATTGCCGTGGTGGTCACCATCACCATTTCCAGCGTGGGTCTTCTGATTCTCAATTCCCTGCTGGTGCTTCCGGCAGCTTCCAGCCGGAATGTGGCGAAGAATCTGCGGCAGTATCATCTGTTTTCCGTGCTCTTTGCCCTGTTTTCCGGGCTCGCCGGACTGACGGTTTCCTATTACCTGGGCACCTCCGCCGGCGCTGCCATCAGTTTGTGTCTGGCCCTCATCTTCGCGGTGACATTCATCTTCAGAAAGGGGCGCAGCTGATATGGAAAATGTAAACATCCAGGTCATCGCCCGGATGCACTCGGATTTTGCCACGAAATTCGGCATCCCGAGGCAGAGCGGCCTTGTAGAAGAACTGAAATCCACCATTGTCTTCGAACCGGAATTCCGGAATTCCGATGCTCTGCGGGGCATTGAGGATTTCTCCCACCTGTGGATTATCTGGCAGTTTTCAGAAGCAGTCCGCACCGGCTGGTCTCCCACGGTCCGGCCCCCACGGCTGGGCGGCAACACCCGGATGGGTGTCTTTGCCACCCGTTCCCCCTTCCGGCCCAACAATCTGGGTCTGTCCAGTGTGCGGCTTCTGGGAGTGGAGCACACGGAAAAATACGGCACGGTGCTCCATGTGGGCGGTGCTGACCTGATGGATGGAACACCGATTTTCGACATCAAGCCCTACATCCCCTACGGGGATTCCCACCCGGAGGCCACCGGCGGCTTTACGGACACCGCCGGAGAATTCCTTCTGAATGTGGAATTTCCAGAGGAACTGCTTTCCAAGCTTCCGGCAGATAAACGGGATGCCGCCATCGGCGTTCTGTCCCACGATCCCCGGCCCTCCTATCAGCGAAAGCCGGACCGGATCTATGGTCTGACCTTTGCAGGATACGATATCCGGTTTCAGGTGCATGAGGATTTACTGACTGTTCTGGAAGTCAATCAAATATGAAATAATGCCCGGTAGCCCCGGGCATTTTTCATTGCTCCGCTGTGATGAATGTGATATCATAAAGACGAAAGGAGTTGATGTCAATGACCCGTGAAGAAATTTTTGCCCAGCTTTACTCCTCTGCCGAAGTCTATCCGCCACCTCTGGAGCACCGCAGCGCACTGCTGGAGGTTACAGTAGGCTGCAGTTACCGGAAATGCCGTTTCTGTGACTTCCCTCGGGACGGTTTCAGAATCTTTCCGCTGTCAGAAATCGCGCGGAAAATTGAGCTGCTCCGACTGGTCATTGACGGAAATCCCAAACTCCATCTGCTGGGCTGCAACCCATTCTGTCTGCATTACAAACAGCTGCATTCCATTCTGGAAATGATTCGTGATCGGCTCCCCTGTGTCCGGGAGGTAAGCATGTATGCCCGGGCAGATGATGTTCTGCGAAAAACTGATGAGGAGTTGAAGGAACTAGCCCAATTGGGACTCTTTTCCCTCCACATCGGTTTGGAAAGCGGCAGCAATGCAGTACTGGAACTGCATAACAAGGGTGAAACTGCTGAAGACATTGAGCAGGCTTTGGTTGCCCTCGACCGTTGCGGTATCCACTACCATTTGACGGCGATTCCCGGTCTTGGGGGTTCGGAATTGAGCCGTGAGCATGCTGTCAGGACTGCTGCGCTGATTTCCCGGCATACCCCTTTGAGCGTATGGTGTATCGGTCTGAAAATCTGGCCCAATACGCCCTTGGATCAGATGGTTCAGGAAGGAACTTTCACTCCCCTGAGCTGGGAGGAAATACTCTCGGAAGAGCGGCAGATGATTGCTCAAATCAAGCCGAGACTTCCCTTTTTGTACGTGGATTCCACAGTATTGGGACAGTATACCATCGCTGCCATGCTTCCGGACCAACAGGAATCCATGCTGAATCAGATCGATCTGCTTCTGAATCCTTAACCCGGGAAGATGTCTACGTCCAGATCCCGGAAGGGATATCTCCGCTGCCAACCGTCCTTTGTTCTTTGGATGCTGCTGCGGTGACTTTCCAGCAGCTGCACCAGATCATAGGTATCAATCCAGATTTCAGACAGGCATTCCTTCTGACTTTCATCGAACACAAGCTGCATGCCAAAATGCAGATGCACCGTTTCAATATTGTTGGTATTCTCCTTATCGGAATACCCGGTTCTGCCCATAAAACCGATCAGATCACCGGCCTGCACATGATCACCGATTTCCAGGCCATCGGCAAAGGGATGGTCCTTCTGCAAATGGGCGTAATAGTAATACCGTTTGGAGTCAAAGGAGCGGATGCCGATGCGCCAGCCGCCGTACCGGTTCCAGCCCATGGCCTCCACCACACCGCCCTCCACGGCCACAATTGGTGTTCCGAGAGACCCCATCATATCATGACCCAGGTGCTTCCGGGCAAAGCCGAAGCTGCGCCGGTTGCCGAAATCATCGCTATGGGAATAACCGTAGCCAGCCGCGATGGGCGAAAAGACTTTCAGTCCATAGGCAGGTATCCATTTCCCATCCTTTTCGATGGAAAAATTCCCCAAAAAGCCCCCCAGTACCGCCTCGTAGACCTCGTGGTAGTAATCATAATACCGGTACAGATTTCCCAGCAATTCTTCCGGGGATTTGTCATATCGCAGATCCTGCGCCGCCTGCTTCACAGATTCCAAACCGCACCTCCCGCCGGTACGGCATCCGGCCAGCGCAAAGATGTCGATCCAGCTGATATGCTTCTCCTGTTCGGATGTGGCAATGTCCACGTCCATGGCATACCGGAGGGATTCATAGGGAATCTGAAAGTCTACCCACCGAATGGGCTCCTCTGCAGAAACGGGAATCACCAGGAGCGAAAGGATCAGAATACATAAAAATAACCGCCGCACACACTCACCTCAATGGGTAGCATGTGAAACGGCGGTATTTTTTATTCACTCCAGATCCCGGATGATCTCCTTGGCCACCCGGTAAATATCTGCCATGGTGGTCAGAGAAGAAACTTCCTTCTTGTAGTAGCTGGCGTTGCGGACGCCCCGCAGATACCAGGCAAAATGCTTTCTTGCTTCCAGGCAGGCAATCTTTTCTCCGTGATCGGTTTCCGACAGTTCAAACTGCCGGACAGCCACTTCGATCCGCTCCTTCAGCGGCGGACGCTCCGGGATCTCCCGGCCTTCCATTGCTGCCTTTACCTGTTCAAAGATCCACGGGTCCCCGAAGGTGGCCCGGCCGATCATGATGCCGTCGGCACCGGTCCATTTGAGGCACCGCAGAGCAGAAGATGTATCCACAATGTCGCCGTTGGCGATCACCGGGATGGTCAGCTGCTCTTTGACCTTGCGGATGTAATCCCAGGCTGCCACACCCGAATAGAGCATGGCCCGGGTACGTCCGTGGACCGTCACCATGGATGCTCCGTTATCCTCCATCCGTTTGGTAAAGTCCAGCACATTGATATTGCCCTTATCCCAACCCAGGCGGCATTTGACGGTAACCGGCACATCCACCGCATCCACAACAGCCTTTACGATATCCCCGGCCAGCTCCGGGGTGCGCATCAAGCCCGACCCGTCGCCGGAATTGGCAATTTTCGGCATGGGGCAGCCCATGTTGATGTCCAGAAAATCGCAGCCGGAAATCTCCAGTGCCATCACCGCCGCCTGGGCCATGATGGCAGGGTCGTTGCCGAAGATCTGGGCGCCGCAGATGCTTCCCTCATTCTTTTTCAGCAGCTTTCTGCTCTTCTGATCCTGGTAGACCAGAGCCCGGGAGGATACCATCTCCGTGACGGTCATATTGGCACCCAGCTCCGCACAGACAGTGCGGAATGCCCAGTCTGTCACGCCGGCCATGGGGCCGAGGATCAGGGGATTTTCAATTTCAATTTTTCCCAGCTTCATGGCTTTCCTCCCTTTCATTTTCGGGAGGATTATAGCACAGTTACAGCAGAATCGTCAAGAGCCAGACCATTCCCGTTGCCAATGCACCGCCGCAGGCCCAGACCGGGCCGTAATAGCGAAGCCGTCTCTTTGACACAGGGGTATTGATTGCCCTGTGGGCTTCTTTCAGCAGCATCTCGTCGGTAATCCCCTTGCTGACTGCCTCATCCTTCAGAATAAAAATCGCCTGGTCAAAAAGCTCCCTGTCGGGACTTTCGACCACGATAACCTGTTTTGAAATTCCTTTTACCAAGAAACCGCCTCCTTGTGGAAAGTATTCCCACGAAGAGGCGGTTTTATTCCTTATTTTCTGCCGTCCCACTCGGCATAGAATTCATCAAGATAGGATCTCAGGAAAGCATCCCGCTGACGGGCAAGTTCCTTTCCGGTGCGGGTATTCATCCGGTCTTTCAGCAGCAGTAGTTTATCATAAAAATGCTGAATGGATGATCCTGCATCAAGCCCGTCGGGATCGTGAATTCTTCTTCCCCGGCTGCCGCCGAAGGCAAAGGTTCTTGCAATGCCGATGGCACCCATAGCATCCAGTCGGTCCGCATCCTGGACGCACATACCTTCGACGGTGGAGGGTCTGCCATTGCCTTCCGAAAAGGAAATCTCAGAAATAATCTGCACAATTTTGCAAATCTCTTCCTCCTGAACACCGTTTGCCCGTAGGAAACCCACAGCGCGGCTCTTTTCGTCGCAGGTTTCCGGAGAAAGCTTCCGGTCATCCACATCGTGAGGCAGAGCAGCAAGGGCAGCCGTCTGTACATCGGCACCCTCTTCTTCCGCAATTCTCACCGCCATCCGATATACCCGCAGGGTATGATCAAAATCATGCCCGGAAGAATCCGCTTCAAAAATTCCTCTTGCAAACTCGGTTGCCTTACTGATCATTCGGCTGCTCCTTCGGTCTTTTATATCTCCCATGGGGCTCCCATTCCGGCAGCGGATAACGCTGCATAGCACCAAAGATCCGCTCTTTCAGATCCGGGTAGGTCTGGGCAAGATTATAGACAAGCTGCTTGACCTCTTCCCGCTTGGTTTCCTTATCAACAGGGCAGCGGTTTTCGATGATGGGCAGCTCCATCCGTTTCGCAAAATTGTCCACCGTCCGCTCATGGATATAGAGCATGGGGCGAACCTGAACAATGCCGGTCCGGTCCAGATTTGTCACCGGCTGGAAGCAGCCGATGCGGCCCTCGAAAAGCAGATTCATCATGAAGGTCTCCACCGCATCGTCATAATGGTGGCCCAGAGCCAGTTTGTTGAACCCCTTATCCAGAATCGCCTGGTTCAGGGCACCCCGGCGCATTTTGGCGCACATGGAACAGGGATTCTTCTCTTTCCGGTGGTCAAAGATAATGGGTGCAATTTCAGTCTTCACAATGGTATAGGGAACATCCCATTCTTCGCAAAGTCTGGCAACGGGACTGTAATCCATCCCCAGTCCCATATCGATGGTGACTGCCTCCAGTTCAAAGGGCTTGTTGAAATATTTCTTCAGGCCTGCAAGCAAAACAAGCAAAACCAAGCTGTCCTTGCCGCCGGAAACACCAACTGCGATTTTATCCCCGGCCTGTATCATATCATAGTCATCCACGCACCGGCGCACCAGACCCGTCAGTTTCTGCATAATTCAGAATTCCTCCAAATTTTTATAAAAATAGGATGCGAGCATATGAGAGCATTTAAGAGCATTTGCGAGTATTTTAAAGTTTACCCAGCATTTCACAAATTTTCGCAAAAAAGCCGTTGACAATTGATTTTTAATATGATATAAAAATCTAGCGTTTTGAAGACATTGTACTTCAAACGCCTGATTTTGTCAAAATAAATTACCATATTTGGAGGAAGTATCATGTCCACTACCCTGCTGAAGAAGGAGACCCTGGAGCGCAAGTGGTATGTCATCGACGCTGCCGGTAAGCCCCTGGGCCGTACCGCTGTCGAGGCTGCAAACATCCTGCGTGGCAAGCACAAGGTCGATTTCACCCCCAACGTTGACTGCGGTGACTACGTCATCATCATCAACACCGACAAGGCTGTTCTGACCGGCAAGAAGCTGGAGCAGAAGTCCTATTACCGCGTTTCCGGCTGGATCGGCGGTCTGAAGGAAACCAAGGCCCGCATCATGATGGAGAACCGCTCCGACTACGCTATGGAGCTGGCCGTCAAGGGCATGCTGCCCAAGAACACCCTGGGCAAGCACGCTATGACCCGTCTGCACCTGTACAAGGGTGCTGAGCACAACCACGCTGCTCAGAAGCCCGAAGCATGGACCCTGTAATTTGGAGGTAACTTAGAATGTACGAGAGCAAGAAGAAGTATTTTTACGGCACCGGCCGTCGTAAGTCCTCCGTTGCCCGCGTTCGCGTTTACGAGAACGGCACCGGCTCCATCATCATCAACGGTCGTGACATCGACGATTACTTCGGTCTGGAGACCCTGAAGCTGATCGTTCGTCAGCCCCTGGTCACCACCGACCTGCTGGGCAAGGTTGACATCGTTGTCACCGTCGCCGGCGGCGGCGTTTCCGGCCAGGCCGGCGCTATCCGTCACGGCATCTCCCGTGCTCTGGTTCTGCTGAACCCCGAGTACCGCGCTTCTCTGAAGGCTGCAGGCTTCATGACCCGCGACCCCAGAATGAAGGAGAGAAAGAAGTACGGTCTGAAGGCCGCACGTCGCGCTCCCCAGTTCTCCAAGCGCTAAACTTTTACAGTTTGCTGCAGAATTTACCCCGAAATCGAAAGATTTCGGGGTTTTTTCATCCCACCAAGTTTGGAATCTTTGACCAAATTTGACCGGGGTTAAACAAGTTTGAACGGGTTAAATCGGGGTTATTGACCCCCTCCAGAGGGGCAAAATAGGTCCAAAATCGGCCCCAAAATGCCCTCCGGGGTTAAATTCGGGGTTAAATTTGGGCTGTAAGAAGTCAATAATCCGCACTCCTTTCATCTCTACGTTCCGAACACAAACTTTTGGTAAATTGTATCGGTATTTGGCTTGTTTTGTGCATATTTAATTCCTTTTATACAGTTTCGCTCAGTAATTTCTTACTGGGCGATTTTTTATTTCACGACGAAAACGGAGGAATTTATTATGCAAAAAACCGCTCCGGAGGCCTTGGGTGTGGTCTATCGGATGCCAATTTCTGACCTACACCCCCACCCTTTGAACCCTTATGGGATCAGAAATGATCCGCCTATGGTGGACTTGATCGAGAGTGTTCAGAAGTCTGGAGTCCTCGTTCCTGCCATCGCTCGGCCTCTCCCCGAAGGTGGTTACCAGCTGATTTCCGGTCATAGAAGAAGATATGCCAGCGAATTGGCGGGCTTGGATTATATGCCCACCATCATCTCCAAACTAACAGATGATGAAGCAATCATCCTGCTTGTAGACAGCAATATTCAGCGCGAAGATATTCTGCCGTCAGAAAGAGCCAAGGCATATAAGTTAAAGATGGAAGCTCTGAAACGACAGGGCTCCCGAACAGATTTAACTTCGCCGAAAATTTCGGCGAAGTTCAGAAGTGACGATCAAATCGGAGAAAATGCAGGAATCAGTGGCGATACAGTTCGGAATTATATCTCTTTGAACGATTTGACCCCTAAATTGCTTCAAATGGTAGACGAGAAAAAGATCGCACTTAGTCCCGCGTATCAGCTGTCTCACCTTACGGAAGAGGAACAGGAGCTGTTACTGGACACCATCGAGAGCGAACAGGCCACTCCTTCCCTGTCGCAGGCACTTCGTATGAAGAAGCTGAGCCAGGAGCGTGCCTTGAACGAAGACTCCATGCTGGCGATCATGTGTGAGCAGAAAAAGCCTGTAAAGGCCGATGTGACCCTCTCAGGGGATAAATTAAGGAAGTATTTCCCCAAATCCTACACGCCCTTACAAATGGAAACTGTGATCTTCAAGCTGCTGGAAGCATGGCAGAAAAAGCGCCAGCGCGACCAGAGCCGATAAACTGAATATCCCCACCCACAACGGACAAGTATCTCACTTGTCCGTTTTTTATTTCCCGAGAAAGGAGGTTTACCCCATGCACCGCAATAACGCAGTGGGCTGCGGCACCTGTGCCGATACCTGTGAACTGAGACATTGCCCCAATGCAATCTGTCCTTACATCGATCACCGCATGGAGCTTGGTCATGTTACTTACCGTGAGGCAGTTCTCAGTACCATTCCTAACACTCCCCGGCTGCTGCCCAGATTGGAGAATCTTATCCAGCAGTATCCCGGCTATCTTTGGCTCAGTGCCGAGCATAAGAACCGGATGGACTGTCTGAACTATGACCTTGGGTATGTCCATAAGCGCAATACCAACAGCTATTACGCCGCCATGTATCTGCTTACATCCAATCTGCCCCTGCACACCCGCACAGAGGACTGCTATTCCTACCAGGGCATTGATTTCCGCTCTGTCAATATGAAGGGCATCTCTGTCAGAAACTACCCCCTGCTTCAGACCGCCCGTCGGCTGAATTCCGGCGAAACCAAGATCAAATATCTGGATCTGACCAACCCGGAAATGGTAGACGATGAACTGCTGGCACTGATTGTCAATGCGCTGCTGATCGTCCGCTTCGGCCTGCGTGCTCTGAAGCTCAAGAAAGGAGATTTATAATTGCTGAAAAATTATGATGTTTCCACTGGTCACTCCCTGTATTCCAAACACCGGTTCCGCAACGATGTCCATCATATGGTGATCTTCGACGATCTGATGGATTCGCCCTGCGTCCGGGTCCGGCTGTATCTTACCGATGATGCCTACGCTGTTGTGAAAAAGGAAGCAGCTAACGGCCATATCCGCATCCTTCAGGATGCAGAGGTCATTGAAGGCACTATTCAGATTTATCCCTACTCCGTCAGCCGCGCTGAAGAGGATGGGGATCTGGACTGGTATCGGCAATCCCACAAACTGAATATCGCCTGCAAGGATGCCATCGAAAAAGCCATCTCCCGCCACTACCGCAACAACACATTGGATGCAAAAGCCGTCCAGAACGTTGTCGATCAGTTTGGCTGGGCCAGAACCAGTTTCGTACTGGTCAACACCATTCGGAACAAAAGCTGGGATGGGAGAATCTCTCAAGAAAACAAACAATGGGCACAGCTTGCGCCCATGTTCCCGGATGATGATTCACAAGGAAATAATCGCAGACTTCGTTATGTGATTAACAGTCATCCCGGTTTAACTGATATGTTCACAAAAGAGCTTCGTCGGCAATATCAGGAGAATTTCGAACAAATCGAAAAACCTTCTGTCCGAAACAGGCTCAAAAATAAACGTTCCCAAACTTCGCCGAAAATTTCGGCGAGGTTAAATGAGCAATCCCGCTGATATGGACAAGAAAGATATCACCATCCGTTTGAGAGTCACTCCTGCAGAACTGGAGGTCATTCATAAAAAGATGAGACAGTATGGAACCACAAACCGCTCAGCCTTTATTCGAAAAATGGCTCTGGATGGTTATGTAATCCACCTGGAACTGCCGGAACTGAAAGAAATGGTATCGCTTCTCAGATACTCCAGTAACAATCTGAATCAGCTAACCCGTCGCGTCCATGAATCCGGGCGAATCTACAATTCCGATCTTGAGGACATTCACCGCAACCAAGATAAAATATGGACCGGCATGGAGTCTATTCTTAAAACACTCGCAAAGTTGTAATCTGCCCGCATCCTTGCATGATTACCCTACAGCAGATATGATAATAGCAAAGGAGGGATTCCACATGAGAGCGATTATTAAATTACTGACCCTGCCCATTGTTCTGACTATCGATGTATTCACCTTGATTTGTATTGGCCTGATCTCCTGCTCATCCTTGATTTTCGGATTCGCAAGCTTTCTCCTATCACTTTTGGGCATTACTGTCCTGGCTACATATTCCTGGCAGAATGGCTTGATCCTGCTTTTCATGGCATACCTCGCAAGTCCCATGGGATTGCCGATGTTTGCAGTAAAACTTCTCAGCGGTTTGCAGTACATCACCGGCGCAATCAAAGCACTGTAACACACAATGGAACGGTCTGCTTCGGCAGGCCGTTCTCATTTTTCTATGGAGGTGAACAACTATCGCAACCACCCGCCTGATGCCCCTTCATACCGGCAAAGGCCGTACAGTCAGCACCGCAATCGAGGATATCATTGACTATGTAAAGAATCCGGAAAAGACGAATCTCGGCAAGCTGATAACCAGCTGGCAGTGTGACAGCAGAACCGCAGATTCAGAGTTCCTTTTGTCAAAGCAGCAGTATATAAAAAAGACCGGCAGAGTCCGTGGCGAAGATGATGTGATTGCCTATCATCTCCGTCAGTCCTTTCGTCCCGGTGAGATTACCCAGGAAGAAGCCAATCGGCTGGGCTGCGAACTTGTACGGCGATTCACAAAAGGCAATCATGCCTTTATCGTCTGCACCCACATTGACAAAGCCCATATTCATAACCATATAATCTGGAACTCCACCGCCCTGGATGAATCCAGAAAGTTCCGTAACTTCTGGGGTAGCACCAGAGCGATCCGCAGACTAAATGATACCATTTGTATCCAGAACGGTTACTCCATCGTGGAGAATCCAAAAGCCAAAGGCAAGTCCTATAATAAATGGCTGGGAGATCAGAAGAAGCCTTCCCACCGGGAGCGGATCTGCTTCGCCATTGATGATGCCCTGGCGAAAAATCCGGAGAGCTTCGATGCTCTGCTGGAACTTCTACATCAAGTCGGGTATGAAATCAAACAAGGTAAGGTTCCTTCGCTCCGGGATGCAGAACAGAAAAACTATATTCGGATGGACACCCTTGGTGCCGGGTATTCCCCAGATAAGCTACAGGCGATCATCGCTGGAACCCAAACCCATATTCCCAGAAAACGATCTGTCCAGGATACTCCTGCAAAGCCAAGCGGCAGTCTGCTGATCGACATTCAGGCAAAACTCCAGGAAGGAAAAGGTGCCGGTTATGCGAAATGGGCCAAGAGCTTCAATCTGAAGCAGATGTCCCAGACCATGATCTATCTGGAAGAAAACGGCTTGCTGGATCTGAACACGCTCAATGCGCAGGCCACAGTAGCCTCCGCCACATATCACGATCTATCCAGGAAGATTAAAAATGCAGAGCAGCGGATGACGGAAAGCAAGATCTTGCAGCAGCACATTGTCAACTATTCCAAAACCCGGAACGTCTATGTTGGCTATCGGAAAGCTGGCTATTCCAAAAAATATCTTGCAGAGCATGAAGCGGATATTCTCCTGCACAAAGCAGCTAAGAAGTATTTTGACGATCAGGGATTGGAGAAACTTCCAACTTATCAGAGCCTGCAAAAAGAATATGCGGAACTGCTGGCTCAAAAGAAATCCATGTATTCCGATTATAAAAAAGCCCAGGAGAAAATGCGGGAATTGCAGACCGCCAAAGCCAACGTAGATAGGATTTTGAATATGGAAATTTCGGAATCCGAGAAAGAAAAAGAAGCGGGGCAGCGGTAAGCTGTCCGCACATAGCGATTTGAAAAATCGCGTGGCCGCAGGATTTATCCTGTGTTTCTGGGGATTGGGGCTGCACCTCAACAAGCAGAAAACTACCCGCTTCCGCTTTGGCGGAAATGGGTGGTTTTGGGTATTTGTGGCCACAGATGCATTGCTTGCTAGTTTCTGAAAAGCAAAAAATAATTCATACATCTTGTCAAACATCGAAAATTGAGGTATAGTCTTAGTCCGTACTAAAAAAGATAGAAAAGAGGTATGTTATATGAGTGGTGCAAGCATGAGATGTTCAAGGATATGGATGAGTCTGACAATAAGGATATTCCCGTAGGTCACCGTTTGGTCCTCAAAGAACAGGATCCGACTCCCTGGGGTGCCAACGAAGTC
>SVKV01000033.1 GCA_015068305.1 Oscillospiraceae bacterium
TTCAGCACCCACACGGATGATGCCGTTTTCGTCCAGATCCTTCAGAGTGTCTTCACCGACGTTGGGAATGTCGCGGGTGATCTCTTCCGGTCCCAGCTTGGTGTCCCGGGCTTCGGTCTCATACTCTTCGATGTGGATGGAAGTAAAGACGTCCTCGCGGACCAGACGCTCGTTCAGCAGGATGGCGTCCTCGTAGTTGTAGCCTTCCCAGTTGACGAAGCCAATGAGCACGTTCTTGCCCAGGGCGATCTCACCGCCGGAGCAGGAGGGACCGTCAGCAATGATCTGCTCGAACTCCACCCGCTCGCCGACTTCCACGATGGGACGCTGGTTGATGCAGGTGCCGGCGTTGGAACGGGCAAACTTGGTCAGCTTATAGTGCTTGGTCTCGCCGTCGTCATACTTGACGGTGATGTTGGTTGCGGAAACTTCAGTAACAACGCCGCTCTTCTCAGCCTTGATGCAGACTTCGGAGTCCACAGCGGCCTTGTGCTCGATGCCGGTAGCGACAACGGGAGGCTCGGTGGTCAGCAGAGGCACAGCCTGACGCTGCATATTCGCACCCATCAGGGCACGGTTTGCGTCGTCGTTCTGCAGGAAGGGAATGAAGCTGGTTGCGATGGAGATCATCATTCTGGGAGAAACGTCGATATAGTCGATCATTTCCTTGTCCACTTCGATGATTTCGTTGCGGTGACGGCAGGTGACACGGGCCCGTGCCAGGCAGCCGTTCTCATCCAGGGGCTCGTTGGCCTGACCGACATAGAAATCGTCTTCCACGTCGGCGGTCATGTACTCCACTTCCTGGGTAACACGGCCGGTAGCCTTGTCGACCTTGCGGTAGGGAGCTTCCACGAAGCCGTACTCATTGATCTTGGCAAAGGTTGCCAGATAGTTGATCAGACCGATGTTGGGACCTTCGGGAGTCTCGATGGGGCACATACGGCCATAGTGGGTATAGTGAATGTCTCGGACATCGAAGGAAGCACGGTCACGGCTCAGACCGCCGGGGCCCAGAGCGGACAGACGGCGCTTGTGGGTCAGTTCGGCCAGGGGGTTGTTCTGGTCCATGAACTGGCTCAGAGGGGAGGAGCCGAAGAACTCCTTGATCACAGCGGTAACAGGCCGGATGTTGATCAGGCTCTGGGGGGTAACGGCATCCAGGTCCTGGACAGTCATGCGCTCGCGGATGACTCGGTCCAGACGGGAGAAGCCGATGCGGAACTGGTTCTGCAGCAGCTCGCCGACACAGCGCAGACGGCGGTTGCCCAGGTGGTCGATGTCGTCGGGGGTGCCGACACCCATGGCCACGCAGTTCAGATAGTTGATGGAAGCCATGATGTCGTCCACAATGATGTGCTTGGGGATCAGATCGTCCATGCGCTCGCCGATGGCATCTTCCCAGGCCTCCAGGGAAGCATCCTTCAGCTCAGAGAGCATTTCCTTCAGCACGGAGAAGCGGACCTTCTCCTTGATGCCGAACTGCTTGGGATCAAAGTCAACGAACTTGTCCATGCGGACCATGTCGTTGGACAGGATCTTGACATTGGCATCGCCAACCTTGACCACAGCCTCATTGACACCCTTGTCGCTGAGCTCGTGAGCCATGGTGCGGGTGATGAAGTCGCCGGGCATAGCCAGAATCTCGCCGGTCAGAGGATCGGCAATGGGCTCTGCCAGCTCCTGGCCGCTCAGACGGGACCAGATGTCCATCTTCTTGTTGAACTTGTAGCGGCCCACGGTGCTCACATCATAGCGATGGGCATCAAACAGCAGACCTTCCAGATGGGCATTGGCAGTCTCCACCGTGGGAGGCTCACCGGGACGCAGACGGCGGTAGATTTCCAGCAGGGACTCTTCCCGGGTCTTGCAGGGATCCTTCTCGATGGTAGCCAGAATCCGCTCGTCCTCGCCAAACAGGGCCTTGATCTGCTCATCGGTGTTGACACCCAGAGCGCGGATCAGGCAGGTGACGGGCAGCTTGCGGTTCTTGTCGATGCGGACCCAGAACACATTGGAGTTATCGGTTTCGTACTCCAGCCAGGCACCGCGGTAAGGAATGACCGTAGCGGTGTAGGTGTGCTGGTCAGCCTTGTCCACCTCATGGCCATAGTACATGCCGGGAGAACGGACAATCTGAGAAATGATGACACGCTCTGCACCGTTGATCACGAAGGTGCCGCCGTTGGTCATCACAGGGAAATCGCCCATGAAGATTTCCTGTTCCTTGATTTCATCGGTCTCGGTGTTGCGCAGGCGAACACGGACCTTGATGGGCTTTGCGTAGGTAGCATCCCGCTCCTTGCACTCCTCGATGGTGTACTTGGGCTTGTCTTCCATGGTGTAATCCAGGAAGGAAAGCTCCAGCTTGCCGGAGAAGTCGGTAATGGTGCCTACATCCTTGAAGACTTCCCGCAGACCGGTTTCCAGGAACCACTGGTAGGAATCCTTCTGGACTTTCAGCATGTTGGGGATCTCCAGGATCTCCTCATACTTTGCGTAAGACTTACGCATGGTCTTGCCGAACATTACGTCCTTGACCATTGCCATATGGATCATCACAGCCTTTCTTTCGAATGATGTGTTTTTGATACGCTTGGCGCCGTTGTCATTTTATACAGACAGGTACTTGACATTGGCTCCCATATGTGGTAATATGTCCATGTTGGAACGAATGCCCATAGAAGGGCATACTATCACAGTATGGATAACCATCATAACATACCGCGTTCCTTTTGTCAATGAATTATTTTGTGTTTTTCGGGGCTTCGGCCTCGTTTTTTTATACCTTTCACAGATTGGTTTCTCCCCTGCTGTCCCGGAGCGGCCATATTTTGTGCAAACAGCAGAAAAAGCGCTCTCCGTAACGGAGAGCGCTTTTTGACTGTTCAATTACAGCGCAGAGAAGCCGAAGCTGTTGACCAGGGCATCCAGTTTGCGGCCCCGCTTGCAGTAGGGGCACTCCCGGTAGTCATAGCTTTCATAATCGGGCAGATCGCTGATGCTGTAGATGGACTGAACCGGCATGCCACCGATTTCATCCACAGCCCGGTAGATGGCTGCAACACCGGCAACCATGCCGCCGTAATAGCCGATGGCTTCAATGGCCTTCTTGGCCGTGTAGCCGGTGGTGACGGAAGCCATGAGGATCAGCACGTGCTTATCCTGGATCATGGGCTTGATGTTATCCCGGAAAATGATCTGGGAATTGGCATTGTATTCGGGCTCCACCACGTAGATGGTCTGGTGCTGGTTGATGGTGCGGAAGCCGGACTTGGTCAGTTCCTCGGCCACGCAGGTGCCCAGAACTGCCGTGCCGTCCAGGCAGAGAATGGTATCGATGGGGGTATCATTCTTATAGTGGGACACCAGTTCATAGGCGCTGTCCTTGGCTTCGCTCAGACGGGTCTTGTGATAGGTGATATCAATATAGTAATTGATGTGGGAATGGTTGGTGGCAAAGTGGCCGTGGGCGACTCTCAGGGGCACTTTACCCTTCTTGACGGGCAGATGCTTGATTTCAATCATGGTTACTTTCCTCCATCTGATAAATAAAAAGAAAAACGTCATCATTGCCCGGCGGAGCGTTTTTGCCGGGCAACTGAAAAACGCTTTTTTTCATTGTAACCCGACAGCATCACTTTTGCAAGAAAAAACAGGCTGTCCACTCATCCAAAAAATTACATTTCTTCTTGTGCATTTTGCCGCTGAAGCAGCGCCTCTTCCTGACGGCGGAACTGGTGGCCGATGATACGGCAGATTTCTCCGTTTTTCACCATCCTGCGCACCTTCTCCATACTGGCCCACTGCACAGCGTCCGTTTCTCCCGGCAGCAGGACAATTTCCTCCAGGGGCGTTGTCCGCTTCAGACAGTAGAAATCATAGTGGGTGTGTCTGTCCCGGTCGGAGCCCAGGAGCTCAAACTCCCCCGGATCGGCCCGGATGCCTGTTTCTTCAAACAGTTCCCGGGCAATGGCGCTGCGGCTGTTCTCCCCCGCCTTGACCGCGCCGCCGGAATTTTCCCAGGTGCCGGCAAAGCTTTTCCCCGGCGCCCGGCGGGTCAGCAGCAGATTGCCTTTTCCGTCATAGACCCACACACATACCACAAGGCCGAATTCTCCGAATTTCCACCGGGTGCCGCGGCAGTGCAGTTTTCCGGTCGGGTTGCGGTATTTGTCGTATACATCATTGAATTCCACATCGGCACCTCCCTGCATTTTTTCTTATCTTATCACATTACCCAATAAATGGCAACAGAAAATGCGTCTTTTGTCGAATCAGATTCTTCTCCCAGTCATCCGCGCAATAAAAATACCCGCTTCCCGGAGTGCAGGAAGCGGGTATCGGTTTATGCCTTATGCAGCGCCTTGCGGAGTACGGGAACAATCAGTAGGGCTACTGCGCCGCCGATCAGGGCCGTAAACAGCTGGGGCCAGGAGAAGGTTGCAGGCAGAGCCTTGAGCATGGGCTCTTTCAGTGCGCCGGATGCCAGCAGGCTGGCAGACATGACGCCACAGATGATCTTCACCACAATGATGTACAGCGCTGCAAATTTTGCAAATGCCGCCACAAGCCAGGCAACGATCTGCTTGATCAGATTCTTTCCGTTCTTGTCAGCCAGCACAGACAGCAGGATCACAAAAACAGTATTGCCCACCATAATGGCCGGAACCGTGAGAATCTGGGGTGCGATACCCAGCAGGAATGCCAGCACGGGGGAAATCACCGCCACCGTCACTCCGCAGCCCAGGCCTCCCACCAGAGCGGAAACAGCCAGAACCGCATTGACGCAGGAACCGGTGACCAGCTGTCCCATGGGCTTCGTCAGCGCCTGGAGGGTAACCAGCAGCGCCAGCATAATGGCAGTTTCTGTAATCCAACGAATTTTCTTGCTCATGATCATGTACCTCTTTTCTGTCATTCTGCGCTGATGACACCGGAATAAGCCGTTTTGACACTGATTCCTTTCAGACTGCCGATCTTCCCGGCCAGGGCCGCAATGGTATTCTGGGGTGCATCCAGCGCGATGGAAATGATACTGACCCTGCGCTTGCGATAAGGAATTCCCATCCGTCCGATGATGAATTCTCCGTACTCATGAAGGATGGCATTGAGTTTTTCGACCATCTGGCCATCTTCCACAATGATGCTCATGACAGCAACCCGTGTTTCCATTGTGTTACCTCCAATAAAAAACCGCACCGATACATCCGGTGCGGAAACAGAGTTCATGATACCACGCTTTCATCAGGCAGGCATCCGCCACCCCTCCGATCGTCGGTCATGTCATATTCGCACCTTTCACGCAGCTTGCGCTTAATGTCAGGACCTTTATTATAACTGATTTTCTTTCTTTTTTCAATACTGTTTTCGGGATTTGCAGAATATATCAAAAAACGGAGCGGAGGATGAGGGATTCGATTGAATCATGGTGTTGCCGCCGTCCAGCCGGCGGCAAGCAGATGTCCACCGGACATCTGCATTTAGATCGGTTCGAATCTCTCTATCCTACACTACCGCAACAAAAATGGCCTCGCGCCCACACCCATACGGGTACGTTCGCAAGGCCACGGATTCTCCCACGGGCTAAAAAGTGTCCACCGGACACTTTTTGCACCAGTTTGAGAACTGGTGCCGCCCTTTCGAATCCCATCCGAATACCAAAAAAGCGGCCACCCGCAAGGGTGACCGCTTTTTTGGCAGAGGATGAGGGATTCGAACCCCCGCAAACGGAGTCAGAGTCCGGTGTGCTACCGTTACACAAATCCTCTATGAACAGTCTTATTATATGCATTATTCTGAAAAAGTCAAGCCTTCCCAAAAATATTTTTTATTCCCAGGGGAAAGGTTCTCCGTTCAGCAGCCGGCGCAGGAATACAAAGGTCTTTTCCTCCCCCTCGTCCCGGAGCATGGTCAGAATATACTCCAGCTCCCTCTGGGTCTGGGGATGCATCAGATTCCGCTCCTTGCTGCCCAAATAATAATTCAGCGCAGAAGCGGAGGTATAATTCTCTCCCTGGTAGACGATGCAGGCCGCCCGGCGGTCCATCACCATCTCCACCAGAAATTTGCGGGGCATGGGCACGGACTCATAGCGCTTTGTTGCCATGCACATATCGGTCCAGTATTCATAATGGTGCTTGTTGCGGCCCTTGTGGTGCATCCAGGCTTCGCTGTAACCCTTTTCCGCACGCTCCGCCGCATTGGGGCTCCGGGTACCCTGATAGTACTTCACTCCGATGAGAAATTCCGTGGGAGAATACTTGGAAAGATCATGAAGCAATCCCTGTTTGTACAGTCCCACCTTGAAGCAGCCGTCCATAACGAGGATTTTATGCTTGGTGATCGTCTTAAAGTGCTTCCATGCGTTCATTGCCCGCTCCCCTTTCCTTTTTACAATATTATATTCCCATACCGATGCAATTTCAAGATGGAAAAGCCTCCCGATTCCCGGGAGGCTTTGATTACTTTTAACCCTCAGCCACCACGATTTCGCTGAGCTTCAGGCCGGGATTCCGGCGGCAGATGAAATCGATGGCCCAGTAGCTGGAAAATACCAAGAGGTTCCGTCCCTTGTAGTCTTCCAGCAGCTCCGCATCGCTGCCCAGATTCAGATCCTGCAGATCACCGGGATATTCGTCGATGACCCGGATTTCCTCGTAGGGCAGGCCCTCCATCCGCAGGTCCACACCGTACTCATTTTTCATCCGGTACTGGAACACATCAAACTGCAGTGTACCCACGACGCCCACGATCACTTCCTCCATACCGGAGTTGGGGACCTTGAAAATCTGGATGGCACCCTCCTGGGCGATCTGCTCGGTGCCCTTGACAAACTGCTTGCGCTTCATGGAGTCCTTGGCGGAAACACGGCTGAAATGCTCCGGAGCAAAGGTGGGAATGCCGGAGTACTCGAACTTCTTGCCGGGAGTGCAGATGGTATCGCCGATGGAGAAAATACCGGGGTCGAAAACACCGATGACGTCGCCCGCATAGGCCTCTTCCACGATCTCGCGCTCGGCAGCCATCAGCTGCTGGGGCTGGGAAAGGCGCATTTTCTTCTTGCCCTGGACATGGTAATACTCGGTATCCCGGCTGAATTTGCCGGAGCAGATCCGCATGAATGCCAGACGGTCCCGGTGGGCCTTGTTCATATTGGCCTGGATTTTAAAGACGAAAGCGGAAAAATCGGGGCTGAACGTATCAATCTCGCCGATATTTGCAGTTCTGGCCAGAGGCGGCGGGGTCAGCTTCAGGAAGTTTTCCAGGAAGGGCTCAATGCCGAAGTTGGTCAGCGCAGAGCCAAAGAACACAGGGGAAAGCTGGCCGCAGCGGACTGCTTCCATATCCATTTCACGGCCTGCGCTCAGCAGCTCCACATCATCGATCAGCTGCTGGTGCTTGGCTTCAGAATCCAGAAGTTCCGCAACCTGAGGATCATACAGGTCCACGGACAGCTTGTCGGCCTTACGCTTGCCGGTATTACTGGTAAAGAAAATCAGTTCTTCCTTCTCCCGGTCATAAACGCCCTTGAAATCCTTGCCGGAGCCGATGGGCCAGTTCATGGCATAGGTCTCGATGCCCAGCTCCCGCTCCACTTCGTCCAGCAGGTCGAAGGGATCCTTGGTTTCCCGGTCCATCTTGTTGACGAAAGTGAAGATGGGGATATGGCGCATGGCGCAGACCTTGAAGAGCTTCCGGGTCTGGGGCTCCACGCCCTTGGCACCGTCGATGACCATGACAGCAGAGTCCGCAGCCATCAGCGTCCGGTAGGTATCCTCTGAGAAGTCCTGGTGGCCGGGGGTATCCAGAATGTTGATGCAGAATCCGCCGTACTGGAACTGCATGACGGAAGAGGTGACGGAAATACCGCGCTGCTTTTCGATCTCCATCCAGTCGGAGGTAGCGGCACGGGAATTTTTCTTGCCCTTGACAACGCCGGCCTGGGCAATGGCGCCGCCGTAGAGCAGGAATTTTTCGGTTAAGGTGGTTTTACCGGCGTCGGGGTGGGAGATGATGGCAAAGGTCCGGCGACGGCTGATTTCTTGAACAAGATCAGACATGGTTTCCTCCAAAAAACAGATCCGTTGGCCAGCAACGGGAAATAGTCAAAATAATTCAAGTTAGTTTATCATATTTTTTCCATTCTTACAAGAGGAATCCGCAAAATTCTTTTCGGAATACCCCATTCCGGAAATCTTGTTAAGATTCTGTAAATCATGGTTATTCCTGTAATTTACTCTTGAAAGGTGTCGAAAAAGGTGATAGTATAGGATGGATTATTTGAACTGAAGGATGTTGATCATACAATGACAAGAGAACGTTTCTCTTTTAGGCGTCTGCGCAGCCCCGGCTGCATGATTGTTGCCGCTGCAACTGCGATGTTGCTGCTCGCAGGCTGCCAGAATCTGCAGGCAGAGTTCCCTGCTGTGCAGTTCCCCCTCCCCGCTGCAACCGAAGCCCCTACTGAAGCTCCCACTGCCGCCCCCACCGAGGCTACGGAGCCTGCTCCCACCGAACCGGAGCCCACCTCCCCCCCTGCTGGTAATCCCGATGACATCACCTGCAAGGGAAGCTATACCGGCACCGTTGTGGGACTGGCAGAAGCCAAGGACCAGATCGTTGCAACAGCCGGAGAGGAAGAACTCTCCAACGCGCTGCTTCAGATCTACTATCAGATGGCCGTCAATTCTTATAAGGAGGCTGGCCACGAATTCGGACCGGATTTCACCCAGCCTCTTGATGCTCAGATCCGAGATCTGGACGGCAATGCCATCACCTGGCAGCAGTACTTCCTGCAGCAGGCGCTGGATACCTGGCACAGCCACGCAGCCATGACTGTCCGCAGCAGAAGCGAGGTTCTTCCTCTGGAGGAAGCCTACGGCCGGAACGAAAAGAAGCACGCCGAAAACTTAAAGACCCGGATCTACAATCTGGATCTGCTTTACGGCTATAATGCCGATTACCGGATCGATGTGAATCACCAGGCATATCTGGACAGTCTGGAATCCAGGATTACAGAGCTGGCCGAAGCCAAGGGCTGCAAAACCCCCGCTGCCCTGGCAAACGATCTGGCCGGTATCGGCACCAACGATACCTATCTGCTGAAATATGCCCAGCTGCTGAATGAAGGCTATATGTTCATGACCAGCCTGAGCTATTACATCGAGCCCACGGAAGCCGAGGTTGAAGCATTCTTTTCTGAGCACGAAGCTGCCTATGCCGAGCAGGGCATTACCAAAGAGGGCGGTCTTGTGAATCTGCGCCACATCCTGCTGGTTCCCGAGGGAGCCACCCGGGATGAAAACGGCAATCTGACCGCCGGCAGCAAAGCCTGGAACAACTGTGAAGACGACGCCAAAGCCCTGCTGAAGAAATGGGCCGGCAACAGAACCGAGGCAAACTTCGCCGAGCTGGCCTTTGCCAACTCCGCCGATACCGGCTCCAGTGTCAACGGCGGTCTGTACACCAACCTGGCCAAGGGTCAGCTGACCCCGGAGCTGGACGAGTGGTGCTTTGATCCCGACCGGGAAGCCGGCGATACCGCCGTCATCCGGACCGCCGAAGGCTGCCACGTTGTGTACATGTGCACCCCTGCATCTGTCTGGTATGAGCAGGCCGAAAAGGATCTGATCGCTGAGCAGCTGATGAAGCAGATCAGCGCCACCGCTGCTAAGTATCCCATGGAAGTGGATTACAGTGTCATTACGCTGGGCTGGCCCGGTTCCGAGGAGCTGGTTCTGACCGCAGACGATCTGCTCTACCCCGACATTGCCCACGAGCGTTTCCCGGTGGCCCCCCTGTACTTCCAGCAGGATTATCCCGATACCATGTACGGCAATTATTCTCTGGTCACCTATGGCTGCGGCGTTACCACCATGTCCATGCTGGTTAGCTACATGACCGATGATGAATGGACACCTCCCGAGCTTTGCGGTCTCTACGGAAGCTACTGCAGCGAGAAAGGTACTGCCCACGCCATGTTTACGGAAGTGCCCACTGACCGGGGCTTCTACTGTGTAGACCGGGTCTTCAACTGGGACGATGCCAAGAAGGCTCTGGAAGAGGGCTATATGGTCGTCACGCTTCAGCGGGAAGGCTTCTGGACCCGTGGCGGACATTATCTGCTGCTGCACAATCTGCTGGAAACCGAGGACGGCACCAAGATCCAGGTCCGGGACTCCAACCTTTATAACTACAAGCGTCTGGAAGGCCACACCACCGGCTACTTTGATCTGGACACCATCCCCTCCAACAGCCGCTCCTACTGGATTTACCAGAAGAAGGTTACCCATCTGGATTCCTGTGTCCGCTGTGCTCAGTTAACAGAGGACAGCCATGTACCCACCGGCATGTTTGCAGAAGATTACCTCTGCCCCAAGTGCGCTGTTGCGGTCAACCGCCGGGATGCCTACCTGGACGGCTGTACATATCGGATTGCACCGGAAGAAATTGTGATCCCTGAGGAAACCGTCCCCGGCGATCATATCTCTGATGAGACACTGCCCGAGGATTACGACCATTTCGGCAGCTGATCATCCGCAAAGAACAGAAAAACCGGCTCCCATATTGGGAGCCGGTTCTTTTTATCCGATCTGTACTTTTCCCCCTGCGTCCACGTCTCCGGCGATGCTCTGGCAGCGGACATTGCCGCCCGCATCCACATCTCCTTCCACATTTCCGCAGGTCACACTTGCACCTGCATCCACATTGCCGCCGATATTGCCGCAGTTGACACTGGTGCCTGCGTCCACATCACCGCTGATGTTGCCGCAGTTCACATTTGTACCGGCATCCACGCTTCCGTCTATATTGCCGCAGTTGACACTGGTACCGGCATCCACGTCTCCGCCTACCTCTGCGCAATGCACACTCAGATTGGCCCAGACATCGCCTTTCACATCACCGCAGGTAACATTCACTGCGCTGAGGATCTCTTTCACATCTGCTTCGTAATCCAGCTTAAAGTCTTCCGCTGCCTCCCCGCCGCAGATCAGTTTCCGGCCCTCATAGACCACCACCCGCAGCACACCGTCCTCGGGCCAGTCCACATCCGCGCAGAACGGCTCCTGTTTCTTCGCTTCCCTGCCGAACAGCTCATCCACGGTAATTCCGAAAATATCCGCCAATTGGGGCAGCAGCTGGATATCCGGACAGCTCTGATCCAGCTCCCATTTGCTCACCGCCTGATTGGTCACGCCCAGTGTCTGCGCCAATGTTTCCTGGGTCATACCCAGCTTTTTTCTGCATTTCGTGATTTCTTTTCCCAGCATTGTCCTGATTCCTCCTGAAAATATACTGTAGCTACAAGAAAAACTTACCACACACCGGACCGGATTACAATGAAACAACAGTTGAATTTCCCATTTTCTTTTCCAACCGCAGGTTGGAAGAAAAAGGCTCCCTCGGAAGAGGGAGCCTTCGTTATGTGGGGATATCCGATTAGGCCTTGCCGGCGCAGCCCAGGACGTTGATCAGCTTGTGGCGGACAACTTCCTTGATGTTGGCACGGGCGGGCTTCAGGTACTGACGGGGGTCGAAATGATCGGGATGCTCGTTGAAGTACTTACGAACGGTGCCGGTCATTGCCAGACGCAGGTCGGAGTCGATGTTGATCTTGCAGACAGACAGGGCTGCAGCCTTGCGCAGCTGCTCTTCGGGAACACCGATTGCGTTGGGCATCTTGCCGCCGTTGGCGTTGACCATGGCGACGTACTCCTGAGGAACGGAGGAGGAGCCGTGCAGGACGATGGGGAAGCCAGGCAGACGCTTGGTGACTTCTTCCAGAACGTCGAAGCGCAGAGCGGGGGGAACCAGGATGCCCTGCTCATTCAGGGTGCACTGCTCGGGGGTGAACTTGTAAGCGCCGTGGGAGGTACCGATGGCAATGGCCAGGGAGTCACAGCCGGTGCGGGCCACGAACTCTTCGACTTCCTCGGGGCGGGTGTAGGAAGCAGCCTCTGCGGAAACATTGACTTCATCCTCGATGCCGGCCAGGGAACCCAGCTCAGCCTCGACCACAACACCGTGGTCATGAGCGTACTCAACGACCTGCTTGGTGATGGCGATGTTCTCCTCGAAGGACTTGGAAGAAGCGTCGATCATGACGGAAGTGAAGCCGCCGTCGATGCAGGACTTGCAGGTCTCGAAGGAATCACCGTGGTCCAGATGCAGTGCGATGGGGATATTGGGGCACTCGATCACAGCAGCCTCGACCATCTTCACCAGATAAGTAGCATTGGCATACTGACGGGCACCCTTGGAAACCTGCAGGATAACGGGAGCATTCTCCTCCTTGCAAGCCTCGGTGATAGCCTGAACGATCTCCATGTTGTTGACGTTGAAAGCGCCGACTGCATAACCGCCGTCGTAGGCCTTCTTAAACATCTCGGTAGTAGTAACAAGAGCCATTGGAATCAATCCTTTCTTAATCAGCGGACAGGAGTCCGCATTTGTTTCGTTAACATTATATCATATTTTCCTGTCATTTCAATATGCATTTTTCGAAAGAACTGTTCGGTTTCTCCGTGAAATATTGTACATTTTACCCCCAAAATAGCTATTTACCTTTCACCAAAAATAGGATATAATCTTTGTGTATTATTATAAGCAAATGAACATAAGGAGTGTTTTTTAATGAAACTGTCCCCTCTGCAGATTGCAAGATACCAGTACAGCCCCAAGCTGCCCGGTATGCTGAGAAACGGCATTGCTGAGATCTGCGTCAAGAACGGCGGCCCCACCGAGTCCGTCGCAGACCAGGAGAAGATCCAGGCTCTGTTCCCCAACACCTACGGCAAGAATGAAATCACCTTCCAGAAGGGTGAGAACACCAGCCCTGCCAAGAAGCAGGTCGTCGGTGTCATCCTCTCCGGCGGTCAGGCACCCGGCGGCCACAACGTGGTCTGCGGCCTGTACGATGCACTGAAGGCTCTGAGCCCCGAGAATGTCCTCATCGGCTTCAAGGGCGGCCCCTCCGGTCTGCTGGACAACGACTTCATCGTTTTTGAAGACGACTACATCAACCAGTACCGCAACACCGGCGGTTTCGACATCATCGGCTCCGGCCGTACCAAGCTGGAGACCCAGGAGCAGTTCGCCATTGTGGTCGAAAACTGCAAGAAGCACGGTGTCAACGCTCTGGTCATCATCGGCGGCGACGACTCCAACACCAACGCCGCTGTGCTGGCTGAGTACTGCGCCGCACACAACACCGGCATCCAGGTTATCGGCTGCCCCAAGACCATCGACGGTGACCTGAAGAACGAGGACATCGAGTGCTCCTTCGGCTTCGACACCGCCACCAAGACCTACGCCGAGATCATCGGCAACATCGAGCGCGATGCCAACTCCGCCAAGAAGTACTGGCACTTCGTCAAGGTCATGGGCCGCTCCGCTTCCCATGTGGCTCTGGAATGCGCCCTGCAGACCCAGCCCAACATCTGCCTGGTGGGCGAGGAAGTTGCCGCCAAGAAGATGTCCCTGGCCGCCATTGCCGACTACATCGCCGATTCCGTGGCTGCCCGCGCTGCCAAGGGCTGGAACTTCGGTGTTGCCATCATCCCCGAAGGCATTGTCGAATTCGTTCCCGAGTTCTCCGTGCTGATCGCTGAGATTAACGAGCTGCTGGCCGGTGAGAAGGCCGATTCATTCAACAATCTCCCCACCTGGGCTGATAAGTACGCCTTCATCGAAAACGGCCTCACTGCAGAGTCCATGGCTGTCTTCGCCATCCTGCCCCAGAGCATTCAGCAGCAGCTGTTCCTGGAGCGCGATCCCCACGGCAACGTGCAGGTTTCCCTGATCGAGTCCGAGAAGCTGTTCTCCGCTCTGGTTAAGGACAATCTGGCCGCCCGGAAGAAAGAGGGCACCTACAACGGCAAGTTCTCCGCTCTGCATCATTTCCTGGGCTACGAAGGCCGCTGCGCTTTCCCCTCCAACTTTGATGCTGACTACTGCTACTCCCTGGGCTACAATGCCGCCATGCTGATCCAGTACGGCTACACCGGCTACCTCAGCAAGGTCTCCAACCTGTCCAAGCCCGCTGAAGAGTGGGTAGCCGGCGGTATGCCCATCACCAAGATGATGAACATCGAGCGCCGTCACGGTGCCGACAAGCCCGTTATCCGCAAGGCTCTGGTGGAGCTGGAGGGCGCACCCTTCAAGTTCTTCGCCGAGCATCGGGCTGAGTGGGCCACCGAGACCTGCTTCGTCTATCCCGGTGCCATCCAGTACTACGGTCCTGCCGAGGTCTGCGACCTGACCACCCGGACCCTGGCTCTGGAAAAGGCCTAAGGCGGCGAGCAAACCAAATAACAAGAGCCTGTCCCCACCTGGGACAGGCTCTTTCCTTATAGTAGAGTGTCAATTTACAGTTTGTAGGGATGCGGATTGCCACGTCGGCCTTTCAGGCCTCCTCGCAACGACATGGATACTTGGTGGTTGGCTACTCTAAAAATGGTGCAGATTGTGCCGAAAAGTACTGTCATTGCGAACCAGTGCGCACACTGGTGTGGCAATCCGTTCTCCTCAATAGATTCCAATTTGACCCTTTCCCCTTGCGTTTTTACAGCCGGTCTGGTATAATGCCCAAAATGCGAAGGGAGGAAGCACCATGAAGCGCAACCGAATATGGACTGCCCTGTTTCTGGCCTACGGGGCGCTGATGCTGTGGCTGCTTTTTGACCGGCCGGGCTATACGCCGGAAGTCCCCTACTGGGATCAGGTGGCACAGCAGCTGAATCTGGTTCCTTTCCGCACCCTGCGGCTCTTTGCGGAGCTTCTGGATTCCAGTCACCCGGAGTACGTCCGGGCTGCGGTGATCAATCTGGGCGGCAACATCCTCATGTTCATCCCCCTGGGTTTTCTGCTGCCGAAGGTGTTTCCAAAATGCGCCACCCTTCCCCGGGTACTGCTGGCCACCGCCGCCATCATTACAGCCGTGGAGCTTCTTCAGCTGTTCACCCTCGTCGGAAGCTGCGATATCGACGATCTGATTCTCAATGTCCTGGGCGCCGCCATGGGCTATTGGCTGCACAAGCTGATATAAAAAGCCTGTCCAAAAGGACAGGCTTTTCGTTTATTCATTTTCCAGTACTGCCTGGAGTTCTTCCACGGCAGTCCGGATCACTGCATCCGCAGCACCGGGCTTGATCTGTCTGAATGTCACATGGGACCAGCCCTTACTGTGAAAGCGGCCTTCCGTGCCCAGCTGATTGATATACTGATCCACGAAGCTGTACTCCACCATGCCCACCAGCTGACCGTTTTCGTCCAGGTGGAATTCGTGGGTATGCTCATAATATGTTTTCTTCGGTGTCTCCTCCATATTTCCCTGGAACACCACCGTTACCACGCCGCCGTCGGTAGATTCCTCTTTCCGGACCTCCAAAACCTCATAGTTTTTCCATTCCTGGGCAAGAAGAAACAAGGGCTGCACCTGGCCGTCCGGAAGCTGTGCCCACTCCAGATCGCCCAACTTGGGGATATTCGCCGCCTCCCGCCGGGCATACTGCTTCCCACCGGTCTGCAGGTATTCTTCCCGATAGGTGCCCTGTTCGGTGTCAAATTCCATGGTCCGATACCAGTCATCGCCGCTGATCCACCAGGTCTGCTCGTGACCCTGGAAAAATTCATAGTCACTTACAATGCTGGTGGATATATCCAGCGCGATTTCCTCGCTGCTCTGGATCCGCTCCAGTTCCCGGTAGAGGTTCTCAACGGCCGTATCTTTCCACAGCGTTTGGGGCTGTGTGTTCCCTCCCGCTTCCGGGTCCTCCACTTTCGGAACCGTCAGCAGCGACACCGCCACAAAGGCGATGGCCGCAATTGCACACAGTGTCAGCCAGAAAGCAGGCTTTCTGTAGCTCAGTACAGCCTTTATTCTCCTTTTCACAGGTTTTTCTCCAAAGGCTACCGGACAGGCCAGATGACCTTTGGTGCTGAAAGTCAGCAGCGCAGCAGAATAGGATTTGCGCTGGGAAAGATCCATTCCCGCCACCACCGCCTCATCGCAGGCCAGTTCGATTTCCTGGCACAGCATCCAGTATGCGATCCAGACCAGAGGGTTAAACCAATGGACCGCCAGGGCAAGGAATCCAATCAGCTTGGTCCAGTGATCCAGCCGTTTCAGATGGGTCTGCTCGTGCTTCAGAATCAGCGCCCGCTGATCCTCCCCCATACCCATGGGCAGATAGATCCGGGGGCGGAAATATCCCAAAATGAAGGCCGTGCCGATCCGATCCGTCTCCCAGGTGCCGTCCTCCAGGCGGATGGCCTCCCGGATCCGCCGTTTCAGCAGCACATAAGAAATCACGCCGTAAAGGGCCATTCCTCCCGCCCCGGCAAGCCAAAGGCCGGGCAACACTGCTGCCCAATTGATACGGAATTCTACCTCCGGTTCTTCCCGGGGCAGTGCTTCCTCCACCGTGCTGTTTTCCGGAAGTTCCGCCGGTTCCTGGGGCATAACAACCGGAATTTCCTCCCGGGGCAGCTCCATCGGTGCATGCTCCGGCAGAACCGTGCCGAATTGCTGCAGTTGCTGCCACTGGGATTCGGTGACCATTTCCTGCCGGGGCTGCAGGCTGAGACTGCTCTCAAGGGAAAAAGGCATCAGCAGCCGGATTCCCGCCAGAATCCACAGCAGGCAGATATACTTCCTGGGTGCCCTCTTCAGCACCGGCCGCAGCAGGATCACCGCCGCAATGACGATGCTGCCCTGGGCGGAAGCATTCAGCATATTGCGAAAGAGCTCACTCATCATCATTCCTCCTCATAGGAGTCGATCAGTTCCTTCAGCTGGGCTACCTCCCGGGCATTCAGTTTCCGGCCCCGGGTAAAGGCCGCCAGGAACGCGGGCAGGTCGCCCTGGAAGGTTTCCTCCACCATTTCCTCCACCCGTGACTGCTGGGCCTGCTCTTTGGATACCAGAGACCGGACCATGGCATTTTCATTCACCAGGACGCCCCGTTCTCCCAGACGGCGGATGACGGTGTAGGTGGTAGCCTTGGACCAGCCCAGCTGCGCCTTGCACAGTTCCACCAGCTTCGTGGAATTCACCGGTTCCTGCTCCCAAAGGATCAGACAGAACCGATACTCACTTTCAAAAATCTTCGGTGTTTCCATAATCATTCCTCCCGTTGAGTTTAATGCATTAAACCTCATGTGGTTAGTTTAACGCATTAAACCTGTTTTGTCAAGAAAAATCTGCCTGCTTCCAAATAAGCAGGCAGATTCTGTTATTCGTAAAGGTCAACCCGCTCTGCCGCCTTACATTTTCCGGTGGCAGAATCGATGGTGAAGAGCACCGCTTCCATTTTGGTGGGGCCGTCAGCCCATTTGTAGCGGTCCGTCAGGTCCCCCCGGAATTTCTGGATGGAAAGCTCCGGCCGGATGCCGAGGATGGAGTTCTTCGGACCGGTCATGCCCAGGTCCGTCACATAGCCGGTGCCCCTGGGCAGAATCTGAACATCCGCCGTAGGCACATGGGTATGGGTACCCCAGACCGCGCTGACCCGGCCATCCAGCATCCAGCCCATGGCCAGCTTTTCGGAGGTGGCCTCTGCGTGGATCTCCACCAGAATGATCTTTGCGGAAATCTCCTTCAGAATCTTCTCCACCAACAGGAAGGGATTCTCCGGGCCGTAGTCCATGTTGCACCGGCCAATGAGGTCGATGACAGCCACGGTGCCGGCCTTCGTTTCAAACTCCTGCCAGCCCCGTCCGGGAACCTGGGGCGCATAATTGGCAGGACGGATGATCTGGGGGCAGTCCTCCATATAATGGATGATCTCCCGTTTGCCCCAGGTGTGGTTGCCCATGGTGATGCAGTCGGCGCCGGCATCCAGAATGTCCTCTCCCTGCTGGGGTGTCATGCCAACCACCGCCGCATTTTCTCCGTTGACGATGACAAAATCCGCGCTATGCTTTCTTTTCAGATACCGCAGGCTCCGCTGGATCCGGTCCATGCCGGGATTTCCCACCACATCGCCCACACACAATACTTTAAAATCCATGGCGATTCCTCCATGCGCTGTTTTTCATAGTATAACCGAAAAAGCCGCCCGATGCAAGATGCGGGCGGCATGTGTTTATCGGACAGACTTGGCATACTCCGTGGGCGTGATGCCGAATTTCTCCTTGAACTGCCGGGAGAAATGGTGCACCGTGGAGTACTGAAGTTCCGCGGCGATCTCCGTAAAGTTCAGATTGTTTTCCCGGATCATCTGCTTGCTCTCCTGGAGCTTGATGCGGCGGATGTACTCGCCGGGAGATATCTGCAGATTCTTATGGAACAGGGCCGTCAGGTAACTGGGGCTCACATCCACCTGCCGGGCCACCACCGGAACAGACAGCTTCTCCCGGATATGGGTGCTGACATAAATCTGTGCCCGGCGGATGATCTCATTTTCGCTGTGGATGGCATTGGAGGTCTGCAGTTTTGCCTCCTTCGGCTCCTCTGCCTGCCGCACCAGAGTCAGCAGCAGCATGGTCAGCTGGGCAATGATGGCATCACCGGAGTAATCATCCATCCGGTCCCGTTCCCGCAGCATCTGCTGCAGCAGGGAGACTGCCTGCTGGGGTGCCGTAAACTTCCGGTTGACCAGATCTTTCAGGCCAGGGCCGGAAGCATCAAAGGTAACGGTGATATACCGGGGCGCAACACCGATATCCGCATACTGCATATGCCACTGATCCGGTCCGTAGAGCACCATATCGCCCTGCTTCAAAAGCAGATCCTGGCCGTCGGCCACGCTGTGCATGCTGCCCTGGTCCACATAGGTCAGCTCCATCATCGGATGGGATTCACCGGGGAACAGGAAGCCCTGCTCCTTCTCATGATAGAAAAAGGTATAAACGCCTTCGATATTCAGCTTTTTCTCCACCTTCAGATCCCCGAAGGTGCGGTTTCCCGCAAACACCGGCAGGACCTGGGATGCCATTTCCACAGAAGCTGCTCCCCGGAAGGGTGTCAGGGCAAAAAACATCCCCTTTTTGACACACACCAGCTTATCCAGATAGAAATGCCGGTACTCCCGGTCATCGGCGGAAACCGACAGAATGCTGGTGCCGCTGGCGCCGGAAAGCCAAACCTCCTCCTGTGCGCAAAAGGCCATCCCATCCGCAGTTTCCAGATGAACTGTCTTTCGTTCTCCATGATCTCCGATTTTGGCGGACTGGATCCGTTCCGGCAAAATGGTACCGAAACCCTGAAAACTGACCTGATTCAAATTCTGGATCATGGTGAATTCCTCCTAAAAAAAGGAAAATGGAGTCACACAGGTGGTGACTCCATCATTATACCAAAAATAGTTGAAAATGGCAAATACTTTATCGCTGATATTCGAACTCAATATCATAAATATCCACGGTATCCCCATCCTGGATACCCATTTCCTCCAGCCGGGCGAAAAGGCCGCACTTTCTCAGCTGCAGATCAAAATAGTTCCGGGATTCATAGTCATCGAAATTGATATTCATGACCAGCCGTTCCAGCCAGGTGCCGGTGATGACCCAGGTGCTGCCCAGATGCTCGATCTCCAGGGCATCGGGATCGCTGGGGGCTTCGATGACCTCCACGTACTCAGGCTCATAGATGGTCACAGGAGGCAGGGTCTTCAGCTTCTCAGCAACAACCCGCATCAGATTCCGGGTGCCCACAGTGGTACCGGCGGAGATCTCATAGAGTTCACAGCCGGCCTCTTCAACCCGGGCCCTGAGCCGCTCCAGATTATCAGAGTCAGGATCCATGATGTCGGTCTTATTGGCAGCCACGATCATGGGCCGGTTGCTCAAATCGATGGAATAATTCTCCAGTTCCGCGCAGATGGCATCGAAATCCTCCACAGGATCCCGTCCCTCGCTGCCGGAAACATCCACCACATGCACAAGCAGGCGGCAGCGGTCAATGTGCCGCAGGAAATCATGGCCCAGTCCCGCTCCTTCCGCAGCGCCCTCGATGATGCCGGGGATATCCGCCATGACGAAGGAAACACCCTCGTCAACGTAGATAACACCCAGATTGGGAAACAGCGTGGTAAAGTGGTAGTTGGCGATCTTGGGCCGGGCATTGGAGGTAACACTCAGCAGGGTGGATTTACCCACATTGGGGAAGCCAACCAGGCCCACATCAGCCAGCAGCTTCAGCTCCAGGATCACATCCCGCTCCTGGCCCTTGAGGCCTGCCTTGGCAAACCGGGGAACCTGGCGGGTTGCGGTGGCATAGTGGGCATTGCCCCAGCCGCCCCGGCCGCCCTTGGCCAGAATAAAATCCTCACCGGTGGACATGTCCACGATGATGGCACCGGTTTCCGCATCCCGGACCACAGTACCCCGGGGCACATCGATGATCAGATTTTCGCCCCGCTTGCCGGCCATCTTCCGGCCCATACCGTTGACACCGGCCTGGGCAGCATACTTTCTTTTATACCGGAAATCCAGCAGCGTGGTCAGATTGTCATTGACGTGCAGCACAACACTGCCGCCGTGGCCGCCGTCGCCGCCGTCAGGGCCGCCGGATGCCACATATTTTTCACGGTGGAAGGCCACAGCGCCGTCGCCGCCGCGACCGCCGCAGACCGTAATCCGCACTTTATCTACAAACATAATGAATCCTCCTAACGTTTCAGGATACAAGCCAATTAAAACCTCAAAAGCAACATTTGCCGGTAATTCTGCTTTTCAACTTTTAATTTACGAAAAAAGGACTGTCGCATTCAGTATGCAACAGTCCTTCGTTCTTAATACGCAATTACTGCTCAGCGTAGACAGAGCACTGACGGCGATCCTTGCCCTTGCGCTCGAACTTGACGGTACC
>SVKV01000034.1 GCA_015068305.1 Oscillospiraceae bacterium
CAACAAGACTATGAGCGAAATTATCAATGTTGAGGCTGTACAGGAGGATTTTGCAACCCTGCTGGAGCAGTCCATCAAGACTTTAAATACAGGAGATAAGGTCATGGGTACCGTTACCCATATCGGCAACACCGAGATCCAGGTCGATCTGGGCACCAAGCATGCCGGCTACATCCCTTACGATGAAGTTAGCGCCGATCCTTCTGTGAAGCCCGAGGACATTCTGCACGTTGGCGACGAAATCGAAGTGTTCGTTGTCCGCGTCAATGACCAGGAAGGCACTGTTCAGCTGTCCAAGAAGAAGCTGGACGGCCTGAAGATCTGGGACGACATGGCTGCTTACGCAGAAGAGAAGACCACCATCGAAGCTGTTATCACCGAAGAGAATAAGGGCGGCCTGGTTGCTACTCACAAGGGCATCCGCATCTTCGTTCCCGCTTCCCAGTCCGGCGTTGCCAAGGGCGGCGACATGGCTGGCCAGGTGGGCAAGACCGTTCAGCTGAAGGTTACCGAAGTCAACCGCGCACGCCGCCGTGTCATCGGCTCCATCCGCGCTGTTGCTTCCGAAGCCCGCAAGGCTAACCAGGAGAAGATCTGGGCTGAGATCGAGAACGGCAAGAAGTACCACGGCACCGTCAAGTCCCTGACTTCTTACGGCGCATTCGTGGACATCGGCGGCGTTGACGGCATGGTTCACGTTTCCGAGCTGTCCTGGAACCACATCAAGACTCCCGCTGAGGTTGTCAAGGTTGGCGACGAGATCGACGTTTACGTCATCTCCTTCGACCCCGAGAAGCGTAAGATCTCCCTGGGCTACAAGACCGCTGAGATGAACCCCTGGAACCAGTTCATGACCAATTACCAGATCGGCGATGTCGTCGATGCCAAGGTCGTGAAGCTGATGACCTTCGGCGCCTTCGCAGAGATCCTGCCCGGCGTTGACGGCCTGATCCACATCTCCCAGATCGCTGACCGCCGCATCGGCAAGCCCGAGGATGTCCTGTCCGAAGGCCAGGATGTGAAGGTCAAGATCACCGATGTTGACGCAGAGGCTAAGCGCATCTCCCTGTCCATCCGCGCTCTGCTGGAAGAGCAGGCTGCTGAGGAAGTCGCTGAGTAATTTGTAAAACGGATACCGGGACTGTTCGCAGTCCCGGTATTTTTCATAAGGAGGATTTTATGGTCAAGCATATTGTTTTGTACACATTCAAAGAAGGTGTCAATAAGGATGATGCGGTACAGCTGATCGCATCCGTTCTGGAGCCCCTGGTGGGTAAGATCCCCGGGCTGCTGCATATGGAGATCCGCCGGGCATTTAACGGCATGGATTATGCGCTGTATTCTGAGTTTGAAAGCCGGGAGGCTCTGACGGCCTATGCTTCCCATCCTCTGCACATTGAGGCAAAGGGCCACTTCTTCCACCTGCTGGACAGCCGGGTGGCTGCGGATTACGACGTATAAAGACGAAAAAAGCACCGGACGCAAGTCCGGTGCTTTTATGCTTATTTGGCAGACAAATCCACACTTCTTCGGATCATGGAGAAAGCGGGAACCTGTTTCGGCAGCTGCATGGTAAACTTCATCTGGGGCGTTCTGGGCTCTTCCAGGGGATTGCCCTCGGAATCAGCCATGACCCCGGCGGTGAAGGCAAAGGGGCGCATATCGGGGCCCACGACCTCCAGCTCGTCGCCAACACGGAACTTGTTGTTCAGCGAGCAAACAGCCATTCCTGTTTCGTCGCAGGACTCTACCTTGGCAACAATCTGCCATTCCCGGATGTAGCGGGAATGCTCGGTGTACTGACCGGGCTGGCCGTAGTAGAAGCCGGTGGAGTAGATCCGGTGGGATACATGGTCCACTTCATCCCGCCAGACCTTATCGATCTGCCGGCCTGCATAGATGTCATCGATCACATGGCGGTAGGCGCCGGTGACGATGGCGGCATAATAGGCGGATTTCGCACGGCCCTCAATCTTGATGCAGTCGATGCCCGCATCCATCAGATCCTTCAGATGGTCAATGGTGCACATATCCCGGGAATTCATGATGTAGGTGCCCTTTTCGTCCTCATAAACAGGGAAGTATTCCCCGGGACGCTTCTCCTCCATCAGGGCGTACTGATAGCGGCAGGGCTGGGCACAGGCACCCCGGTTGGAGTCACGACCGGTCATATAGTTGCTTAACAGACACCGACCGGAGTAGCTGACACACATGGCGCCGTGACCGAAGGTTTCGATTTCCAGTGCAGGGTCCACCTTTTTCCGGATTTCCCGGATTTCTTCCAGACTCAGCTCCCGGGCCAGGACCACCCGTTTGGCACCTAGGTCAAACCAGCTCTGGGCGCACTCATAATTGGCAATGGACTGCTGGGTGGAGATATGGCGCTCACACCGGGGGGCGTGCTTTCCTGCCAGCATGAAGGCACCCAGGTCAGCAACGATCAGTGCATCCACCCCGGCACCGTCCAGCTGTTCCAGGTAGGCAGGTAATTCCGCCACCTCGTTGTTTCGGGGCATGGTGTTGACGGTGACATGGACCTTCACGCCATGGTCATGGGCATATTTTACGGCAACGGGCAGCTCCTCCGGCGTAAAATTACCGGCGAAGGAACGCATGCCGAAGCTGGTGCCCGCCAGATAAACCGCATCGGCACCGTAGAGAACGGACATTTTCAGCCGTTCCATATCACCGGCGGGGCTCAGTAATTCCAGTTTTCCCATTAGCCACCTCTGAGGTATTTTTCAACCTTCTTTTCATGCTCTTCCAGGGTCTTGGAGAAGTCGTGGATACCCTCGGCAGGATTGAGGACATAGTAATAGTAGGAAGTATCCTCCGGATCCAGGGCAGCTTCGATGCTGGCAAGACCCGGATTACTGATGGGACCGGGAACCAGACCCTGATAGCGGTAGGTGTTGTAGGGGCTGTCCACCTGCAGGTCCTCAGCGGTCAGCGCTTCCTTGTGCTGACCCAGGGCGTAGAAGATGGCGGCGTCGATATTCAGGAAAGCAGGGTTGCCGCCCCAGTTGTACAGACGGTTGTAAATAACGGAGGCAATCTTGTAGCTTTCCTTGGCGCTGGCGGTTTCCTCTTCAATGAGGGATGCCACGGTGATGAGCTTCCGCAGATCCAGCTGATGCTCTGCAATATAGGCATCATCCTTGCCGTTTTTGCGCATCATGTCTGCCAGACGTTCGTTGAGGGCAGGGAGCTTGGCATGGAGTTCATCGGAGTAGCGGTAATCAAAGCCGTCCAGCATTTTCTCCAGGGCCAGCTTCGGGGTGCTGTTTTCATAGAAGTCGTAGGTATCCGGGAACAGGAAACCTTCCAGGCAGTACTTGTCGCCCCGCTCTACGCCTTCCAGGAACCAGTAGTCATCCAGTTCGCCGTTGGCGGCCCATTCTTCCAGGTCGGCAGCCTTGCAGATGCCCTTCTGCTCCAGCAGGGCAAAGATCTGAGCGCAGTTGTAACCTTCGGGGATCAGAACGTCCTCGATAACCACCCGGTTGCCGGAACGGGGGGACATCTGATTGACCAGGGCATGGTAATCGTAAACGGTATTCAGGGTAAAGGAGCCGGTGGTGATCTTTTCCTCCGCATCGGTCAGATCCGCATACAGCAGGAACAGCTCAGGATACCGGACCAGGCCCGCCTTCTGCAGCTTCTCGGCGATGGACTCCATGGTGTCGTTGGTGGTGACGGAGACGGTGACGATCTTTTCTTCCCGGCCGAAAGCCAGCACATCCGCCGCGCAGACCCAGACCATGCGGCCCAGGGAAACGCCGATGGCAACGATCAGCAGCAGCCAGATAACGGTTGCCAGCAGATGGGGGATGCCCAGCAGGGCATAACCCTTCCGTCTTCTGGGACGGCCCTTCCGGGTGGGACGCTCCTTGCCGGAGCCGGCGCGCTTCTTGCCGGGTTCTTTCCTGTCGAAATACTGGTCAAATTCACCGCCGTCGTCAAATTCTACGGCAGCAGGTGCCTCCTGTACAGGTTCGTCCACTGCATCGGGCAGAACCGGATAGTTGTCCATATACTCGCTGGAACCGGTCTCCTCCGGCGTTTCAACAGCAATTGCCTCAGCTTCCTCGGCAGCAGGCTCTGCTTCGGGAATTTCCGGTTCAACGGGCTCCTCCGGATCATCGGGCAGGAAGGCATCGGGATCAAACTTGCCGTCGAAGGGTTCTGCTTCCTCGATTTCCTGGGAAATAGGGGAATCGGAATCCTCCTCTTCATCCAAAATCACCGGCTCTTCCGGGAGAATTTCATCGGCAACAACCAGTTCCTCCGGGAGAATTTCATCGGCAACAGCCGGTTCTTCCGGGAGCATGGCGGGTTCCAGCTCCAATTCCTCCGGGAGAATCTCAGCAGGATTTTCCTGGCCGGTCAATTCTTCCGGGATGTTCTTTTCAGTCATAGTGTAACCTCCTGTCAGCGGATGACGATCTGCTTTTCGATCTTTTCCGCAGCTTCAGCACCCTTCAGTGCTTCGATCAGCGCCAGGCCGAAGGGGATGGCGCAGCCGGCGGATGTGCCAGTAATGAGTTTTCCGTCCCGGAGGGCAGCCGCACCGGGAATCATGTGTGCGCTTCCCATGCCGTCTTCACAGCCGGGGTAGCAGGTGGCGTTTTTGCCGTCGGTGATACCCAGATCTGCCAGAACCGTGGGACCGGCGCAGATGGCGGCAGTAAACTTGCCGTTGTCTGCAGCGAATTTTACGGCATTCATGGCCTCCGCACTTGCCCGGATGGAGGCGACGCCTCCCAATCCACCGGGCAGAATGATCATTTCCAGGTCGGTCAGATCCAACTCGTGCAGTTCAATATCGGCCTCAATGCCGATGCCATGGCTTCCTTTGACAATTTTGCCGTTGATGCCCACGGTCATAACATCTACGCCGGCTCTGCGCAGCAGATCCAGGGGCGCGATGGCTTCGGTTTCTTCAAATCCGGTACCCAGTAACATGTAAACCATAAATTAATCCTCCAGGCAGTTCGTAACAAGGCGGTAGATTTCTTCGTGAATGTCCTCAATGGAACGCATGACACCGTTTCTGACGCAGTTGATCACAGTCCAACCGTAGAATTCGGCGGCTGCTTTGCCGGTACGGCGGCAGGTGGCAAGATAATCAAGATCCTGCTCATGGATATCCGCGGATGTATGTGTGGCAGCCTCCCGGGAGCGCATCATCTTTTCGGTGAAGTCCGTGGGAACATCCAGATAGATGACCAGATCCGGGCAGGGAAGTCCCAGCTTGGCATACTCAAAATCGTACAGCCAGCCGAGAAATGCGCTCCGGGCTTCTTCCGGCTCCTTGGATGCCTGATGGACCGCATTGGAGGTCGTATACCGGGCGGAAAGCACCAGACCGCCCTTTTCATACCAATTGCCCCAGACCTTCTTATAGGAGGCATAGCGGTCAACGGCGTAGAAAGCAGAGGCGGCATAGGCGTTGACATCGGAAGGGCTGCTTCCGAATTCGCCGCCCAGATACATTTTGATCAGTGCTGAACTGGGCTCCCCGTACTGGGGAAATTCCAGCTGCTGAAAGGCCTGTCCGTCCTGCGCCAGCCGTTCGGTCAGAAGCCGGAACTGGGTGGACTTGCCGGAACCGTCGGTGCCTTCAATTACGATTAGTTTGCCCATAAGTAAATAACTCCTCTCCCAATTTGCATCAAGAGCCTGCATGAAGTTTCAGGAAATCCGTGAGGACATAGTTTCACATAATATGATATGTTATCATACCATATTTCAGGCCCTTTGTCCACCGATAGATGGTTTTCAAATCTTAATTTTCTTGAAACATGGAAAGATGGTTGCACTTTTTGGAGAAAACTGATAGAATATTTCGGATAATGATTTGAGTTACAAAGGAAGAACGCTATGGAACGCAATGCAATTACCTTTCAGGATCTTGGCCTCAGCGAAGCCATGCTGAAAGCGCTGGAAAAGAAGGGATACGGCTATCCCACCACCATACAGGCCGAAGCCATTCCGCACTTCATGCAGTGGCGGGATGTGATCGCCAAGGCGCCCACCGGCACCGGCAAGACCTTTGCCTTCGGCATCCCCATGATTGAGCACGTGGACGCATCTTCCGATGCGGTCCAGGGTCTGATCCTGGCCCCTACCCGGGAGCTGGCCATTCAGATCGGCGATGAACTCCGGGGCCTGCTGACTTACTACAATGGAATCCGGGTGGCGGTCCTTTACGGCGGAGCCGGCATCGGCGGCCAGATCCGCCAGCTGGAGAAGAAGCCCCAGATCGTGGTGGCCACCCCCGGCCGTCTGATGGACCACTATAACCGCAAGACCATCCGCCTGGATAAGATCCAGACTGTGGTGCTGGATGAAGCAGACCGGATGCTGGACATGGGCTTTTTCAAGGATGTGACCCGGATCATCGAAAAGGTAAAGAACCGGAAGAATCTGGGATTGTTCTCTGCCACCATTTCCCAGGAGGTCATGACCGTTTCCTGGATGTACCAGCGGGACGAGGTGGAGATCACCGTGGAGCCCAAACAGGAGGACCGGCCGGATATCGACCAGTACTGCATGACGGTCACGCCCCTTGAGAAGGCGGAGACCACCCTGCGCCTTATTAAAACCCAGGGCTATGAGCGGGTGATGATCTTCTGCAACACCAAGCATATGTGCCAGCGGCTCTGCGACGATTTTCAGCGGGCCGGACTGGACTGCGAATGTATCCACGGCGATATTAAGCAGAGCCTTCGGGAAAAGACCATGCAGCGCTACCGGGACGGCAAGCTGGCTGTGCTGATCGCAACGGACGTTGCTTCCCGGGGCATCGATGTGGACGATGTGGACTGCGTTATCAATTTTGATGTTCCCGAAGAAAATGAATACTACGTCCACCGGATCGGCCGTACCGGCCGGGCCAAGCGCAAGGGTGTGGCATGGTCCATCATCGGCAACTTCCCAGAGAAGGCAAAACTGGATGAGATTGCAAAATATTCCAACTATACCGTAAAACCCATGGTTCTGGGTGCGGACGGCACTTTGACCGAGGAAGAAGTCAAGGCACCTCAGCAGCCGAAGAGGAGATTCCGTTGACCGGGCCGGAGCGGGGATTTCTGCTGCTTTCCTCCCATCTGGGGGAACCGGCGAGAAAGCCTCTGACAACGGCCCAACTGCGGACCCTGGCAGACAGAATGGCTTATGCGGAAAAGCCGGAAGGGGACCGGGAACTGGAGGAAAGGGACCTGCGGCAGTTGGGATACAGCCGGGATATGGCAATGCGGATTCTCTCTCTTTTGGGAGAAGAGGATGTGCTGGATTACTACCTGCGCAAGGGCAGCGTTTTGGGCTGCACACCCATTACCCGGATCAGTGAGGATTACCCTCTGCATCTGCGCAAGCGGCTGGGACTGGACAGCCCCGGGGTGCTCTGGGCCAGGGGAGACCGCTCGCTTCTGGCGCAGCCCATGGTTTCATTGGTGGGCAGCCGGGAGCTCCGGGAGGATAACTGGCATTTCGCGGCGGAAGCAGGCCGCCAGGCCGCACAGCAGGGCTATGTGCTGGTTTCCGGCAATGCCCGGGGCGCTGACAGAACCGCCCAGGAAAGCTGTCTGGCAGCCGGAGGAAAGGTGATCTGCGTGGTGGCTGATGAACTGTGGAAGCAGCCTCTCCGGGAAAATGTGCTCTACCTAAGCGAAAATGACTACGAAGAGGGCTTTTCCGCCCAGCGGGCTCTGAGCCGAAACCGGGTGATCCACGCATTAGGTATCGTGACTTTTGTGGCCCAGTCGTCGCTTCATTCCGGCGGCACCTGGGACGGCACCGTGAAAAATCTTCAAAATGCATGGAGTCCTGTTTACGGATTCCGGGATGGCAGTACTGCCATGGAAGAATTGTCCCGGATGGGTCTGGAACTGATCGGCACCGAGGAATTGGCAGACTTTTACGGGCTGCCCAGGCATGAAGAGAATATGTTTGACCGCTGACGGTTTCGTCAGCGGTCATTTTTTGGATTCATTCATGAAATGCGGGAAATCTGCATCCGGGTTCTTTCCTCAATAAAGGTGCGAAATTCCTCCAACGACCCACCGGAGAGGGTTCGTTTGTCATAGACCTGGGCATGGGAACTGCTGAAAAGGAAAATGAAATAGTCACCGGTTTCTGCAAGCGCGATGATCTTTTCGTAGTAAAACTCTGTTTTGCCGATTTCGGTTTCGCTGGTGTACGATTCGTCGGTAAAGTGGATGACGGCTTTTTCGCTGCCCGGCAGCATCTTTTTCCGGGCAAAATAGCCGTTGAGCCGATCCTCAAAAATCAGAGTCAGAAGGATCAGAAGGGCTGCAAGGAGGGTTACTGCCGCCCGGAAGTCAAATTGACCGGAACGGTAAACCAGGAGAAGGGCCAGCAGAGTTACCATCCAGCCGAAGATATGGCTCCGGCGGCTTCTCTTTTTGCGGACGGTTTTGCGCAAACCCTTTGCCATGGCGGTCATGGCTTTCTGATTATAGGCGGTTTCAAAGGAAAACTCCATATTCCGATCCCTCCGTTTTTCTTTTATCCTAGCAAAGAAATATGAATAAATCTACATACTGCACAAAAAAGTCCCCGAAACCGGAGTTTCGGGGACTTTTTGCGGATCAAATCAGATGTTCAGCAGGTCGGAGTAGACCTTCAGCGCACCGTCGGTATCGTGGGCCAGAACCTTCTTGGCCAGAACCTTGCCCAGCTGGACGCCTTCCTGGTCGAAGGAGTTGACGTTCCATGCGAAGCCCTGGAACATGACCTTGTTTTCGAAGTGAGCAAGCAGAGCGCCCACAGCAGCGGGGGTCAGCTTCTCGCCGATGATGATGGAGGAGGGACGGCCGCCCTCAAACTTCTTGTTCAGATTGGTATCGTCCTTACCGCAGGCAAAGGCAACGATCTGAGCGGCAACGTTGGCGCAGAGCTTCTGCTGGCTGGTGGAGCCTTCGATGATCACATCGCTGCCCATCTGGCTGCTCTTGAAGCCGACGAACTGCAGAGGCACGATGTCGGTGCCCTGGTGCAGCAGCTGATAGAAGGAGTGCTGGCCGTTGGTGCCGGGCTCGCCGAAGATGATGGGGCCGGTGACATAGTTCACAGGCTCGCCGAAGCGGTTGACGGACTTGCCGTTGGATTCCATGTCCAGCTGCTGCAGGTGAGCGGGGAAGCGGGACAGGGCCTGGGAATAGGGCAGGACAGCGGTGCAGGGGTAACCCAGCACATTGCGCTCGTAAACACCGATCAGAGCATCCAGCAGAGCGGGGTTCTTCAGCAGATCCTCGTTGGTGGCCAGCTTGTCTGCCTCGGCAGCGCCGTTCAGGAAGTCGGCAAAGACCTCGGGACCGAAGGCCAGGCTCAGAACGCAGCCGCCGACACCGGAGGAAGAGGAATAACGGCCGCCGATGTAGTCATCCATGAAGAAGGCTTCCAGATAGTCAGCAGACTTTGCCAGGGGAGAGGTCTCGGAGGTGACGGCCACCATGTGGTTGGAGGGGTTCAGACCGGCCTTGATCAGTGCGTCCTTAACAAAGGATTCGTTGGTCAGAGTCTCCAGCGTGGTGCCGGACTTGGAAACCAGCACGAACAGGGAATGGGCCAGATCCAGCGTGCACAGGACACCGGCAGCATCGTCGGGGTCCACGTTGGAGATGAAGGCAGCCTTCATCTTCAGGGTGTTGTTAACCTTTGCCCAGTTTTCCAGAGCCAGGTAGATGGCCCGGGGACCCAGGTCGGAGCCGCCGATGCCGATCTGGCAGACGGTGGTGAACTTTTCACCGGCAGCATTGGTAATCTCACCGTTATGGACCTTGTTGGCAAAAGCAGCGATCTTGTTCTGCTCGCCCACATAGAATTCCCGCTTGTCCACACCGTCGGCAATGACAGCCTCACCCAGCTGACCGCGGCACATATGATGCAGCACCAGGCGCTTTTCACCGGTGTTGATGACTTCGCCGTTATACAGAGCGGCGAACTTCTCAGTCATCTGCTGCTCCTTGGCAAATGCGGCCAGAGCTTCCAGAACGGCTTCATCAACAGGACGGGCACCGTAGTTGAAGGCCAGACCGGCACCCATGGGGGCGGTATAGTTCTTCACACGGGCAGCGCCGTTTTCGCCGGCCATGGCAGTCTGCAGCTTCACGGGTGCTGCGGCCTTCAGCTGCTCATAGGAAGCCAGGGTGTCCATATTTTTCCAAGTGATCATGTGGAATCCTCCTAAAATCAATTAAGGTTTGGTTTGTTTCACTAAAATTAATCATACTACGTTTTTGCCGGGATTTCAAGAATCTTCCGAGGATAATTTGGCTTTTTTGTGCAAAAAACCTGGAATCATACATTTGCAGAGAATGTGTCGAATGTTATGAAATAACCGGCGGATACCTGAAATGTAAACAGATTCAGCCGCCAATCTGCAAACATTCCCAAATTGGAGCAGAAGAATCTATGCCTTTTTGTTTCAACTATCGAATCGAACCGGCAGATATTGACTTTTTGGAAAGATTGTGGTATGTTCCATATGCAAAATGGGCTGAATTTTTCCCTTTTTTGCAAGATTACAAAGGATGAAATTGGAAATTTCATAGAATTAATCTGGAGGTAAAATCATGAAAAAGATCATTGCACTGCTGATGGCAATGGTGCTGGTTCTGGGCCTGACTGCCTGCGGCAACAATGCTGCCGCTCCCGAGGCTCCCGAGGCCGACGCTCCCGCTGCCGATGCACCCGCTGCTGACGCACCTGCTGCCGGCGACTTCAAGGTCGGCGCCATCTACATCAACAGCAAGAACGACACCGCTGGCTACACCTTTGCTCATCACAACGGTATCACCACCGCTATGAAGGAGCTGGGCCTGAATGTGGACACCCAGCTGGTCATTGTGGACGAAGTTCCCGAAGACAAGGAGCAGGTCCTGGCCGCTGTTGACACCCTGGTCGGTGAAGGCGCCAACATCATCTTCGGCATCTCCTTCGGCTACATCGATGCTCTGGAAGAGGCTGCTGCTGAGTACCCCGATGTCATCTTCTCCCACGCAACCGGCTACAAGTCCAATGAGACCAACTTCAACAACTACTTCGGCCGTGCTTACCAGGCCCGCTACCTTGCAGGCATCGCTGCCGGCATGAAGTCCCTGGAGATGGCCAACAACAACGTTGGTTACGTTGCTGCTTACGGCACCGAGTACGCTGAGACTGCTTCCGGCATCAACGGCTTTGCCATGGGCGTTCTGGCTGTGAACCCCGATGCCACCATCTATGTCAAGAACCTGGGCGCATGGGCCGACGAAGTCAACGAGTCCGCTTTTGCCACCGAGCTGATCAACTCCTACAACTGCGGTGTCATCTCCCAGCACTGCGACTCCGCTCAGCCCCAGATCGCTGCTGAGAATGCAGGCGTCTTTGGCTGCGGCTACAACTCCGACATGACCCCCGATGCTCCCAAGGCACATCTGACCGCTGCAATCTGGAACTGGAATGTTTACTACCGTACCGCCATGGAAGCTGCCATGAACTGCGGTGAGGCTGCAAACTTTGTTCCCACCATGGGCTCCGGCGCTTACTACGGCGGCCTGAAGGAAGGCTTCGTTGATATCTCCCCGCTGTCCGAGAACTGTGTTGCCGGCACTCAGGAGATCATCGATGCTGTCAAGGCTATGATGGTTAACGGCGAGTGGGACGTGTTCTCCGGCGTGAAGCTGCAGATCGCTGCTGACGGCACCATCACCAAGGTGGATGCTGCTCTGATGGACAATGCTGGCAACGAGATCGTTCCCGCCGGCGGTGCTTCCGTTGAGGACAGCGTCATCACCGGCACCATGAACTATTTCGTGGAAGGCGTTCAGGTAGGCTAATACTTTACTGGCTTGATCGTATATTTACCGGGCCGGCCATCGGCCGGCCCGGTTTTGCACCAAAGGCAGGAAAGAGGAAGCTGATGCAGTTTTCTGTTTCATGTCTTTGAAACGATATGGGGTAAAAAAGGAGGAATAGGCCATGGCACAGCAGTATGCCATCGAGCTGAAGGGAATTACAAAGACCTTCGGCAGCGTGGTGGCCAATAAAAATGTGGAGCTGAATGTCAAACCCGGTGAAATTCTGGCTCTGCTTGGCGAAAACGGTTCCGGCAAGACAACACTGATGAACATGCTTTCCGGTATTTACAAGCCGGACAGCGGTCAGATTTTTGTGGATGGAAAACAGGTATCCATCGATTCTCCGGAGGACGCCAAGAAACTGGGTATCGGCATGGTGCATCAGCATTTTAAGCTGGTGGACGTGTTTTCTGCTGCAGACAATATCTGGATGGGCAAGGAAAAGGCCGGCCTGACGCTGAAAAAGGACCGCTATGCCCAGATCGAAGCCATGGCAAAGAAGTTCGGCTTCGAGATCGATCCCAGAAAGAAAGTCTATAATATGTCCGTATCCGAAAAGCAGACCCTGGAGATCATCAAGGTGCTGTACTACGGCGCCAGGATCATCATTCTCGATGAGCCCACCGCAGTTCTGACGGTGCAGGAAATCGACAAGCTCTTCCGGGTGCTGCGCCGGATGAAGGATGAGGGCCACTCCATCATCATCATTACCCATAAGCTCAATGAGGTTATGGACATTTCTGACCGGGTGGCAATTCTGCGCAAGGGTGAGTATATCACCACCGTCGATACAGCCGACACCAACGAGCAGGCACTGACGGAATGGATGGTGGGCCATAAGGTGGATCTGAACATTGACCGGCCTACCATGGATAAGACCCGTCCTCTGCTGGAGCTGCGGGATGTTTCCATCCGCAACGACGAGGGTGCGGTTGCCATCAGCGATGTGAATTTCTACATCCGCGGCGGTGAGATCCTGGGTGTTGCCGGTATTGCCGGCTGCGGCCAGAAGGAGCTTTGTGAAGCCATCGCAGGCCTTCGCCCCATTGAGAAGGGTCAGATGATCCACAAGGGCGACAACATTGTGGGTCTTTCTCCCAGAGCCATTCTGGAAAAGGGCATTTCCATGTCCTTTATCCCGGAGGACCGGCTGGGCATGGGCCTTGCGCCCTCCATGTCCATTACGGACAATATGATTCTGAAAAAGTACGCTGAGACCAGAGGCCCCTTCGTCAACCGGAAAATCGGACGTACGGATGCGGAGGAGGTAATCCGGGATCTGGAAGTGGTGACCCCTTCCGCGGATACGCCGGTCCGCCGGCTTTCCGGCGGCAATGTGCAGAAAGTTCTGCTGGGCCGGGAAATCAAGGCCGGCCCCAATGTCATCATTACCGCATACCCGGTCCGGGGTCTGGATATCAACTCTTCCTACACCATCTACAACATTCTCAATGAGCAGAAGCTAAGCGGCGTGGGTGTGCTGTTTGTGGGCGAGGATCTGGACGTGATGATTGCTCTGTGTGACAAGATCATGGTGCTTTGCCATGGCAAGGTCATGGGTGTCGTGCATGCCCACAAGACCACCAAGGAAGAGCTGGGTCTGATGATGACCGGCGCTCTGGATCTGACCAACAAGTACGAAGACAAGCCCGCCGGCATCGCCCGGGATACCCGGTTCGGAGAACAGAATGAGGGAGAGGAGGCGTGATCATGGGATTTCATATTGTAAAGCGGGATAACTGTCCCATCTGGAAAAAGTGCTGCTTTTATCTGGCAGCCGTGGTGATCGCGCTGCTGCTGGGTGCGCTGCTGCTGGTGTCCCTGGGCGTTGACCCCATCGCTTATTACACCCGGATGTTTACCATGGGTACCATCGGCAATAAAATCGCCTACAAGGTCTATATCAATTATCTGAAGGAATTCGTGCCCCTGGCACTGACTTCCGTCGCCCTCTCCCTGGCCTTTAAAATGCGCTTCTGGAACATCGGCGGCGAGGGTCAGTTCATTCTGGGTGCCATTGCGGCGGCCTTTGTGGCCTTCCAGGCCGGCCCGGTCCTTCCCAACGGCGTGACGCTGCTCCTCATGTGCCTGGCTGCCATGGTGACCGCGGGTCTTTACGGTCTGTTTGTGGCTGCGCTGAAGGTTCGGTTCGGCACCAATGAAACGCTGATGACTCTGATGCTCAATTATGTGGCGCTGTACATTCTGATTTTCATCGGTGAAACCAAGGCGGAATGGAATTTTTTCCTGGATGAGGCATCCGTCCGGCCTGTGTTTGCAAGCTTTTCCAAGATTGTATCCTTTCCCACCATTCCCATGGGCGGGAAGTTCAGCCTGAATATCTGCGTGATTCTGACGGTGTTGCTGGGCGTGCTGGTCTTTATCTATCTGAAGTATACCAAGCATGGCTATGAAATTGCCGTGGTTGGCGACAGTGCCGGTACCGCCCGGTATGCAGGCATGAAGGTCAATGCAATTGTGCTGCGCACGGTTTTCCTGTCCGCTGCGCTGATCGGCCTGGCAGCTGCCTTTAAGGTCGGCACCGCCGGCATTCTGTCCACGTCCATTACCGACGATGTGGGTTGGACCGGCATCATTGTGGCCTGGCTGTCCCAGCTGAATACGGTCGTGATCTTCGTGGTTTCTGCACTGATCTGTGTGCTGCATTACGGTTCCACCGTTGCAGCTGCCACCTTCTCCCAGGTGGACTCCAGCTTCGCCAATATGCTCCAGGGCGTGATCCTGTTCCTGGTGCTTGCAGCTGATTTCTATACCCGGTTCCGGGTGGTTCCCTTTAAGAAAGGAGGAAAAGATAATGGAAATGGATAAGCTTGGCGTTCTGACCTCTTTTATTCACAATATCGTTGTCTTTAATATTCCTCTGCTTTACGGCACAGTCGGTGAAATCGTGGTGGAAAAATCCGGCAGCCTGAACCTGGGCGTGGAAGGCATCATGGCAGTGGGTGCCATCTTTGGCTATATCTGCGGCTGCTATGCCAATTCCCTGGGTGTGGGTATTGCGGTGGCATTTATGGCCGGTGCGTTGTGCGGCCTGCTTTTCGCGGCTCTTACGGTTTCCCTCCAGGCGAATCAGAACATCACCGGTCTGACGCTGACCACCTTCGGTCTGGGTGTCTATTTCTTCGTGGGCAACGGTCTGAAGGCGACCGGCTGGCCTGCCATGGGTGACTATGCCAACATCAAGAACGGCTTTGCGGATGTGGCAATTCCCGTCCTGTCCGACATTCCTCTGATCGGTCACGGTCTGTTCAATCACAATGTGCTGGTGTATCTGGGCATTGTCATTGCGATCGCCATGTGGTGGTACTTAAACCGCACCACTCCCGGTCTGAAGCTCCGGGCCGTGGGCGAAAATCCCGGCGCAGCGGACTCCGTGGGCATCAATGTCAAGCGGATGAAGTATCTGCACATTTGCCTGGGCTGCGGCATCATGGGCATCGGCGGCTATTACATGGGTCTGAATATGTCCGGTTCCTTCAACTCCAGCTGCTGGATCAACGGCTATGGCTGGATTGCGGTGGCTCTGGTCATCTTTGCAAACTGGAATCCGGCATTGGCCATTGCCGGCACCTTCGTGTTCGGCTTCTTCAATACCCTCCGGGTCTCCGGCAGCAGTTTGGCTATGGCATTCCCTGAGGCTCTGGGCTGGCTGGCAGCGGTTCCCACTCAGCTGTACCAGGCTCTGCCTTTTGTGATCACAGCCATTGTGCTGGTGGCTTCCTCTGTCCGCAGCAAGCAGGGCAGCGGCCTGCCTGCCTCCCTGGGTGTCAACTATTTCCGGGAAGAGCGGTAAATAACTGAAATTGGACCGGGCTGCAGCATGGTGCTGCAGCCCGGTTTTTATCCGCGCAAAAAAGATCCCCGGCATGACTGCCGGGGATCCCGTTATTTATGCATGGTGATGTACGTGGAGCAGGTGGTGGGACTTTTCGCCCAGGGGCTTCTCCAGATACTCCTTGTAAAGGTCCATGACCTCTGCATTTTCATGGGAGTAACGGATGGCTGCTGCAGCATCCAGATTCCACAGCTTGTCGCCACGGTATTCTGCCATTTCCTTACCCTCATGGATGGGCTGACCGCCGCCGCCGGCACAGCCGCCGGGACATGCCATGACTTCCACAAAGTGGTAATCAGATTCGCCGGAATCGATTGCTTCCATCAGCTTTCTGGTATTGCCCAGGCCGCTGACAACGGCTACCTTGACGGTGCCTGCACCGGGAACCTCGAAGGAGGCTTCCTTCCAGGGCTTGGTGCCCCGGACTTCCTTGAAGGCATCGGCATCGGGATTCTTACCGGTGACCAGATAGTAGGCACTGCGCAGGGCTGCATCCATAACGCCGCCGGTGGCGCCGAAGATCACAGCAGCACCGGTACCGGAGCCCAGGGGGCTGTCGAACTGGGCTTCGGGCAGATTCTCGGGAACCAGCATATCACTCTTGAACAGGCGGACCATCTCGCGGGTGGTCAGAACCACGTCCACATCGGGATCGCCGCAGGCGGAGTTCATGCCGGGCAGGTCCTTCTCAGCCTTCTTGGCAGAGCAGGGCATGATGGACACCACAAACATCTTCTTGGGATCAATGCCCTTCTTCTCGGCAAAGTAGCTCTTGGCCACGGCGCCGAACATCTGCTGGGGAGATTTGGCGGTGGAGAGGTTATCCACATATTCCGGGAACTGGCTCTTGACGAAGCTGACCCAGCCGGGGCAGCAGGAAGTGAACATGGGCCACTTGTACTTGTTCGCATGGGTAAACCGATGCAGGAACTCGCTGCCTTCTTCCATGATGGTCAGGTCAGCGGTGAAATTGGTGTCGAAGACATAGTCGAAACCGATGGCCTTCAGCGCAGCCACCATGCGGCCGGTGGTTGCCATTTCCTCAGGCAGATTGAATGCTTCTGCCCAGGCCACACGGACAGCGGGGGCAATCTGAATCACGGTGGTGATCTCGGGGTTAGCCAGAGCCTTCATCACAAACTTGGTGTCGTCCCGGGCAGTCAGAGCGCCGGTGGGGCAGTGGGTGACACACTGGCCGCAGAAGGTGCAGTCGGTGTCCTTCAGCTCCCGGTTCAGACTGACATTGACGGTGGTGCGGCTGCCGGTGCCGGCAACGTCCCAGATATGCATGCCCTGGATCTTGTCGCAGACCTGGACACAGCGCATACACTTGATGCACTTGGTGGCATCCCGGATGATGGGCACATCCTTGCACTTGCAGGAACGCTCGATCTTGGATGCGTAGGGCTGATGATAGATGTTCAGATCACGGGCCATGGTCTGCAGCTCGCAGTTGCCGCTGCGGATGCAGGAGGTGCATTCGCTCTGGTGCTGGCTCAGCAGCAGATGCATATTGGTCAGTCTGGCCTGGCGGACCCGGGGGGTATTGGTATGGACAACCATGCCCTCCAGAACCTCATTGTTGCAGGAGGGAACCAGACGGCCGGTGCCTTCCACTTCCACAACACACATACGGCAGGCGCCGATTTCATTAATATCCTTCAGGAAGCACAGGTGGGGAATGGGAATACCGGCCTTTTCGGCAGCTTCCAGAATGGTGGTACCCTTGGGCGCGCTCAGTTCGCGGCCATCAATTTTGAAATTTACCATTTGTCAACACGTCCTCCCTTAAAGATTCCATAACCGAAGTGGTCGCAGCGCAGGCAGCGGGAAGATTCCTTGGTGGCTTCCTCGCAGGTCATGCAGTGCTCCATGCAGACGAAGTCGTTCTTGCGCTCTGCGGCTGCACGCTCCCGGCAGTTGATCCGGCCTCTGGGATTCAGATCGGTGCAGCGGGGGATGGAGGGTTCCACATCCACGGTGATCTCGTGGTGGAAGCCCAGATACTCATCAATGTTGGCAGCAGCGGCCTTGCCGGCGGCAATGGCGCGGATGACCGTAGCGGGACCGGTGACACAGTCACCGCCGGAGAAGACACCATCGATTGCAGTCTTGGTGTTGGTACCGGCAACCAGGTTGCCCCACTTGATCTTGATGCCTGCGGCCTCAAAGGGCTTGTACTCAATGGCCTGGCCGATTGCAACGATCACCACGTCGGCAGGAATCCGGACAGGATCTGCAGATGCGGTATTGGGACGGGGACGGCCGGCCTTGTCAACCTCACCGATGATCTGGGGCTGGGCCCACAGAGCAGCGCACTTGCCTTCTTCGTCCACTTCGATCTTCAAAGGTGCATGGAGGGTCAGCACTTCAGCACCCTCTGCGATGGCACCTTCCACTTCCTCGGCCTGGGCGGTCATGTCTTCCTGACGGCGGCGGTAGACACAGGTGACGGTCTTGGCACCCAGACGGACGGCACTGCGGGTGCAGTCCATGGCCACGTTGCCGCCGCCGATGACGGCCACGTTCTTGCCGGTGAAATCGGGCATTTCATCGTTGCCGATACCCCGCAGCATTTCAACTGCGGAAATCACATTGACGGCATCCTCGCCCTCAATGCCAACCTTCTTGTCGGTGTGGGCACCGATGGCAACGTAAACAGCATCATAATTGTGCTTCAGTTCCTCAAAGCTGATATCCACGCCGATCTTGGTTTCGGTGTGAACTTCGATGCCCAGGGACAGAATGGAAGCGATTTCGCCGTCCAGCTTCTCCCGGGGATAGCGGTAGCTGGGGATGCCGTAGCGCATCATGCCGCCCAGCTTCTTGTGCATGTCGAAGACGGTGACCTTGTGGCCCATCAGTGACAGGTAGTAAGCAGCAGTCAGACCGGAGGGGCCGCCGCCGACCACAGCGACAGTCTTGCCGGTGGGCTCAGCACAGGGAGGATTCTCCACATCGCCGGCCATATCCACTGCATAGCGCTTCAGACCCCGGATGTTGATGGGGCCGTCCACCATCTTGCGGCGGCAGCGGTTTTCACAGGGGTGCTCACAGATGTAGGCGCAGGATACGGGGAAAGGATTGTCCTTGCGGATCAGCTTCACTGCATCAGCGCAGCGGCCTTCGTTCACGAGGGCCACATAGCCGGGGATATCCACGGCGGCAGGGCACTGAGCCACACAGGGAACGGCATCTTCCAGACAACCCAGGCAGCGGCCGGTGCGGACATGCTCTTCAAAATCATCCCGGAATGCAACCAGGGCATTCAGAACCAGCTGACCGGCATCGATACCGATGGCGCAGTCGGCGGAATCCACCACCACCTGAGCAGTGGTCTTGATCCGGTAGAGGATGTCTTCATCAGGTTCACCGTCCAGAACTTCCCGGATCATCCGGGACAGCTGATCCAGACCGATCCGGCAGGGAACGCACTTACCGCAGGTCTGGGCCTGGCAGAGGTTCAGAAAGTTCAGCGTCATATCCACAGGGCAAAGACCCGGGGGATTTGCCTCGATCCGGCGCTCCATGCTGCTGTAGATCTGTTCGATCACAGACTGCGCCTGAGCGGGCATTTTTACTTCAAGTCTACTCATATTTAATCATGCCTTTCTCTGGTATTGATTACATAGGAAATAGGGATTAACTGGGATAATTGCATACATTTTCATGCAAAATAATCTTATCATAAAGTCACTGCAATTGCAACTATAGCACAATATATATTGCTGATATTTCGGTTGATTCGTGGTTTCTGCACAAAAATATATCAAAAGTGTTTATAATTTGTACACAATTATTGGCTTATAGAACAAAAAAGAAACGGGGCCGGGCGGTACCTACAGAGACATCATTTGATGAATGCCTATCTGAATGCAATTTGTAACATGGAAACAGCAGGAACAGGTCCGACCAACCGATACCGGAATAAAGGGGGGAGAAAGGTGCCGTTCCGTCACCCATTCTGTCACCCATTTCGACGAATTAAGGCACCTGTCACCCATTATTAAGGGTCGAAATCCATCAAAAATGAGTCGAAAGCAAAAGAAAGAAAAACCCTGGAATCGAATGATTCCAGGGTTTTTGATGTTCTTTTCTGTAGAAAAAGTTGGCTTTTAGCGCTTGGAGTGCTGGCTTACTAAGTGAAAAGTGTTCGCAAGCGTGCAAAACGTGGACTTCCGTGAGAATCGTAACGCGGTAAATTGAGTTAATGCCCCATATTTAGTTCAAATCCAGTGTGAATAATATACTCTGACGTGATTTGCGTGTCAATGCGTGAATATCGTGACTGTATGGTTTTTCGTTGGTTTTTTGAAAAAACACAAGAAATCGGAGTGTTTTGGGTGCTGATTACGACAAGTTTTTTAGGCAAAAGGCGTCCCTGGAATTTGATCCAAGGACGCCTTTATCATGAGAAAAATAGCAATTAGGAAAAGGTTCTGTGTTGGGTTTTATGTTGGGTTTTTGTATACCACCCAAACTTTCTCCCAATAAAAGTATAAAGAAAAGCCTGTATCCAGGCATAAATGCTTGAATACAGGCTTGGAAGTTCGCAAAAATTATCTCTTGCTGAGAAGAACAAGTACGTGATAATCTTTGAAAAACGTGATTATCGTGTGGTTTTGTGAGTATCATTACGCAAAAAATAAGGGAAATGAGCAAAATAACAGGGTTTCCAGCGTGAGAACCGTAGGCTGGCGTGAATGGCGCTTTTTGGGGTGTC
>SVKV01000035.1 GCA_015068305.1 Oscillospiraceae bacterium
CCTCTGAATTAGCTATCACAGCATGGTATCAGATGGGATTGGAAATACTGAAAAAGCCTGTATTTCCAGGCATTTTTTAGCATCAGGTGTCACTTGCCGATGTCGAATCGGGGCTACTCCTAAGCGTAAGGTAGTGAGTTCGAGTCTCTCCGGGGGTGCCAAACACCGTGATTTCCCACAAATCACGGTGTTTTTCTTACTTTTTGTCCTATTATTCAATTTGATGTCAAACCCCTTTAAGCGCCCCGGCTCCGGATTTTCCTGCAGCCGAAGCAGCTGCTGCACGCTGTCTGTCCGCATACGGTTCCAAGCACAGTCGATATGAATTGACTGTAAAAGCATGTTGAATCTTCCAAAAATATACGATGCACCCTGCCGGACAGCAGGGTGCAAATTTTTGAATGCGGGTAATGGCTTGCCTGCAGCCATTTGAAAAAATTGGGACTCGCCCAAGGAGGAGATAATTACAGGTTTAAGAAGTCCCTGCGATAGTTAACGCCAAAGAACTCGGCCAGTTCCACCATCTGATCATCCCGGATGGTATTGATTCTGGGTAGGTGGGCAGTCAGCATATAGATCTGGGCCGCTTTTTCCACGGTTTCGATGAGGCCGAAAGTCTCGTCCATGGTCTTGCCTGCGCCGTAGATACCGTGCATGCCCCAGACCACCAGACGGAACTCTTTCATCTTCTCGGCGGTAGCTTCGCCGATGGTGTTGGTTCCGCAGAGCATCCAGGGCAGGACACCCACGCCGTCGGGGAACACCACGATGCACTCGGTGCACATCTCCCACAGGGTGTGGGTGAACTTCTTCTCGTCCAGCTCGTGTACATAGTTCATGGCAAGGGTATGGGTGGGATGGCAGTGCATGACAACCCGGTTTTCGGGATCCACGGACAGTCTTGCCATGTGGCTCATGAGATGTGTGGGGAATTCAGAGGTGAACTTGCCGCCGTCGGAGTAGCCCCACAGCAGTTCGGCGGTTTTGCCATCGGAACCGATGCGGACGATGCCCAGATTGGTCTCGGGATCGTCATTGACGTTCTTAAAATACTTGCCGGTGCCGGTGACGATGAAAATCTTACCGATAATAGAAGTAGCATCAAAGCCCAGAGGGATGCTGCGGATCACGTTGTTCAGATCCAGATACTCCCCTACTTCCTCAGTATCCAGCCGATAGCTGATATTGCCTCCGTTGCGCTCGTCCCACCCCAGGCGGTACATATTTGCGGTAGTCTTGCGCATTTCCTCCACAAAGGGAGCATTCATAATATTCTTCATAGCTTAACCTCTCTTGCTCAGCACTTCTGCTTCGTACTTCTTAACGGTTGCGAACCATTCGCCGTCGGCAGGTGCACCGCATTCCCGGCAATACTCGGTCCAGATTTCCCCGAAGGGCATGGTCTTCAGTTCTTCCTGGATGACCATCAATTCGGTCCAGTTATCAGCATTCTGCATAGCAGTCAGATTGGGGGTGCAGAGGGCCATCAACAGGGCCTTCTGGACATTGCGGAAACCAACCGTCCAGGCGGAAATCCGGTTGATGGAAGCATCAAAGTAGTCGAGAGCAATCTTCACACTGCCTTCAAGGCCGCCGCAGCGGACGATCTCCTTGCAAAGCTCCTTGGTCTCGTCATCCAGCAGCACAACATGGTCGCTATCCCAGCGGATGGGGCGAGTAATATGCAGAGCAATCTCCGGGAAGAAGGCCAGCAGGGCGGGAATCTTGTCGCTGACAACCTCGGTAGGATGGTAGTGGCCGTTGTCCATCAGAGGGATGCAGCGATCCTTGTTCATGGCTGCATAGCTGAGGGAGAACTCAGCGGAGCCGACGGTGTAGGCTTCCACACCGATACCGAAAACCTTGGATTCCACGCAAGGCTTAACCTTATTGAAATCGAAAGGCTCGGACAAAATCTCATCGATGGCTTCCTTATAGCGAATGCGGGGACCCATCCGGTCAGCAGGGATGTCCTTGAAGCCGTCACCGGTCCAGATATTCATCACGCAGGGTTGGCCCAGTTCTTCGGCAAGGTATGTAGAGATACGGATACAGGCCTTGCCGTGATTGATCCAGAACTTGCGGATCTCGGGATCGGGAGAAGACAGGGTCAGACCGTTGGCCTTGGGATGGGAGAAGAAAGTGGGATTGAAATCGCAGCCGAGGCCACGCTCCATGCAGAAGTCCACCCATTTCTTAAAATGCTTGGGTTCCAGCTTGTCCCGGTCTGCCCAGTCGCCATCTTCGAAGATGGCATAGGATGCATGGAGGTTCATCTTCTTGGTGCCGGGGCAAAGCTTCAGCACCATATCCAGGTCAGCCATCAGTTCCTCGGGAGTTCTTGCTCTGCCGAGATAGTTGCCGGTGGTCTGGATACCGCCGGTGAGGGGCTTGGTGGGGTCGGTGTCAAAGCCCCGGACATCGTCACCCTGCCAGCAGTGCAATGATACGGGCACGTTCTTCAGTTTGGCAATGGCAGCATCGGTATCAATACCCAATGCGGCATATTTGGCTTTGGCATCAAAGTAGGACATATCAATTTACCTCCATTTGGATTTTCAGATTGCCCAGAGCGGTGGCTTCGATGGGCAGTGCGATTACTTTCTTTCCGGTTGCTTCTTCCGTCAGACGGTTGAGGAAGCCATTCTTGGCACCGCCTCCGACGATGTAGAGTTTTTCATAGGTGCAGCCGGTATTGGCTTCCAGTTCCTCAATAGCCTGCTTATAGCTGACCGCTAAGGAGCGGTATGCACAGCGGAAATAGTCACCAACGGTGGCAAGGGCATTGTTGGTAGCCTTGTCAAAGGCGGCTTTCATGCTCCTGGGAGCCAGGAATTCCGGTGCGTTGGCATCGACTATTTTCCCGCAGGTGCTTGCCTCTGCCATCTTCACAATTTCCGGGAACTTCATGTCCGGGCAAAGTTCCCGCTGCAGCTCGTTCACCAGCCACAAACCCATGATGTTCTTCTGGTAGCGGTTGTAGCCCACACCGCCCTCATTGGAATAATTGGCCGCTTCACTTCCAGCGTCCGTAATCGGTTTTGGAGTCTTCACACCCAGCAGGCTCCATGTACCGGAGGAAATATAAGGGTGATTTCCCTCCATGGGAATGCCCTCTACCGCAGAGCCAGTATCATGGGTAGCACACAGCACCACCTTGCAGTTACCGCCAACAGCTGCCGCGATTTCGGGACGCAGCATACCCAGAACCGTTCCGGGCTGGCTCAGCTTTGGGAACAGATGCTTGGAATATCCCAGCCGATCCACAATTTCCATATCAAATTCGCCGGTCTGTGCATTCACCATGCCCATGGTGGTGGCATTGGTGTACTCCCGTGCCTTGACGCCGCAGAGCTTCCACATCAGGTACTCAGGCATCATCAGCAGATCCGTGACCCCTTCCAGCCGACCGTTCATTTTGTCATCATACAGCTGATAGATGGTATTAAAGGGTTGGAACTGGCATCCGGTATGGCGGTACAGTTCAGAGAAAGGAATCTTCTCGTGGACCTGTGGAATCACTGCTTCCGCGCGGCTGTCCCGATAGGCATAGACGGGATAAAGTTCCTCGTCACCCTTCAGCAGCACATAATCCACACCCCAGGTATCGATGGAAAGACTTTCAATTTCCGGATATTGCTTGAAGGCTTCCAAAATGCCCGCCACCACACTGGAGAAGAGTTTTCGCACATCCCAAGTCAGATGCCCGTTCTCTTTCTGAACACCATTCGGAAAACGATACACCTCATTTGTTTTGATCTCGCCGTTCTCCTGCCAGCCTATAATGTGTCGACCGGAGGATGCGCCAATATCAATTGCTAAGTAATAACGCAAAGAAAGACCCCCTTTCTTGTTCTGAAACCATTCTACCATGGCTTATGACAAAAAAGGAGGTCTTCTGTTTTCTAAAAAAGTGTCCTCTCTTGCACCCGATAGTGCTTCGGAGACTTGCCGTAGGCATCTGCGAAGATCCGATGGAAATAGCTGATATTCTCGTAGCCCACCGCAATTGCGATGTCCGAAACATTCCGGTCGGTATTGCGAAGCAGAAATGCCGCCTGGGCAAGGCGTTTTTCCTGAATCAGCTGGGTATAGGTTTTTCCGGTCTTCCGCTTGATTTCCCGGGAAAGCCAGGAGGGGTCATAATGTAACTGTTCCGTCAGCTCTGCAAAACTGCCGCCCATGTAATTGGACTCCACATACCGCAATACCTGCCAGACTACCGCATCCCCCTGGTCGTCTGTACTCAGAGTTTCTGTATGACCCAGCAGCTGCATAAAGAGCAGTGCCATGGTCATCTGGCTCATTTTCCGCTTGTTTGGGGTATCCTGGATCAAAATCCACAACAGATTTTCCAGCAAATTCTGAATGGGTTTCACTTCGGAAACATCAAAATACAAATATCCTGCCCCGGAATTTCGCCCGCAAAGACAATCAATGAGGAATTTCCGCAGGGGCGTTTCTTCTTCACCGATCATGGACAGGGGTGCTGTGAAGAACTCCGGCAGAACGATGAAATTGACCGCAATATCCCTTTCCCCTGCCCTGCATACTTCATGGGTGGCGCTTTGATTCAGAAACAACAGGTCACCCTGCTCCAGCTTTATCTCTTTGCCATTGACGATGTGTGTGGTTTCACCGGAGCACATATAGATCACTTCCACATAGTCATGGGTGTGCTCCGGAAAGTGGATGAAACGGGTATGGGGACGGATGGTGATCAGCTTACCGGAGGAGAGCAGCTTGCGGCTGTTGATGGTGCTTCCCTGCTCCTGCATATAAATGTCCCGGTCGATATCATTTCTGCCGTCCAGGATTTCCTGTTCCTCCGCCGTAATGACAGCCAATTGCTCCAGAAGCTTTGTATCCATACCCTCACCTCTTACAACCTTTCTTGCAGTTACTATACCACAAGAGCAGCCGCTCAGCAAGTGAAATGATATGCTCCTGCCGGCACGGTGTGGCTCTCGCCGTTGGGAAGCCGGATAATCGCCCCGGTATTCGCAGGGATCTGTACCGCAAATGCAAAACCGTTTTCCGTCTTCTCCCAACCGCATTCTACCTTTCCGTAGATGCTTTTGTAACTCGCTTTCGCATAGGTAAACTCTCCGCCGGGTTTTGGGGCAATGGTGAAATGGTTTTCACCCTCCACCCGGATCCCGCACATGGTCTTGAACAGCCATTCGCAGACCGCGCCTTTGGAATAATGATTCAGTGACGCAATACCGCCCTGCGCCTGGGTGCCTTCCCAGGACTCCCAAATGGTGGTAGCTCCGTTTTGGGGCATAAACAGCCAGCCAGGCATTTCTTCATTTTCAAGCAACCGATATGCAGTATCCAGATCATATTCAGCCAGCACGTCGAGGATCAGAGGCGTGGACAGGAAGCCGGTGCCCAGACGCCAGCCATAGTTCTCCAGTGCCTGGACAAGGCGCTTCCGGGCATATTCGGTCTGCTTATCATCCAGCAAGTCAAAGGCCAGAGGGCGCACCAGCCGGGCCTGCCGGTTGGTATCCAGGGTATAGTCAGCGGTCTTCGCCATGGCCTGATACGCTTCTTTGCAGCCATCACGGTATTGACGGAACAATACAGCATCATCCCAATTACCCAGCGCCTCGGCTATTTCCGCCACGCAGCCCAGCACATAGGAAGTATAGGCTGTGGAAACTTCCGGATGGGGTGCCACCATATCCTTCCAGTCGTTGGGATAAACATCCTTGGGTTCCGCCCATTCGCCGTAGGACTGGCCGGCATTGACTGCATATTTTGCCGCTTCGCCCTTCACTCCCAAGGGTTTTGCCATCAGACCCAGCTTGCCGCAGCGGTTCATCATAAAACCGGCATACCGTTTCATGCGGTCATAATATTCGATTAGAATTTGTTTGTCACCATACAGCTTCCAGAAGCGGTACGGAATCAGGATGCCCGCATCGGACCAGCCAACACTGCCATTCATAGTCCACATATAGAAGTCCACACCGCCGTAGGGCGCAATCTGGGGAAGCCTTCCATCCTTCTTCTGCCAGTCGTAGACATCATTCAGATACTTCCTGGAAAAAGCGGCATAGTCAAATAAGTAATTTGCCGTTTCAAAGAAGATCTGGGCATCGCCGGTCCAGCCGTGACGTTCCCGGGTGGGACAGTCTGTGGGGATATCCAGGGAATTCCCCTTCGTAGACCAAACCGTTGCTTCCACAAACCGGTTCAGCAGTTCATTGGAGCTTTCAAAGTAGCCGGTCTGTTCAATATCGGAATAAACAGCTATTGCTGTTACATTCTCGGGATGCAATTCGATTTCTGTTTCCACTTCCGCATACTGAAATCCGAATATAGCAAAGGTGGTTTTGTATTCGTTCAGTCCTTCCCGGCAGGTGTAGATAATCTGCTGCAAGGGAGACACCCTATCTTTGGCGGCACATTGGATATTCTTCTGAGTCAGATTTCCCGCTTCGTCCAGGAGCTCGCCAAACCGGAAGATCAGCCGCTGACCCTCCTTCGCCCGAATCTGCAGACAGATGTATCCCGCAATGTTCTGACCAAAGTCCAGCAGCCATTTGCCGTTGGGCGCCTTGGTGACATTCGGTGTAAACCGCTCATGCTCCGTCACAGGAACATTATTGGAAGCGGTGGGAATGACATTGTGGGAAGTCACCTTTGCATTTGCGCTGTAACTGGGTTCCCGGTTGGCATTGACCACTTCGCCGTCTTTGTTGTCCGCAAAGCGGATAGGGCCATCATTGCTCCAATCCCAGCTTTCATCGGAAATAATGGTATCACAGGTGCCATCCGTGTAAGTAATCTCCAGCTGGGCAAGCAGCTTGGTTTCCCGGCCATACTGATTCCGCAGGCCCCAGGCACCGGTGGAACCCCGATACCAGCCATCTGCCAACTCAGCAGTGAGGGCATGGTTTCCCTGTGACAGCATTCCCGTCACGTCATAGGTCTGATACTGAATTCGCTTGCGGTAATCCGTGTGTCCGGGAGCCAGGCAGAAATTGCCGATCTTCTTTCCGTCCAGTTTCGCTTGGTACAGACCGCAGGCAGTAATATACAGCCGGGCAGACTTGACTTCTCCGGTGACAGAGAGATTCTTACGGAGACAATCAACCGGATACCGCTCACTTTTCCTGACCTTGTAGTTTCCGGTGATCCACTTCGCCTTCCAGTCGGAAGCATTCAGCAGTCCCATTTCGAAGGAGCTATGGCTGATCTCGCCGCCCGCTCCATGTTCATCCCAGAGTTTGACCGACCAGTACACCCGCTCCCGGGAATGCAGCTCCGGTCCCCCGTAAGGAATGTGGGTCATGGAGGAAGATTCCACCTTGCCGCTATTCCACACGGTTTTTCCGTTTATTTTTGCAATGATCTGATAAGCCGTCTGTTTGCTGCCACCTTCACAGTTCCAACTCAGTCTGGGGCAGAGAATGTCGATTCCAATGGGCTCAAACAGATATTCTGTCCTCAGTCGAACCGCTTTCATGCCTGTTCCTCCCGGCGGGACTTAATCTCCGCCTGCTCCCGATCGATGACCTTTTCAACACTGAGGAAAATCAGCAAAACAGCCAGCACGATACCGGTGATGGTCTCCAGACCCACGAAGCCAAAGGTGATCACATTCTTCACCGTTTCAGACTGTACTGCAATCAGATTGCCTGCCGCATCCATATAAGGCTGAACATATCCGGCACCGGAGAGCAGACCATTGAAAATACCGGTACAGATGCCTACCATTGCAACCGCAATGATGTTGTAAACGGACATGGAAACGCCGTCGCAGCGGAAGCCCGTCTTCCACTCAATGTGGTCCAGCACATCTGCAAACAGCGCCATAAACACATAGCTGCAGGGCAGGCCGCCAATGTTCTTAATAAACTGGCCGATCAGAACAATGACCATATTGGTGGGGAACATCCAGCAAATGGCGCTGCCAATGGCATAGATGATAAATCCTGCCAGGGTCACATTCCGTTTACCGAATTTCTTTGCCAGCGGCCACACGGCAAAAATGCCGATACCCATGGGGATGCCGCCCAAAGCGGAAACCAGAGTCTGGGTAATGCCGTCGTTGTAAGTACCAAGCACATAGTTGCAGAAATAGACAAGGCTTAAGTTTTTAATTGAAGTACCCACAGTGGAGATCAAAAAATACAGGTAAATGATGATCATGTACTTATCGGTGAAAATTGCCTTCAGCTGCTTACCAAAGGATACTTCTTCATGAACCTGCTCCGCATTTTCCAGCGTCACACGCTCCTTGGTAAAGTAGTATTCCAGCAGAGTCAGCGGCAGAGCCAGGATTGCCAGGATGCTCATGGTAACGATCCACTTCGCCTTGTCGATCCCCAGCATGGGCATGATGACCATGGGGAAGATCAAAGCCACGATGATACCGCTCATCATAATGGTGGCAATCTGATTAAATACGCTGAGGCCGCCCCGGTCCGTGGTGTTCCGGGTAGACAGGGGCACCATCAGATTGTGGCTCATATTGAAAATGGTGTAGGCAAAAGAATAGAACAGATTGTAAGACACCATGACCCAGATTGCCTGCACTGTCTCGTTGGCTGCAGGAACCGTAAACAGCAAAATGGCAGTCACCGTTACCAGCGGGGCAGACAGCAGCAGCCAGGGACGGGCCTTACCTTCCCGCGTGTGGGTGCGGTCAATAATGTAGCCCATGATCACATTGGTAATGGCATCGATGATCTTGGACACAATGGGAAACACCACAAGGAACGCTCCGCCCCACAGAGGTGCCAGTCCCAGCACATCGGTATAATACACATTCAGGTAAGATGCCAGCACCGCATTCAGCAGCACCGCACCGGCAGGACCCAGCAGATAGCCCAGCCACTTTTCACTTTTCGTTACATCTGCAGATCGAATTCTGCTAGCCGGAAGTCTAAGTTCTTTTTTCATTGCGCCGTTTCCTCTTCTTTCTGTTTTTGCATTGGGATCAATCGTTCTTATTCTGCCAGGCGTGCCGCTTTCGTTTTCAAAATCAGCTGCAGCACATTTTTGGCGGTTCTCTGAAGCTCTGCCCGGGTGATGCCCTCGGATTCTCCCAGGGTTTTAAGCAGGGTCCCGTCCGATTTATATTTCTTATTCAGATGTCCCATATCGCCGGGCATCAGTACATCCACCTGAGCCCGGACACGGTAGGCATTGTCCTTAATGTTAGGAAATTCTGGGCTCTTGCTCTTTTGCATCCACCAGTCGGTAATGACCACGCCGTCGAAACCCCATTCTTTCCGCAGGACCGTCGTAACCAGATCATAGTTGTAGTGGGACCAGACTCCGTTGATCTTATTGTAGGAGGTCATGATCACATTGGGGTTCGCTTCCTTCACCACGATTTCAAAGCAGCGCAGGTAGATCTCGCGCAGTGCCCGCTGGGATACTCTGGAGTCGTTGGTATTGCGCTTAGTTTCCTGGTTGTTGCAGGCAAAATGCTTGGGGCAGCAGGACACGCCCTGGCTCTGGACACCCCGGACAATGGCAGCCGCCATCTTACCGGTCAGCAGCGGATCTTCAGAGAAATATTCAAAGTTACGACCGCAAAGAGGATTTCTATGGATGTTCATGCCGGGAGACAGCACCACATCCACACCGTGCTTGATCATCTCCTTGCCGATATGGGCAAACAGTTCTTCCGCCAGCCTGTCATCCCAGGTGCAGGCCAGCGCTGTACCGTTCGGCAGCAGCGCACAGTACTTCCGCAGCCGCAGACCGGAGGGGCCGTCGGCAGTAATCACCGGCGGGATGCCTTTTTCCCGGAGGGAGGGCAGTATGCCGCCAAAGGCACCTGCGTTGCCGGCAGTACCCAGACTGCTTCCCATGCAGCCCTCACCCCGTGTCAAGCCTTCCAATTCTTCATCACGCAGCTGCGCAATGAACGCATCAAGAGAAATCTTTCCTTCCGCCACGTCGGAAAGCTTGTAGCCTTTGTCCCCTGTCACCGGGATTTCCTCCGGCAAACGGTCAAGAATCCGCTGCCGCAGGTCTACATTGGCGTTCTGAAGCATTTCCTCCCCTGCCACAAAATTTCCGTTTTCTTCCCGGACAACCATTCTGGCAAAGGGATCTTTCAAATCACAGACCGGTTCACACTGTTCAACTACCCGTGTTTCTTCGATGGTAACAGATCCGGCATAGGAATCACCCAGGAAGAATTCATATTTTCCCGCCTCCAGAACAAAGGCATTCATAAAGCCGGTTTTGCCGGTGTCATCAAAGGATGCAAAGTTCCTTTCATCAAAGGACAGTGTCAGTGTGTCCGTTTCACCGGGTTCCAGCAGTCCTGTCTTGCCGTAAGCAACCAGCACCCTGGAGGCTTTCCCCAACTTCCCCTGGGGCGCATTGCAAAGCAGCATTGCCACTTCCTTACCTGCATTGCTGCCGGTATTGGTCACCTGTACGGCAGCGGTATATGTTCCGTTGACTTGCGTAAATCCCATTGCCTTGGTTTCAAAAGTGGTGTAGGACAGGCCATAGCCGAAGGGGTACAGCACCTTTTCCTTTGCAAAGGTTTCAAAATAGCGGTAACCAACAAAGATGTCTTCCGTGTAGCTGTTGAATTCCTTGCCGCCGAAGCTTTTGCTGCTGGGATAGTCTTCGTAATGAATTGCCACAGTATCCGCCAGCTTACCGCAGGGACTGACGGCACCTGTCAGCACATCCGCCACAGCGTTACCGCTTTCCATACCGCCCTGCCATGCAATCAAAACAGCGGACAATTTCTCGCCGTATTCCTTGATCCAACCCAGATCCATGATACTGCCAATGTTCAATACCACAACAACATGGGAGAAGATGTTTGTTACGGTATCCAGCATGGTGGTTTCTTCATCGGTCAGGTAGTAGCTGCCTTTGGTTAGGGTGTTTTCCCGGTCCTCGCCGGCTGCCCGGCCAATCACCACCACTGCAGTCTTACACCGCTTTGAAGCAGCGGAAACCATTGCCGGATCCAGCGGCATTTCCGGATGACTCATGGGCCAGTGACCCCACCAGCCATGGTCTGCCTTGTTATCCTCGCTGAAGCACCAGGTCCTGTAGACGTCGGCAAGCTCCTGATCAACTGCAACGCCGGCGTTTCCCAGGCCTTCCATCAGATTTACCCGGTAAGGAGGATGCACATCACCGCCGCTTCCGTAGCCCACATAAAACCAGTCCAGCTGGCATCTTCCGAAAACCGCAATGGTTTCTCCGGTCTTGAGCGGCAGAGTACCGTCGTTTTTCAGCAGGACACAGCCCTCTGCGCCTGCCTGACGGGCCAAGGCAGCCATCTCCGGTGTAACCATATCGTGTCCGTCTGCAGTCAGTTCCTCCTGCATCAGGCCGTTACCCATGCCCCAGTCCACAACACGCTGAACAAATGCTCCCATTTTCCTTTTCAGTTTTTTCATGCAAATCCCTCTTTCGATGCTTATATGCGATAGATTTTCTTCTTTTCCATTATATTATATCGTCTGACTGCACAATTTGTCTTGCACTTTTGTAACCATTATCGTATAATCGTAACCAAAGGCGGTGATTGTATGTACAACCTGGACTTACACTACCTCGGTACCATCATCGGAAATCTTTCCGGTGTTCCCATCCGACTTTATGACGGAGAAAAGCTGATTTTCCTTCATTCCCTGGTGAGCCTCCCCAAAGATCCGGTGGAGCTATATCGGGAAGATATCTGGCGCATTACGGAGCATGTTGGCTACTATGTTACACAGCTTTTCAACTACTACGGAATCGTAAATTTCGGCACAAAGAAAATCATCATCGGCCCCACCCGCCAATTGGGAAATACCGATCAGGAACTGCGGGAACTAGCCTTCCGGCTGGATGTTTCCCCTTATGATACCGATGAATTTCTGAACGGTATGAAGAGTATCATCCGTATGCCTCTGGAAAGTATTATGCAGATCCTCTGTACCCTGAATTACATTCTGAACGGAGAAAAACTGACATTGCAGGACATCGCAATCTATGATTCCGAACAGAATCTCATCAGCAAGGACGCACTTTCCAGGCGGGAAGCACAGACTTATGCCACAAACAACATCCCGGTACAGGATATTCACAACACCTTCACCCTGGAGCAGTCAATCATGACCATTGTCCGTAAGGGAGATACCGCATCGCTGCAGGCATGGATCAAATCAGCCCCTGCTGTAAGAGGCGGCATCATTGCGGCAGAGCAGCTGCGGCAAGTAAAGAATACATTTATCGTTTCCACGACTCTGGCCTCCCGGGCTGCCATCCGGGGCGGACTGGAAGTGGATGATGCATTCAATCTCAGTGATGCCTATATTCAAAAATGTGAGCTTCTGAACAGCCCTGACAAGATCATGAATCTGCAATACCACATGATCATGGAATTTACTAAACGGGTGGAGCGGATCCGGTTGGGAAGCCGCCCGGGCAAGCTGGCTGTGGATGTTGCCAATTACATACAGCATCACCTATCTGAACCCATAACCGTCGAGGATATCGCAAAGGAGCTTTACTTAAGCCGTCCCTACCTTTCCCGGAAGTTTATCGAAGAAACCGGCGGAAGCCTGACGGACTTCATTCTGAAAGAAAAAACGGAGGAAGCAAAACGTCTCCTCCGCTATTCCGACAAATCATTGACTGCAATCAGTAACTACTTAGGCTTCTCTTCCCAAAGTCACTTCTCCAGGGTGTTCAAGAAGTATACCCAGCGTACTCCCGGTGAGTACCGGGACAAATATACCGGATAAAAAGGGGTCAGGTTTATCACCTGACCCCTTGTCATTATTGGTTTTTAAAACAACTGCCCAGGAACGCCAGACTCTCTTTGGGGAAACGGATCTGACTCTTCCGATCCACTGCAATGAGACCAAAGGTCATAGAGAAACCTTTCTGCCATTCAAAATTATCCAGCAGACTCCAATGGCAGTAACCCTTTACAGGGATGCCGTCGTCGATACAGCCCCGGACACCCTCCAGCGCCCGGCGGATGAATTCTACACGGCGGGTGTCGTCTGTGGTGGCGATGCCGTTTTCAGTAACAATAATGTCACCCTTGAATTCCTTATGAACCGCGCGAATCACATTGGAAAGTGCTTCCGGATAGAATTCATAGGACATCTGAGTCAGTTCCGCATCCTTGGGAGGATCGATCTGGCCAAAGAAACCGAAGCGGCTGCGGGTGTAGTTCTGCACACCGATAAAGTCATCATCCTTGATGTAGGGCAGATAGTGGCCGAACTCCGCATACCATTCCCTGGCTGCGTGCTTCGTGCCCCCTTTCAGAGGCTGCATATCGTGCAAAGAAAGAGACAGGCCGATTTTTAAGTGAGGACAGATTGCCTTCATGGCATCCCGGGCCGCCGTATGGGCCCGCATGATCAGCAGGTCGCCCTCGGGCGTACGCTGGGACACAAAGGCATTCAGTTTCTCCGTTCCGAAGACTTCTGCATTTTCCGCTGCTGCAATCTTCTGATTGGCGATCATCTGCTTCAGGTTGATGCCCACCTGGGCCTTGCCGTCATTGCCGTCGGACTGCTTCTTCTTTTTGAAAAGCAGTTCCTTCATATACCGCTTGGCGATGGCAGCCAGCTGGAGGCCCATATTGGCCTCGTTGATGGTGACGATGTAGGTAAGCTCGTCACCCAGCTTCTCGGCAATATAAGCGCAGTAGCGCTTGAAATCCTCTACGGTGGATTCTGCTTCCCAGCCTCCCTTGGAGATCAGCCACTTGGGAGAGGTAAAGTGGTGCAGTGTCACGATGGGGGTAACTCCATTATCCTTGCAGAACCGGATCATCTTCCGGTAGTGCTCCACCTCTGCTTCGTCGAACTGTCCCTCCACGGGCTCGATCCGTGCCCACTCGATGGAGAACCGGTAGCAGTTCAAACCGGTATCGGCAAGGAGCCTGATATCTTCTTCGTAGCGGTTGTAATGGTCAACCGCATCTGCGCTGGGTTCTACGAAGCTGGTGGATTTCATCAGCTCCATGGTCCAGTAGTCGCTATGGATGTTGTTGCCTTCCACCTGATGGGCAGCCGTAGATGCGCCCATCAGAAAATCTTTTGGAAACTGCTTCATGGTTACACCTTCTGTGCGTTATCCGCGGCGATCTTTGCCTCGATCTCGGGCATCTTCTTGTTCAGCTTGCTTAAGCTAAAGGCTGCAACGGCCAGCATGGCCATCAGTACCAGCGGAATCAGACTGTAGAGCATACGGATCATGGTGATGGCGCTTTCGGGCTGGGCAACCACTGCGTCACCCTCGGAGGCCACATAGCCTGCTGCAGTCAGAGCAAAGCCCAGCAGCCAGCCGCCGAAGCCCTGGCCCAACTGAGTACCAAAACCATTGAACAGAGCGCCGATGGAGGCATCCATTCTGGGCAGACCCAGATACTGGTTATAGGAGCAAAGATCCATCTGGACCATATTGCCCAGGTAAGATACAGGCAGCATGGCAAAAGCGGTGATGATACCGCCGATCATCAGCATGGTCATGGAAGCCCCCGCAAAGTAATTAACGATGTAACCCAGGCAGGAGAACACTGCACCCAGGGCGATGATCTGGGATGCGCTGAGCTTTTTCATCAGAACGGGGAACAGGAACATGGTGGGCAGCAGCACAAAGCTCATGATGCTGAGCAGGCCCGCAGCGCCCACATCACCCACGATGTACTTAAAGTAGTAAGACAGGGCTCCGATGGACTGGATGGTCTGGAAGAAGAACATGATCAGCAGGTACAGCCAGGCGTAGCCGTTCTTCTTGATCATCATCCAGATATCCTTGAAGTCTACCTTGTTCTTGACCTGCTGGGCATCGATGGCAGGATTCTCCTTGACGAAGATAAACCGCAGCAGACCCAGAACTGTCAAAGGAATCATGTAAATCAGAATCAGGGTGGTCCAGCCGCCGTCTGCGGAAGCCAGCTTTGCCATCATCTTGGGGAAGGTCAGAGAAACGACCATGGAACCCATGGTGGTGACGATGCCGCCATAGGAGGAAACCTTGCCGATGAGGGTACGGTTGTTGTCAAACGCACGGATCAGATAAGGCACATTGGCGCTGGTACGGAAGGTATTGAAGACACCGAACAGGAAAGTGTACATGCAGAACACCCAGACGATCTTCAGGGTATCGCTCCAGCCTGCGGGTGTGATGAAGATCAGGGTTGTGCACAGGGTCATGCCGATGGCGCCCAGCTCATAGGGACGGGCCTTGCCCCACTTGGTTCTGGTGTTGTCGATCACATAGGCTGCGATCAGATCGGTGAAGAAGTCGATGATGTTGCTGACCAGGATGATATTACCCACTGCCAGAGGTGTCATTCCCAGATAGTCCGTGCAGAAAATGGACATATAGGTGGTGACGATGAGGAATACGCCGGCGCTGGTGATATCAGAAGATTTCCATGCCAGGAATTTACCCAGCGGCAGTCGGTCCGCCTTGGGCTGCTTGTTCTTTGCCATAATGCTCTCTCCTTAATATATTTTGGGGGTTCTCCCCTGAATTACAGTAAAAAACTGTGTTTTCCGGGTTCCAGGATCATCTCCTGTCCCTGCGCAAGAAAACGGGCACAGGTATTGGGTGGGATTCTGACGGTGTAAAGAACTTTTCCATCCTCCCGGCACTGCCAGTCGCTTTCAATGGTGCCCACCGGAGAAGTATAGGTCGCTTCCGCATGTCCCAATTGGGGCATGACTGTAGGTTTGATGATAATGCTCTGGCCCTCCTGCCGGATACCGCAGACAGAGCGGATCAGCCAGCCTGAAATGGTTCCGTAGGAATAATGGTTCAGCGATGCCTTAACCTTTCCGGTTTCATCGATGCCGTCCCAGTTTTCCCAGATAGTGGTAGCGCCCTTTTTGACTTCGTAGAGCCAGCCCGGGCACTTCTCCTGGAGGAGTACCTTCTCTGCTTCTGCAATATAGCCATATTCAGCCAGAATCTGGCACAGGAAGGGGGTGGAAAGAAAGCCGGTATTCAAGTGATAACCGTTTTCACGCACCAGCTTTGCAAGGTCTGCCGCCGCCTGGGGACGAGCCTCTTCCGGCAGCAAATCAAAGGCCAACGGCCGGACGTACTGACACTGGCGGCTGCTTGCAATCTTGCCGTTGTCCGTGAATTCGGCGCAGTAGGCTTTCTTAGCGCCGTCCGAAACTGCTTTGTAATGCTCCGCGTCCTCGCTATGGCCCAGAATTTCTGCAATCTGTGCCATAAGATTGCCGGAATATGCCAGATAAGCAGTGGCCACATCATGATTTCCCTGCATCATCTGCTTAATATTGTCGATACCGGGCTCGCACCATTCGCCGTAGTCCAGTCCGCTGCAGATCAGATATTTCTTCCAGGGATTCTTTTTGAGCAATTTTTTCAGCTTGCCGCCCTTGGTTCGGTTTTCCAGAAACGCAAACCACCGCTGCATGAGGGAATAATTCTCCTCCAGAATCCGAATGTCTCCGGTTCTTTTGTACATGGCCCAGGGCACCAGAATGGACGCATCACCCCATCCGGCGGAGCCTGCCAGCATACTTGTCATGAAGCCGGGGCGGTTGATCACCGGGGCGATCATTGCCACCTTGCCGTCTCCGTGCTGCAGCTTCCGGCAGTCCCCCAGCCACTTGGCAAACACCGGATAGCAATCCATTAAGTCAAGACCCGTATCCACAAAGATGCCCGCATCACCTGTCCAGCCTGCCCGCTCCCGGGTGGGACAGTCGGTGGGAATGCCGCAGAAATTGCCCTTCTGACTCCAGACACAGTTTTCAACCAACCGGTTTACCGGTTCACTGCCGCAGGTGAATACACCTGTCCGCTCCATCCGGGAATACACCGCGATGGCGGTAAACCGGGCGTTCTGCAGAGGCATATCGGTTTCCAGTTTTGCGTATCGGAATCCCATGATGGTAAAGCTGGTTTTATAGCGGTTATAGCCCTCTTTGCAGATGTATTCCACCATCTGATGGGTGCCGTTTTCGCTGTGACGCTGTCGGTCCTGGAAATTTTCCTGGGTGAAATTGCCGTTTTCATCCAGCGCTTCACCGCACTGCAGGAGGATCCGCTGACCTTCTTTTGCAGTCAGTTCCAGTTCCAGGAATCCTGCCAGATTCTGTCCAAAGTCCAGAACTGTATCGCCGTTGGGTGTTGTGATAAGTGTTCCTTCAAACCGTTCTGCCTCCACAATGGGAACAGAATGATCGCACCGCAGCAGACTGTGATCATCGCTCATAACCCTTACATCATGCCAATCTGCGGTTTTCTCCATCCGGGCATCGTAAACCTCGCCCTGCTGCAGATCGTTCTGCCGAATAGGGCCCTGCTGGCTGGCCTGCCAGGTCTCATCCGTAGCGCAGACGATCTCATCATCCGCCATAAGCTGACAGACAAGGCCAAGCTGGCTGCCGTAAAGATTCCGGTCACCGTTGACACCGCTGCAGCTGCGGAACCAGCCGTCACCCAGAACCACCAGCAGTTCATTTTCACCCTCGGTCAGAATCGCATCCACATTATAGGTCTGTACAGGAATATATTGATCATATACCGCCGGGCCGGGGACAAGCACCTGGTCTCCCACCGGTTTTCCATTCAAATATGCCAGATAGATACCTTTACCGGTGATGTACAAACGGTTTTTCTTGCCGGGAACTGCAGTAAAAGTCTTTCGCAGGTAACTGGCAGGCAGATGGGGATAGAAGGGTTCTTTTTTCTTTCCCTGCTCCCAGGCTGTCTTTGCCTTTTGGTTAATCGCATCGTCGCAAGCTACATCCAAATGCTCCGGTTCAGGATTGATCCATTTGGCATTCCACTCAGCATGATCCGTGATACCCAGTTCAAAAACCGCTTCCTCACTCCACGGACCAGGCTCATTGTTCTCATCCCAAAGCCGAACCTTCCACGAAATCTGTTCCCGGCTGCGAAGAGGCAGTTCATAGCGGCAGTTCATCTTCGCAGATTTGCGAACACCGCTGTCCCAAAGAATCTCCGCTCCCCTGCCGGCTATGATCTGAAAGGCGCTCTGGTAAATTCCGCCTTCACAGCACCAGCTGAGTATGGGATTCTGCGCATCGATGCCTAAAGGTGTGCGCATATGTTCCGTTCTGAGTCGAATCGCTTTCATGGCTCACACTCCCTCTGTCCCTCTTGGCGCGAGATAGGTATCTCGTGTTGCTTTTTTCTCTTGTGTATAGTATAGTAAATAGCAGCAAAGCAGACAATGGTCAATTCCATTTTCGCTGTGGCAAAAGTAACAGAATCACAATCCGTGTTTCTTTTCAGTGAGGTACTTAATGAAGAAAGTAACCACCACGGATCTTCGGACGATCCGTACCAAAAATGCCATTCACAATGCCTTTCAGGAGATGGCCGCCAATACTGATATTGAGCATATTACCGTAAAAGAACTGGCGGAATTGGCAGGCATCAACCGAAAAACCTTCTATTCCCACTATGATTCCATTGAGGCTCTGGAGCAGGAACTTCTGCGGGATCTGATTCTGGAAATCTACCGGATCATTCAGAATGAGCAGCCCCATGAATTCCGGGATACCCTGGCAAATATCTACCGGTATCTGTGCAGCCTGCCGGTTTGGTACCGGAATCTAATTTGTATTAAAGACAGTCCCCTTGGGCAGCAGGTTTTCATGGAATTGATGGACGGCTATCTGTCCCAGTATCAAAATAATATCGATTCCGCGCGGATGAAAGAATATATGAAGCTGCGCTATATAGCCGCAGCCAGCATTGAACTTTTCAGGACCTGGCATGAATCCTGCAGCACCATGCCTGTGGAGGAATTCGTCACCACCGCAACCGGACTGATCTGCTACGGCGAAGAGTATATATAGCAAGAAATCTCCCCAACAGAAAGGCATCAGCTTATCTGTTGGGGAGATTTATAATATAACTTTCAATTGCTGTATGATCGTTTATTCAGCAAGAAGTTCCTCAGAAGTTGCTCCTTCATAAAGGAAGCGGTATAGCAGATCGTTATTGATTTCATAATCCACCGCAAAAGCACCGCCGCCATTACGAATTCCCATGCCGCCGTAAGTGCCCTGCTTCGGTATCGTCATCTGATCAAACTGGGATCTGAGGAAATTGGGGGCATAGAGCATCAGCTCCGCGATCTCCATTTTTGTCAGATTGGTCTGAATTAGAGGAAGCACCGTATCTGCAAGGTTATTGAGTTCCTTCAGGTCAGAATGCTTCAGTTCATCCACAACTGCCAGGATTACCTTTCTCTGTCGACCCACACGCTGCCAATCACTGTCAATCCAGCGAAGCCGGGCAAAACTCAAGGCTGTTTCACCGTTCACCCGATTCAGACCGGCCTGGACCTTCGGTTTTCCCTCGGGTGTCCACAGATTAATACCTTCTGCTTCCTTCGCAGTCATCTCGATATTAATACCGCCAATGGTATCGACGATCTTTTCCACAGCTGCAAAATTGACTCGCACATAGTGATTTACATCCACCTTAAAGCAATGCTCCACAGTCTTAATCAGCAGATCCGCACCGCCCCAGCGGAAAATATGGGTCAGAAGATCATACTGACCTTCCAGTTCACCCTCCAAGATTGGTACACCAATTCCCCGCTCCAAACTAACCAGACGAACTGTATGGAGATCCTTATTGATGGAAACCAGAATCATACTGTCAGCACGGGCGTTCTTACTGTATTTGGTGGTTCTCTCATCTGTTCCGATTAATAAAATATTCAGCACATTCTGATCCGTCTGTACCTCTGTATCCGGAACAGTCGGCGGCTCCAACTGGGTATCAAGGCCCTCAATCACAATCAGCAAATCCTCATCCGAGGCAGTTTCCGGGTTATTCAGTTCATTTGAGTCAAGATCTTGATCAAAAGGATCTGTTGCAAGATAGGAATCCTCAATTTCGTCGGCGTAGGTGATCTTATCCAGCTTTGACCAGACAAAAGCAAAAATGATTCCAATCAGTAAAACGAATAACAGTACTATACTTAGCAATACCAGTAAAATAGGACTTATCCTCTTTTTATTTGAATACTTCGCCATAGAATTCACCTCACAATTACTTTATCATAGAAACACAAAAGAGGCAAGACATGTTTAAAATCCGACTATTCTCTGACATAGCCCTGCTCCAGCAACATGTGGATATAAAGAAAAGACCTCCACATTTCTGTGGAGGTCATTGTGTTGGCATTACCTATTTTCACGGCTAGAAAGCAGCTATCGTCCTGCCGTGAAATGACAGTCCAGTGGACTGTCATAGGCAGAAAAAAGCCCCGACCTTTCGGTCGAGGCTCTTATGTTGGCATTACCTATTTTCACGGCCAGTCGCCCGGCGACTATCGTCGGCGTACAAGTGCTTAACTTCTGTGTTCGGGATGGGAACAGGTGGACCCACTTGACAATCAATACCAACTATTCATTTTTAGGAATTTGGTGACCCATACCGGATTCGAACCGATGTT
>SVKV01000005.1 GCA_015068305.1 Oscillospiraceae bacterium
AACCTATACTTTTGTCATTTTTTGTAATTTTTTGGAAAAATAGAAAAATCCGAAAAACCGTTGCGGCACAACGACTTTTCGGATTGCAAAATTCGACCTTGGGGAGCGGTCACCTATAATTAAAAGCCTCCTCCGCGGCCAGATCTTCGCTGAGGTCCGTAATGGGATCGCCCTTAACCTGCATGCTGAAGGCATTCCAGGGCGCACCGGATGCTGCCGTAGGATAGACTCCCGCTGTGTGGTCAACAAAGTAAGGTGCAAAGGCGGAATCCTGGATCTGACTGTCCTTCAGATTTCTGGTAAGCTGGTGAATGATGGCGCCCACCATCTCCAGGTGCCCCAGCTCCTCCGTTCCAATGTCCGTCAGAAGCCCCTTAAGCTCGTCAAAGGGCATGCTGTAGCGCTGGGACAGATAACGCAGGGAAGCGCCCAACTCTCCGTCAGGGCCACCGTACTGACTGATGATGATGGATGCAAGTCTGGGGTTGCATTTATCAATCTTTACCGGGTACTGCAGCTTCTTTTCATAACTGAACATCTTTAACCCTCCTTATTTGCCGCATATTCCCAGGGCCAGGGATCACTCAGCCAGCGGTAGCGGCTGCCTTTAGTTGGGGTGTGGTGGTTCATGGGGCCGCATTTTTCCGTGTAGCTTTCCATGCAGTCATGGTGCATCTGCTGGTACTGCTGGTAAAGCTCCAGTGCTTCCTTGTCATCGCGATGGGTATCCAGATAGAGCGCCAGTTCTTTGATGGCAAAGGCCAATACCTGCAGTTCTGTTTTGGGTGTTACCGGAAGCTCTTTGTTATTAACCATCCCCATAAAGGGAAGGTCCAGTCCCGGAAACAGGGTACCACGGATTATGCCTTTTCGGGCTTCATACTTGGGTGGGTTCTCTGTCTGAAAAGGAACATAGGGGTTCGCCAGCGGTGCCATGGCAGGCAACCGGCCTTCACCGCCGGGATTCTGGGTATTTCTCCGTTCCAAAGTCATTCCTCCTTATCAATTCCTGTGGAACTGTCGTTCCGGGTCATTCTATGCCATTTATTGTAGGAATGTTCATGGCAAAAATAATGGCAGCCACTTTCGTGACTGCCATTATTCCGTAAGCAGATAATCAAATCAAATGATAGACCAGACCAATTACAAGTGCTGAGGTGGCGCAGCAAATAGGACTGAGGATGCCGCCAACAACGGCATAGTCGCGGAAGGAATAGCCTGCGGCGCAGGACATCGTCAAAGTGGATGTTGCAGTAGGCATGATAAAATCGAAGGCACCACCGAAGACAACAGCAACCACCAGAGGAATGGGGTCCATGCCAAGTCCCAAGGCAACGGAAACCGCCAGACTGGAGAAGATGACCGTTGCGGAACTGTTGGCGAGGACATTGGACGCCCATGCAGTAACAAAGCTGAAAATAACAACCAGCAGGAAGGGAGAGGATGTTCCGGCACCCACCCGGGTGAGGAAATCCACGATAATATCGCCCAAACCGGTCAGTGAGAAGCAGGCAGTAATACCATCCGTGCAGGCCAGAATAATCAGTGTGGACCAATCCAGTTTTTTCAGTGATTCTTTCCAGCTGGCACATCCTGTAAACATCAACACACAGGCACCGGTCATTGCGATGACGCCCAACGGGACTGCGTCAACAAAAACAAAACATACAGCCACAACGACCATAACGATTCCGGTTACCCAGGTCTTCCAAATAGGAATGTCCTTGCTTTCCACATTGGTATTTACCTCATTGGTCTTGGTGTGGTCGAAGACCCGGTTGCCGATCCGATAGAGGAAAAAGTGATAGCAGAGCAGAACGACAATGAAAACAGGCACTGCAACGGCAGCCAGTTCAAAGAAACCAAGTCCGCGTTCCACACCTTCACTGGACAGAAGCACGCTCTGTGCCAGCATTGGGGGTGAAGCACCGATCAGCGTGAATCGGGCACCGATAATGGTCGCATGCGCAAGAGCCATGTAGAAATTCTTCAGCTTCATTTCACCGTTGGACTTTGCTACATAGGAAGCAGCCAGTGGTGTCATCATGGCCATGACCGAAATATTATGTAGAAAACCGGATAAAACAGCAGCCATTGTCATCATAAGCAGCAGGAACGCTTTCTCGCCGCCCTTAACATGCTTGAAAATCAAATTACCTACACGACCGATTACATTATTATCAAACAGGGCACTGCCAATTACCATCATACCTGCAACCAGTACCACAAGATTCGAGGAGAAACCCTTGAAAGCATCAGCAAAGGGGAGGACACCGGTCAGCACCATGGCAAGCAATGATGCGACCGAGACCAGAGCCAGAGGGTAGCGGTCAATGGCAAAGAGGATGATTGTAGTGATGAGAATGATCGTTGCGAGAGTAGAAGCTTCCATTATGTTCACCGAAATATCTTTCTATTAATTTTACCGTTATAAGTACGGGGTACCTCGTCGATCTGCTCAACCACAGAGGGTACTTTATAGGGCTCCAGATGGGGACGGATTGCAGCAGCAACCGTTTTGGCGTTGAAAGCATGATCTTCATCCATCACCACAAGCAGCTTCAGTGCGGTGCCCATGCGGGCCTGGAAGCCAATGCAAATGCAGTCTTTCACACCAGGACAACGCAAAGCAGCAGATTCCACCTCTGTGGGTGCAACCTTAAAGCCGCCAACATTGATTACATCATCACCGCGGCCTGCAAAGAACAGACGGCCCTGTTCATCAAAATATCCGAGATCGTTTGAGCGAATCCAACCGTCTTTTAGGATCGAATCCGTCAATTCCGGCTCATTGTGATAACCGAGCATATTCATAGGACTTTTGACGCTGATGTATCCACTGGTATAGGCATCGCTGATCAATGCACCGTCTTCAGAGACCAGACGTACCTGAACACCCTTATGGGGACGACCCAGACAAGTCAGGTCAGCACCGGGAGCATTGTAATGATAGTTGCTGACGCAGCCGGTCTCACTACTGCCATAGCCCTGAAACAGTCTGGTTTTTGTCAACATTGCAGAAATAGTTTCCATATCTGCAGAAGGGAAGGGGGCAGATGCTGTGTAGATGAAATCAAGACATCCGTCCAGCTTTTTAAACTCCGATGCCGCCAGTGACAGCAGCAGTCGAATGGATGCAGGAGGCAGATAAGTTGCATTGACACCGTTTGCATTAATAACAGAGAAGAACTTTTTAAGATTATACACCCCATCCAGTAAAACAGCAGTACTACCCGCTGCCATGGACATATGCAGGCGCCGCAGACCTCCGGCATGATTCAAAGGTGTACAGATCAGAAATACCGTATCTTCATTCATGCCGAAGCTCGGGTTTGCAGTTGCAACATAATGAGCAAGGCTGGAAGAGGAGATCATAACACCTTTGGACTTTCCTGTAGTACCGGTCGTATACAGAATTTCAGCGCAGAGATCAGAAGGCTCGAGGGCAGTAATTCCTTCCATATTGGAGCAAGAGAGCAGATCCTTCGCGGTGCTGTAGGGAACACCGCACTGAGGATCGGAAGGTCCAACAATGAGCTCCGCGGAAACAGCGCCAGCAATCTCAGCCAGTCTGTTGTCAGGGACGCGGTTTTCTACCGGAACATGAACAGCACCGGCCAGATGGATACCATAACAGACAGCAACATATTCAATACTGTGGGATGCCACGGACACCACAGTGCTGCCTGCGGAAATACCGCGTTGCCGCAACGCGGAGCAGACAGCAAACATCTTCTGGGCAAGCTGGGCATAAGTAAACCGGCCATCGTCAGCGACAACAGCCGATTTATCAGGTATGCGGAGTGCATGATCCAGAATATGCTGCGGCAGTGTTTTAACCGTACCGATCATTCGTTCATGAGGCGCTGAACAAGCGCAGTGATAGAGTCGAGAGAGTTAAAGTTTTCGTTGCTGATCTCCTCAAAGGGCACACTGACGCCAAACTCGATGGAAAGCTCAGCGATAATATTGACGATTGTAAAAGAGTCAATCAGACCGTCATCAGCCAGCGTGTTGCTGGACTCAAAATCAACAGAAGGAGCGATATCGCTCAGAATTTCCAAAACTTGATTACGCATAATAATCTCCTTTCAAAACAAGCAAATTTATTTGCTATTCTCTCTTTTTATATCATATATTTTCGACCTGCGCAAGAACTATTTTCATTAAAGTAAGATGCTGAGATTGTTGACAGAATCAGACATAATATGTATAATTAATGAGATATTTTGTCGAATGGAGCAACGGAAACATTCGGAACCGATTACATATTTGGTGGTGTCTAAATGGTATTTTCAAGTCTGTTTTTCCTTTATGCGTTCATGCCCCTTTGTATGGCAACATATATGATGGTTCGCTCTACGAAAGCGAAGAATATCGTACTTTTGATTTTTTCTCTGGTTTTTTATGCCTGGGGTGAACCGAAGTATGTTCTGCTTCTGGTTCTGATGTCCTTCATCGACTGGTATGCCGCACTTCGCATTGAGGCTGAAACAGAAAAAAAGAAACGGCGCATCTGGGTTGCTGTGGCCTGTGTTTTCGACCTGGGTTTGCTGGGTATCTTTAAATATGGCAAAATGTTTGCCTCCATTTTCGGAGAGCCTCCTGCATTTATCGCCAATATTGCCCTTCCCATCGGTATCTCTTTTTACACATTCCAGCTGCTGAGCTATGTTGTGGACGTATACCGCCGGGAAGTAAAGGCCCAGAAACAGTACTGGCATGTATTGCTCTATGCAGCTCTTTTCCATCAGTGTGTGGCAGGACCTATTGTCCGTTACCAGACGGTTGAGTCAGAGCTTTTTGTTCACAGAGACCCCTTCAAGGGCAATGAGATTGTGGAGGGTATCCACCGCTTCTGCATCGGTCTTGCCAAGAAAGCGATCGTTGCCAATGCCTGCGGTAAAATTGTTGACGCGCTTGTCCTGTCCGATAGTGCTATTGCAGATCCGGCTCTTGCTGCCACCAATCTTCAGACATTGGGCAATGCTTCCGTGTTGGCCCTCTGGACCGGACTCATCATCTCCCTGATCCAGATCTATTTCGATTTCTCCGCATATTCCGATATGGCCATCGGTATGGGTAAGATGATCGGTATCCATTATCCTGAGAACTTCAACTATCCCTACCTTGCAACTTCCGTTGGTGAGTACTGGCGCCGCTGGCACATGTCTCTTGGCCAGTGGTTCCGCGATTATCTGTACTATCCTCTGGCTTTGGGACCCGCGATCAAAGTACGTAAATTCTTCAGTAAGTTCTTCAGCCGGAAAGTTACGATGCACATTCAAAGTGCTTTTACCATGGCTGTGCTGTGGTTCTGTACCGGCCTGTGGCACGGTGCTTCCTGGAACTTTGCCCTCTGGGGTCTGTATTATTTCGTTTTCCTGTTTATAGAGCAAACGCTGCTGAAGAAGACCCTGGACAAGCTTCCTGCCATGCTGTGCCGTGTGTATGTGTGGCTGGTACTGATCTTTGGCCGTGTCATTTTCCGCTATACCAGCCTGGCCAATGTTCTGACCGTATTCAAGGGTATGTTTGGCGCCAACGGCAATGAACTGTCCGATTTTGCTACTGTCACGCTTCTTAAGAATAATTTTGTATTGCTGATTTTCTGTGTGATCGCGGCAACTCCTCTGTTTAAGATGACTGCAGCAAAGATTATGTCGAAAACCGATAATCGCCCAGTGCTTCGTAATGCCGCATACTTTGTTGGATACGGACTGATTCCTGCGGTCTTGTTGCTGCTGTCCACCGCAGCTCTTGTGGGCAACAGTTACAATCCCTTTATGTATTTCAGATTCTAAGTGGGGGATGTGAAAATGAGTTTATTGAGTAGAAACGGAAAGTATCTGAAACAGACAGAAAAGAAAAAATCCAAATTTCTTTCTCTTCTCTATAGCTTTCCCGTGATTATTGTTTTTGCCGCCGTGACTGTGATTGCGTGGCTTATTCCCCTCAGACCTACAATGTCCGATTCCGAAAACAGAAACCTTGAAAGGTTCCCCGATTTCAGTGTTGGTGTCCTGTTGGATGGATCCTATTTCGATGATATCAGCGTATGGTTCTCCGATACCTTCACATTCCGTGAAACCTGGATCGATACCGCCGCAAGCCTTGAGTACTTATATGGCTCTAAAACTGTGGCAATTTACGGTGATATCGGTACAGGCGACGAAATCCCGGAATTCAACCTATCCGCGAACAATACGGAAGCACCTACTGAGCCGGAGGTGGTTGAAGAAGAACCTACTGAAGCCACTGCGGATTATGTGGATGAAAGCACTGCTGTTACTGAGGTTGTTTTTGATCCCCGTGAAGAGGAAGATATAGAAGAAGCTCCGAGTGATGCAGCGAACTCCGCATGGGGCGGTCAGGTTATTGATGAGGATGAGTATATTGGTAAATCCGCGGTTATCCAAATCGGTAATGCCACCTATGCTACTACACATTTTACCAAGAGCTATGCAGACAAGTATTCCAAATCTATGAGCAAAGCTGCCGAGCTGCTTGATGGCAAAGCACGCCTGTTCTGTGTGCTCGGCTTGGAAAACACCACGTTTATGCTGACACGTGAAGACCGGATCAAAATGGGTTGTACGCCTGAAGAAGATGCGGTTCAGTACATGTACAGCAATATGGACTCCCGTGTGAATACTGTCACAATGTTCGACAAACTGATTGCTCATAATTCGGAGTATCTTGCTTTCCGAACCGATCATCACTGGACTGCAACAGCTGCATATTATGCATATGAAGCATGGTGCGAAGAAGCCGGATTTGAGCCTGTACCCCTTTCTGAGTATACCGTAATGGAATTCCCCGGTTTTCATGGCACCTATTATGCCAAAGCGGCGAAGAATTATCTGCTCGAAGAGGACACCGTCGTTGCATATGTCCCCCCAGGAAATATTACCCTCTATCTCAGTGATACAAGTGGCGACAGCTTGGGTTGGGAGCAACCTGTGATCACAGATATGAGCCGTTCCAAGTCAGGAACAAAATATAGCGCTTTTCTGGCTGGCGATCACGCAAGAGGAACCCTCATCAATGATGATATCACGGATGGTTCTTCCTGTGTTGTCATAAAAACCTCCGTGGGCAATCCTTTTGTGTACTATCTTACCCAGCATTATCAGTATGTCTATGTGCTGGATATCCGATATTACACCGGTAAAAAACTGACAAACTTTGTGGATCATTACAACATTGATGACGTTATCTTTATGCACGGAGCCGGCCTTGCCATGACCAGCGGCGGCACTTCTTTGATTTCCAGCTTTGTAAAATAATATCCGGAGGCCCGCAGCATAAGCTGCGGGCCTTTTCTCTGTCATGCATAATTGTTTCCAGAGAATCATCGTTCCGGAGCATTCCATGCCGCATTTGGCCGGTGGGTTCATGAAAACAGGCAGCGCTGCATACAGATAGCCTGAGGTGATTGGCGATGCAACTCAAAAGATACGCCGGCGTCGTTCTGACTTACATACTCATTACAGGAAGCTTTATCGGACTTGCCAGCTGGACGAGTCTGGCAACAACAACGGTGGCCCGGATGATTCCGATGGAGCGGAATCATACCATCGTCATCGATGCAGGACACGGGGGCGTGGATGGGGGTGCAACCTCCTGCACCGGGATTCTGGAAAGCAAATTCAATCTGGATATCGCCCTGAAGCTAAACGACCTAATGCATCTGCTGGGATATCAGACCCGGATGATCCGGACGGAAGATATATCCGTTTATACCGCAGGGGAAACGATCGCAGCCAAAAAGGTCTCCGATCTGCGGCAACGGGCAAAAATGGTCAATGAAACCGAGAATGCGCTGCTGCTCAGCATCCATCAGAACACCTTTCCGGACAGCCGCTACAGCGGCCCTCAGGTATTTTACGGACCGGAAGGGGAGGGGGAGGCCCTGGGAAAACTTCTGCAAAAAGCCCTGAACAGCGCGCTGAATCCCGCCGGAAACAGAATGTCCAAGAAAGCAGAAGGGGTATATTTGATGCAGCAGATTGAATGTACCGGTGTTTTGATAGAGTGCGGATTTCTGTCAAATCAGGCGGAGGAGGCAGAGCTGCGCTCTGATGTGTATCAGAAAAAGCTGTGCTGCGTGATCGCAGCGACAGTGGGTAATTTTCTTGACGGGCAAACAAATGATTGATATAATACAGAAAACAAGAAGTCAAGGAGATAACCACTATGGCAAAGGCAAAGACTGTCTTTTACTGCACCGCCTGCGGCAACGAATCACCCAAATGGCAGGGCCGCTGCGCAGCCTGCGGCGCCTGGAATACCATGCAGGAGCATATCGAAAAACCGGTGGCTGCCGGAAAAGGACGCAGCGCGCCGGTGGGCATCAGCCGCAAGCCCCAGCGCATCCACGAGGTGGACTGTGATTCGGAGATCCGTTTTTCCACCGGAATCGGTGAACTGGACCGGGTCCTGGGCGGCGGTGCCGTGGCAGGCTCCCTGGTCCTGGTGGGCGGCGCTCCGGGTATCGGCAAATCCACGCTGCTGCTGCAGATCTGCAACAGTCTGTGTTCCGGAAGAAAGGTTTTGTATGTATCCGGTGAGGAAAGTGAGCGGCAGCTGAAGCTTCGGGCACAGCGTCTGGGCGTTAATTCGGAAGAGCTCTATATTCTTTCTGAGACAAGGATCTCCGATATTCTGGAAGCGGTAGGGGAGCTTCAGCCGGATATTCTGATCGCCGACTCCATCCAGACCCTCTACCAGGAGGAAAACGAATCCTCTCCCGGCAGTGTATCCCAGGTAAAAGACTGCACCATGACGCTGATGCAGCTGTCAAAGAGCCGGGGCATCACGGTATTTGTGGTTGGTCATATCAATAAAGACGGCAACATCGCCGGTCCCAAGGTTCTGGAGCATATGGTCGACTGCGTGCTGTATTTTGAGGGCGATCCCAATACTTCCTACCGCTTGCTCCGGGCCGCCAAGAACCGCTTTGGCTCCACCAATGAGATTGGCGTCTTTGAAATGGCGGACAAGGGCCTTCTGGAAGTTCCGAATCCCTCCCAAATGCTGCTGGACGGAAGACCGGAGAATGCACCGGGCACCTGTGTTGCCTGTGTCATGGAGGGCACACGGCCTGTTCTGGCGGAGGTTCAGGCATTGGTTTCCAAAACCACCTTCAATGTTCCCAGACGAACTGCCGACGGCTTCGATTTTAACCGGGCAGCCCTTCTGCTGGCAGTTGCGGAAAAACGGGGCGGTATGAAGCTTGGAGTATTTGATGCTTATATCAACGTAATCGGCGGCCTCAGGCTGGATGAACCCGGAGCAGATCTGCCGGTTGTGCTGGCTGTTGCATCCTCCTATCGGGATCAGCCTATCGCTGACGATCTGGTTGCCATCGGAGAAGTGGGTCTGACCGGTGAGATCCGCAGTGTATCCAATATGAATCAGCGCCTGGCCGAAGCTGCCCGCCTGGGATTTAAAAAAGTGATCATTCCCAAAAACGGCTCGGATAAAGTGGAAATTCCCAGGGACCTTACTGTATTCCGTGTCCGAAACATCCGGGAAGCCATTGAGACCGCAATGTAAACCAGCAGTTGATTCCATGTGAGTATCCGGCCATTGTATCCTTTTTGCCTCCGTGCTATGATGGATACAACGGATCCGAACCAAACAAAGGAGAACAATCATGGAAATCGGCAATCAAATCAAATCACTGCGCATTCGCAAAGGTGTCACGCAGGAGGAAATGGCCCGTCATTTTGGGATTACATCCCAGGCTGTCAGCAAATGGGAGCGTGGTGCCGCAACGCCGGATATCGGACTGCTTCCGGACATTTCTGCCTATTTTGGTGTAACAATCGACGAGCTATTTGCCCTGTCGGACGATACCAGAATGGAGCGGATCCAGAACATGATCTGGGATGTCCGTGACATTTCCTGGGATGAGTTTCAGCAGGCAAGATCCTTCCTTCTGAATAAGGCTGCAAAGGAACCAAAGAACGGCCAGCCCCATGCACTTCTGGCTGAACTGGAAAACCACTTCGCTCAGTTTTACCGGGACCAGGCTGCAGAACACGCGATGGAGGCACTGATGCGGGACCATACCATCAAGGGTGCGCACAGCGAACTGACTGCATCCATGTGCCGAAGCTGCGGCGACTGGTGTGCAAGCAACCATTTTGCGCTGATTGAGTATTACAAAGAATTTGTAGAAAAACATCCGGATTATGCGCCCGGCTATCTTTGGCTGCTTTCGCCTCTGATCGAGGACGGCAGATTCCGGGAGGCGGATGAGTATTGCGCACGTCTGGAAAGAATTGATGACACTTACCGGCCTCAGCTTTTCAAAAGTCATAATCTGATTGCCCAGGGCAAATGGAACGAGGCACAGGATATCCTGCGTGAAATGGAGTGCCGGCATTCAGATGCCTGGATCATGTATCTTGGAATTGGTGACTGCATGGTTCGCATGGGGAAATACGATGAGGCAAAAGTCTATTACCGCAAATATATGCAGCATCAGACACCTCCCCGGTATACGGACAGTCTGACATCCATCGCGCAGCTGTGCGAAATTCAGGGGGATTATGCCGGTGCGATAGAGGCAATACGCCAGGAGATCGAACTGCTGGCAGGGGACTGGAATACGCTAACCGGTGAAACTGTGGATCAGCACACGAGAAATATTGAACGGTTACAGAACAAGATTCGCATTTCCCAAAACGGCTAAGGCAGGGAAGAGGGGATTTGGAAGTAAGTAAATAAGCAGACCGCCTGTGCAATTGCGCACAGGCGGTTTCATATTACGGTTTAGAAGAATAAATATCCGGAAAGCAGACCCAGGATAAAGAAAAGCAGCGCAACGACCGCAAATTCCAGAGGATTGCGCAGGTATTTTGTCCGGGTAACCTTTCTGAGCACCGGTTTTTCCACCACGGATTCCACGATCTTTTCAACTTCGACAACTTTTTCGACGATGACCGGCTTTTCTATGATTTTCTCAACCTCAACGATCCGGTCAACATTCCGGTAGACAGGGACAACCTGGGGTGAAGCCTTGATTTTAGAATGGTTTCCGGTTGCCAGGTACTCCACATCCGTATCCAGTGCATCAGCAAGCTGGATCAGTCTGAGCGTATCCGGCGCGCTGGTATCATTTTCCCACTTGCTCACTGCCTGCCTGGACACATCCATGGCTTTTGCCAGCTGTACCTGGGACATATTCCGCTCTTTTCTGAGTTCTGCAATTCGTTCACCAACGGACATATCTGCACCGCCAATCGATAAATAGTGTCAACTATCAGTTGCTTTCATCATTATCATCGATATTTTGTGAAAAGTCAAGCTTGGACAGAGGATTTGCCTCTGCTGCGATCTTCAGTTCTGTATTTTCGATATGGGTGTAAATCTGGGTGGTATTCAGATTCTCATGGCCAAGCACTTCCTGTACCGTTTTAACATCCACACCGCCGGAGAGCATCATAGTTGCTGCAGTATGGCGCAATTTATGAGCAGAAAACTGAGTTGAATCCAGCCCCGCCTGCAGCAGCGCCTTCTTAACCAGCCGGTGGACCGCAGTGACGCTGATCCGATTGTTGTCCCGGGAACCGAAGAGGGCCCGATTGTCCGTCAGAACCCGCTTCCTGCGCTCCGGAAGGTATGCATCGATGGCCTTTCTGCAGGCAGAACCGAAGTAGACAAACCTTTCCTTATTGCCCTTACCGACCACCCGGATCCTATCCTCATAGACATCGGACAGATTCAGCCCGACCAGCTCGCTGCGGCGGATACCGCAATTAAGAAACAACATCAGAATTGCATAGTCGCGCTTCTCATTTTGACCGGAAACAGCCTGCAAAAGTGCTGAAGACTGCTCCAAAGTCAGGTATTTCGGCAAGCTTTTGCGCAATTTCGGATATTCCAGATCCGCTACAGGATTTTCTTGCAATTGCTTCGTTCTTACGGTAAGATATTTATAGAAGGATTTGATGGCCGAGAGCTTTCTGGCCCGGGCTGTGGCAGAAATACCGTAGTCCGGTGCGGGGGAATCAGGGTTCGGATTCCGGTCGTTGGCTAAGTACGACAGAAAATCAAAAATTTCCGATGTTGTGATTTCCCGAACAAAATTCAGATCCACATCCTTGATCGGAATATCGTCCAGCCGGGTGTGAATGGGCATATCACTGCGCATTAGTTTTATAAAACGCAGAAACATCCGCAGATCCAGATAGTATTCTGAGATGGTTTTCTGAGACTGACCTTTGATTGTTTCGTGATAAGTTAGGAAATCCCTGAGAATTTGGGGGCAATCTGAATATTTTTGCATAATTTTCTCCTTTGAGGTTGTGTATGAACATTTGTTTAGAATTGATGACAAAGGAATTGGCCCGACGTTGTTTTAAAAGCTTTGTGCTTGATCCAGCTTTATTTGCTGACGAGAGCAAGTATCAGCCATATCAATACAGCGACGAGAAAAGCGATGCAACGGTTGACCGATACCGCCAGATGGGCAGAATCTATTTTGCGGTGATGCTGGATGACGAACCCATTGGAGAAATCGTCTTGAAGCAGATCGACCATGAAAAGAAAAGCTGCGCCATTGGAATCACGATGCGCTCAGATGAATTCAAAAATAAGGGTTATGGAACGAAGGCAGAAATCCTTGCGCTGGAGTGTATCTTTGGTACGCTTGAATTTGAAACGGTTTATGCGGACACGCTGATGAAGAATACAAGAAGCCAGCATGTCCTGATGAAGGTGGGTTTTCATGAAACCGGACGGGATGATTCATTTGTATATTACCGTTGCGATAAATCTGCTTGGAAAACTATGAATGCGTTGACACAGGCTTGAATGCTTACCTTATATGCTGATTATAGCACAAACCTGCTTCGAACGCAACAAAATTTTTATTTTGTTGCGTTCGTGCAAACGTGTCAGACGGCAGGCGCGCCGGGATCATGCGAAAATCTTCTCTTCCACTCTGCCTAGTAAAATGAAAATTCGGCGCAATCTGCGCCGGGAGCGGCGCACGGCTCTCAATGCCGGGCGCTCGGAAAAAATGAAAGCACCTACTTAAGTAGGTGCTTTTTTATCGTGATTTTAGGATAGTGGTTAGTGTTATTCCAATTAATAATGGAATTAGAATAATTGGTTCTGTTATTAAATTCCAAAGAGCTTTGATTAATTCCATTTATTTCCCTCCCCTCTTGTTGTTGGTAAGTCCTGCGATGTAGTCAATTGATACATCGTAGAATTTTGCCAGCGTTATGACATGATGGAAGGGTATTTCTCTTTCTCCGATTTCCCAGAGTGAATAGGTTTGTTGTGTCGTTTGTAGTAGATCTGCGATTTGCTTCTGTGTGTATTTCTTGTTTCGATCTTCTCTTAGATCTTTGAGCCTATTGTAGTACATATTGTCCCTCCTTTTTTTGGGACAATAGCATACATTCATTTGAATGTATTGACTTTACATCCAAACGTGTGTATAATTTGTTACAGAGGGTTAACCCTACTTAAGTATATGGAGGCAAAAACTATGAATTATCAATTTGAAGTCCTCACCGTGCGTGACCTTGATTTCCAGGATCAGTCCGGTAAGGATGTATCCGGAATGCAGCTTTGGGTTATCGGTGCTACTACCGATAAGTCCTGGAATGGCTATGAAGTATCTAAAATGTGGATTCCTTCTGGTTCTGCCCTGGAATCCAATGTTGCCCAGCTGAAACGCGGTGATAAGATCAACGTTACTTTCAATCGCCGTGGTAAGCCTGAGACTATCGAGCTGATCTAATGGAGCAGCTCCGTCAGATCTTGTCCCAGCTTGCCTTAAACCTGGAACTTAATATCGCTATGTGCGATAAGATCGAAGATCATGAAAAACGACTTAAGGCCGTGGAGATCTCCCAGGCTGCCCAGAAAACGCGTGTGGACTCTCTTTCTAAAAGTGTTAGCGAATATAATTATGCACTTTCTAGCAAACTCTATGACGTTAGGAAGGAAAAGAAATGATTAATACATTTCTGCTCCGGTGCACTCTTCTTTTTGTAAGAGCTGCATATTATCTTTTGCCTGTGATTTCTTTTCTTATGAAATGTATCCTGGTAATTTTGATTGCATTTGTAGCACTTTTGTTACTTATTGTAATCTTTTAAGGGCTAGTCGTGACGACATACCCCTTTGGGCAATATTCGGGGAAAAGTTCGCTTTTCCCCACGCCCCCCCCTACTAACAGGGGGGCACAGTCTACATGAAGGGGTTGGAAAAGTTGGAAATTCGCGATATTTCGGATTATACGGAAAACGTATTCTTAATTGACTGGTTGACCTTTACTGCACATGGCTGCACAGTTGATCAGCTGAAAACTATGCTTGGTTTTGGGCCGGATATTCCCTGGGAAGATTCGGTTAAATTTCGTAATGGGTACCCTCTACAAACATATTGGAATGGTATCACTTTCTCATATGGTGCAGAACAAGAGAAATATTATAAGGATCCCTCTAAGGCTCGTTCTGATATGGGTATCTGTGTTAATTTCTCCGGTAAGGGTTGCCGTGCTTTTGAATCTTATGGTATGGGTAATTGGGTTAAACTGCTGGCTGAGTTATTTACCCTACGCGATACTGGATTTAGAGAAAAAAAGGGTACATTGTATTCTTACAATGTGACCCGTATTGACTTGGCTTATGATGACCATATTGGTCTTTTAGATATATATGCTGTCCGGCAGCATATTGAAGATCGGGCTTATACTTCACCTGCTAAATACTCTGAAATTCATTGGTCTGATAACCAGGATAATGATATCCAGGGTATTACATGCCAGGTTGGTTCTAACAAGTCTGATATTAAAATTCGCATTTATGATAAAGCTGCTGAGCGTGGCTTTAAGGATCGTCATTGGGTTCGTGTGGAGCTGCAGCTCCGTGATGATCGTGCTTCCTCAGCTGCACTTGAGTTAATTAAGAATAATTCTATTGGTATGACTGTCTCCGGTATACTTAGGAATTATCTTATGTTCCGTTGTCCTACTCCCGATACCAATAAATCCCGCTGGCCTGTTGCCTTATGGTGGGAGTACATATTGGAGAATATGGAAAAAATTAAGTTATGGGTTTCTCCTGGTGAAGCCTATAATTTTGATAATACAGTATATTGGTTTTACAAACAGTATGGTCAGGTTCTTGTAGTTTTGGATAAATTACATGATCCTTTCTTTGTAACGGATAAAGCAAAACAGCTTTATGCTGTTTCGGATCTTGCACCTAAATACAAAAAGTATCTTGCGGATCTCGAACCTCGGCATAATAATTTTGATGTTATTCCCTCAGCTCCGGTGCCTTGGGAGGGAGTTCAAATTGGAATGGATGATTTACTATGAGAAGATATATTTCCCTAGCCTGCGTTGCTCTGATCGTCGTTATGTGTATGGTTGCTCCTGTAAATGCTGCGTCAATTGATAATGATATTTTTATTGATGTTTTAGATTATAATACAGATAAAATTAATATAAGAACTTTATCCGGTGATACTAATTCTGTTAGTTTTACTTTGCCGTCATGGATTCCGGTTCGATATATTGATACTACTGTTACAATTACTGGTGTTCTTCCTAGCCGTATTTCTTGTGTTGTTGGTAGTTCAACTTCTACTTTGACATGTGAGCATATAATTGGAGGGTTGTATCGTGTTTATGGTTTCTGTCAAGGATCGTCAAATTCTTTAACTATATCATTTGAAATTAGTGGTACATGTTGGGTTACTTTTCATCGTTTTGAAATGTCTCCTAGTGTTACAACTACTTATGATATAGAGGCGTATTGTGAGATAGTTTCTGCCGAATATAACAGTACTATTCATTATGTTCCTACGGATGAAATTAATCATCGTATTTTTGATTCTACTGATGTTTATACAGATACATTTTTTTATTGCTATATTTGGTCAGATGATTGGAAACTTTATGATTATATAGATTTTCAATTGATGTTTTCTTGTCTTGAAATTACCTCTGTAACTGCTGTTATGGGTTCTATTAATGTTCCTTTATCTGTTAGCTATATAGATGGAACTTCAATTGATGGTAATTCTTTTTATTATTCAATGCGAATGGATGTTACTGGGTTGGATCGTACTTCTAATGATTATCCTATGATTGTACTTATGGGTCGATTAAATACTGGTATTTTAAATTCTGTCCAATTTGCTAATTGTTCTGGTCATGTTGCTATCAATAATTTTAATCCTTTATTTTATTATTTTAGTAACTTGATTACTTCTGTTTCTGCCGGGTTTTCTAATGTTAACGCTTGGATTTCGTCACAGACTAATGCAATTGTTTCTGCTATTCGTGGGGATTCTGCTCCTGGTAATAATTTTCAAGATGATGTTTCCCAGAAAGATTCAGAATTAAAGGATATGGTTGCTATTATGGATTCGGTATCTAAACCGGATATAAATAATATTTCTGTTGAGGTTAATGATTATGTGGATCCGAATATTCTTGCTTCCTCTATGTCCGGGATCTCAACTGTTGCTGCTTCTCCTATTTTTTCAGATGTTCTTTTGATGGCTATTATTTTAGCTACTGCCGGTTATGTCTTATATGGTAAGAGGTAGAACATGGATGCTATTGTTAGTTTCTTTACTGGTATCGGTGATGCAATTATTTCTGCTTTTGATTTCGTTATCAGTTTTTTTCAAGATCTTATATATGCTATCCAGCTCCTGGGAAAAGTCATGGTTTCAATACCTGGTTATCTTTCTTGGTTGCCTGGGCCTATTGTTACCCTTCTTATTACCCTTTTTTCTATTGTTGTAATTTATAAGATTTTAGGCCGGGAGGGTTAAAATGGCTGTTGTATTTGATTTTCTTAATCGCTCTATTGTACAAGCTGCTTCCTGGTTTGTAGATCTATTCAATGCCTCTGGTGCTGTTTCATTTTATCTTTCTATGATCTTTGTCGGACTGGTTGGAAAGTTTATCCTTGCCCCTTTATTTGGATCTTCACGCGGATCTGATAGGGTAAAAAAGAATCGTGGAGGTAATGAGAATGGCTAATATTTATTACTATGTAATGATCGTTATGGTTATTCTGATTTATATCAGATTGGGTGAAAAATCATGAGTGAAACTTTTTTCTGGATGAATCGTTTTTTGGAAATTTGGGGTTGTTTCTTTCAGCTCGAATTTCTTGAATATTGGTTTTTCCCTCTTATGGCTTTAGCACTTCTTGCTACTGTTCCTCGGATTTTGCGTTCTTTATTCTTTTGGAGGTAGTTTATGTACGATCAGATTAAAATGATTATTGATCATTCTTATGATAATTCGTATGGCGGTGAGCAGCAGTATATTTATTATATTTGCGGTGCTCTTATCATTGTCCTGGCTGCTGTTAGCCTGGATCTTATTTATCGTGTATTTTCTCACTTCTGGAGAAGTGGAAAATAAATATCATTCTGGAGGTCTGTTATGGATCCCGTTACTGGAGGTACTTCTATGATTGAACAGGTAACTACTGCCCTCGGTACTGTTATCGATTGGGTCGGTACTGTAGTCAGTTCTCTGACTGCAACTGACGGTGATTTGTCTGCGCTGCTGCCCCTTTGGGCTATCGGCGTAGCCATTTCTGGTTTGCTCCTGGGTGTGAAGATCATCAAGAGCTTCGCCTGGGGTACTTAATGAAAAAGGGGCCGGATCCGGGCGGAGGCCCGGCCCCGGCCCCTTTCACATGGAGGTGAAGATATGGCGGTAAGCCGTTATTTTGGATTGCCTGGATGTGGCAAAACTACTATTCTGTGTTGGCTTGCTCGTAATGGTGTTAAGTCTGGTAAATATAAACATGTATACTCTAATGTTGAAAGTCTTCGTGTACACGGTTGTACTTTCGTTCCTTTTGATCTTTTTGGTGAGTACGATTTTCGTGATTGCCTGCTATTGGTTGACGAAGCAATGATCGAATGTGGTGATAGAGATTATAAATCTTTCTCTAAACAAAAGATTCGTGCTTTTGTGATGCATCGTCACAAAAATAGTGACATAGTTCTATTCTCTCAGGAGCCGGACGGTATCGATAAAAAGATTAGATCCATAACGGATAGAATGTACTATGTAAAAAAACCATTACTTACTGGAAAGTGGATCTCTAAGATCTATAAAATCCCTTATGGCCTTGTGTGGCCTTCTGAGAACAGTAACGGTGAAAATTTAGGTAAAATAGTAATGGGATATAAAAAACCTCCCCTGCTGGCTGCTCTGTTTTGTAAACGCATTTATAGACCTAAATTATATCCTTATTTTGATTCTTTTGAAGATTATGAAGCTGATCCATTGCCGGAGCAGTATAAACCTTACGAGGATCCGCGATATCGTCGGCCAGTCTTCCGCATTTACTGGAACAAAACCGTTATTTTGTTGCGTTCGTTTCTTTTAAGATCTTCAGAACCAGGATTCCAGGAAGTATCTCTTCCCTATATATAATTAACCGCCATCCCGGAGCCTCTCTAGCTGGGATGGCGGTTTTGATCAAGTGCTGTGAATTCTGATTTCAAAAATAACCGTTACCTTGGATTCCGCATCTTCGTCTGATGTCGTCAGATATTGATTTCCCATACGGATACAGTTTTCTGTTTCGATCTCCCACTGTATTTCGATGTTCTCAAAGGACACTCTGCCGTCATCCAGCAGATCGGCTGTGTCCATTTCGGCAGCAAACTGCATGAGATCGTTGAATCCCATCCCCTTCTGAGACATGAGCGCAGTAATGGCAGCAACTTTGCATTTTGATGTAACTGGCTGAATCATCCACACATTTGACCAGGAATTATGATATCGAATCGTTCGAACATAAGATGCGTCTTTTTCAAATTCAAATGCCTGTCTGTGATTTGCGGGTTCTCCTCCGATATATATAATTGCATCGTTGTTATATTCCGGATACCAGTTGCCATCCGGGTTCATTCTGTCTTCCTGATCGACCTGTTCATTCAGCAAACCATAATAGAAATTATAATTGGCTGCATACTCTGCAACAGTCACATCGCCCTGATATCTCGGTTTCACAATCTCGGAGGCACAAATGAGCATTACTACCCCCGTTACAGCGATGACAGTTGCCAGCGCTGCCTTTCTGCCGGTACTCCAGGCGATGTACTGGTATTCTGAGTTCCAGTCCCAGTCGGGGTCATGATCCTGATATTTTCGATAGCTTCGTCCCATCCTTACCAGGCTCCAAATTGGAATTCCGAAACCGTATCCGTCTTTCAGCACCTGCCATTCGCGGTCAACCGCCTCAGAAAAATGCAGCAGACACCCGTCTTCAGAACGGACAACCAGACCGTACAGCCACTTTCCCGGTGTGGTTCCCCAGCAGCTTAACATCCATGCGTTGATCGGCACCATCAAAAACGGCATGCCATATGAAACAAGATTTTCTAGTATCCCATCGTAGGGTCTGATTCTGAAAACCACAATCAGTAAAAATGCGATCAGAATCTCCGGAACCATATAATCGGTCATTCTGGCAAGAAAACGACGGACGGGATGGTAGGGCCGTTTTATGTGCTCCCGGAAGGCTGGCTTTTTTTGGGGCAGCTCCTGACAGTTGAGAAGCTGCAAATAGTATGCCGCATCCAATGTTTCATAACTGACGTTGGCCTGATACAGCTCCGCGCAGACTTCCTTGGCTCTCTGTGCTGCCTTGATCTGGTGCTCCAGATTTTGAATTTGAGCCGAAAGTGCTTCTGAAAAATCACCGCTTCCCTGCTGGATACCTTTGATGGTATAAACAGACATGCCCAACTGGCGCAGCAGTTTGATTTTCAGCAGATGGGACAGATTCTCATCGGTGTATTCCCGGTAGCCGTTTTCTTTCCGAAGAGGCTCGATTAGTCCCTCTTTTTCATAATAACGGATCGTTGCCCGGTCAAGGCCGGTTTTTGCTTCCAGATCCCGTATCAGCATATGAATCTCCCCTTTCTGCCACCATCATATACTATAAAGCAGGTTTACAGTCAAGCATGATTTTATTGATTTTACAGATTTTCAAAAAATGTTGCTTTACAATTTTGCGGTTCGTCTGTAGAATATAAGCAGATAACTGAAGTTCACAGGAGGGTTTTTTATCTATGAGTGTCAAAAGAATCGGTGTTCTGACTTCCGGCGGCGATGCACCCGGCATGAACCCCTGCGTCCGTGCTGTTGTCCGCACTGCCATGTATCACGGTATCGAGTGCTACGGAATCCGCCGCGGCTGGAACGGTCTGATCAGCGGCGATATCGTGAAGCTGGATGAAAAGAGCGTTTCTCATACCATCAATAAGGGCGGTACCATCCTGTATACGGCCCGGAGCAAGGAATTTATGACCGAGGAAGGCCAGCGGAAAGCGGTTTCTACCTGTAAATTCTTGGGCCTTGACAGTATCATTGCCATCGGCGGTGACGGTACTTTCCGTGGTGCCCGGGCTCTGAGCAAGCACGGCATCAATGTGATCGGCATTCCCGGCACCATTGATAATGACATCAGCTGCACCAATTACTGCATCGGCTTCGATACAGCTGCCAATACTGCCATCGAGTGTATCGACAAGCTCCGCGATACCATGCAGTCCCATGAGCGCTGCTCCGTGGTGGAAGTCATGGGCAGAAACGCCGGTTACCTGGCGATGTATGTGGGTCTTGCTGTAGGCGCAACAGCGGTGCTGGTGCCTGAGAAAAAGATCAATTTCGAAGAGGATGTCATCGAAAAGATCCGCCGGGCCAGACTGAACGGATTTACCCACTACATGATCGTGGTTGCGGAAGGTGCCGGTTCCGCATCTGATATTGCAGCCCAGATCAAGGAAGCAACTGACCTGGATCCCCGGGTGACGGTTCTGGGACATATTCAGCGCGGCGGTATTCCCACCGGCCGTGACCGCGTCAACGCCACCAAGATGGGCTTTCTGGCCGTGGAGCTGCTGCTGGCCGGCAAAAATAACCGGATCGTCTGCACCCATGAGGGCGGTTTCACGGACGTGGACATTGACGAAGCTCTGTGCATGAACAAGGATATTCAGCAGATGGAAGTCAATGTGCTCAGCGCCATGACCGGTATTTGATCCTCTCTCCCCTTCTTTTTAAAGTCTTAAGAGCCGTGCTGTTTCAGCACGGCTCTTATGCATAAGAAAAAGGTCTGTCGTAGCATTACGGCAGACCTTTTATGCTTTTGGATGGCATTTTTCGTAGACAGACTTCAATTTGTTATTGATCATCTGCGCGTACACCTGGGTGGAGGAAATGTCGCTGTGACCCATCAGCTCCTGGACGGAACCAAGATCCGCGCCGTTTTCCAGCAGATGCACCGCAAAGCTGTGGCGCAGCGTATGGGGGGTGATGTCCTTTTCGATATTGGCAGCGGACTGATAGTGCTTCAGAATTTTCCAGAAGCCCTGACGGCTCATTCTGGAACCGCCCACGTTGACAAACAGCGCCTGCTCACCGGGAGAAGCGAGCATGGTATCACGGACGTCATTTATGTAGACGCTCAGCGCCTTCATGGCTGCGGGGTACAGCGGAATGGCCCTGGACTTTTTGGCATCAGCGCATTTGATGATGCCCAGCTCCAGATTCACATCCCCGATGTCCAGATTGATCAGCTCCGTGACACGAATGCCGGTGGCATACATCACTTCCAGCATCGCTTTGTCGCGGTAACCCTTGGCGTCCACACAGGCGGGCTGAGCCAGAAGCAGCTCCACTTCCTTGCCTGTCAGAATCTGGGGAAGCTTCTTAACACCCCGCTCCACATGGATATCTCCGGGGACAGGAGACTTTTCCAGAAAACCGGAGCTGACCAGATAAGAATAGAAATTCTTCAGGCTGGCCAGATTCCTGGAAATCGTGGCACCGGAACGTCCATCTTCCTGAAGCTTGGAAAGATAGTCGCTGATATTCACTTGGGAAGCATCCGCAACATCAATTTCCAGCTGCTGAAGCCAGGCAGAATACTGCCGGATATCACGCATGTAGGAGGAAACGGTGTTGGCAGATGCCTGCTTTACCTTTGTCAGGTAATTCTCATAGGCGTGAATCAGATCCAACATGAGACAGCAAACCCTAACCCTTCTATAATGTTAACAGATTCGCCAGAAAAGGCGCGACAAACCGGCTGTCAAACAGGCCGATCAGAATCAAAATCAATAAAACCGGTGTTCCGCAACGGAAAGTACTTTTGCTACCGGAAATGGAACGGAACCAATACCAAACCAGAACCGGCGTGGATAAAATGTCAGAGAAAAGAAAAAGAAAGCCAATCAGCCAGCCTGCAGAACCGTAAGCGATGGCTACGCCAAACAGAATGCAGGAAAGCAAAAATGCTCTGACAAACGCAAACAAGTACAATAACCAATATCGAAAGCAATTGGAAGCAACTGCGGAAACCAACAAGGGCAAAAGAACGGAAATCAGCAGACTGACGATCGACATTTGGCCGGAAGGGGCAAAACGCATCAACGAATGAAAGGAAGAGCCTGCAGAACCTGCTGTCACTGCGCCGGATATCAAGCCTGTTACCCAGACAAACGCAAGAACGGCAACATGAACCTTGCGCGAATTTGCAGAAAAAAATACAGGAAAAAAACGGACCATGCTTTCAGACCTCCTGCTTTGATAAGTAAAACGCATTTGAAGTACAGGCAGGTAGGAACGTGCATGGAACGGGCACAGATATTCCCGGATATTATTAACACCCATACTATACTCCAAAAACGACTGAATTTCAAGGGTATTTCAATACTTTTCCTGTTTTTTGTCAATTATGCCCGAACTTTATGTCAACAGCGTTATGTAAACAAAAGAAACAAAACGCAAAATTGTATTTATCATTTTCAACTATTATCCAAGATGTGGTATCCTGTCACTTGGCCAAACACTAAATGTTGACTTTGCAAGTTTTCTTGCAAAGTCAACAGAAAAGGTAAATTCTATTTACCTTGTTGTGAATTTTGTACAATTTACCGATATGCTTTTTTACGCCATTTTCTGGAACCGGACTGGATGCTCCTTTTTGACAGGATCCCCCCTGCCATGCTGCCCAGAGCAACCATCGCAAATGTTACTCCCATCCCTTCGTACTGGCCTCCGAAGAACAGGGCGGTCATTGAAAGCAGGACCCCGAAAAACACCGCTCCGTTCAGCATTGCAATTCGCATCTGCGTCAGTTTTACTTTTCCACCTGCCACCCATGCACCGATGCAGGATGCGCTCAGGAGTGCTGCCATGGCGCAATATCCGATTTTCTCCTGCTGAATCCACTCTTTTGAAACCATATGTGCCGATATGGCTGAGATTAAAACCGTAATGACCGTGCTGATGCAGACACCGTAGGCCAGTCCCTTTGGAACCGGCCAGGCCCGTCCGGTCACTTTTCCGGAAACACCCATTCCCCTCTCCCCTTTCACCATCAGCTTATTCTCACGGGATAAAAAAAGAACCGGGACAGACCTTCGTCCGTCCCGGCATGGGGTATTTTCCTGTTACACTTCGATATCAACCTGAGCGGCCTTGCGCTGCTCCTGTGCCTCAGTGACAGCCTTGAACTTAACACGGGTCTCCCGGACATTGTTCAGAGACTGCGCAATGACTTCCTCGGTGCGGCGCAGGGCGTCGTCCATATACTCATTGCTTGCCTTCTTCAGAGCATCGATCCGGGCCTGGGTCTGGCCGACCAGTTCCTCAGCGCGCTTCTTGGCCTCGATATAGATTGCTTCCTTGGTGACCAGTTCCTTGGCCTGCTCCTGAGCCTGGCGAATAATGCCTTCAGCCTCCCGGCGAGCCTGGGTGATCAGCTCATTGCGGGACTCCACGATGGTACGGGACTGTTTCAGCTCACTGGGCAGCTGGGCAATGATTTCATCGAGCATATCCAAAACTCTGTCCCGTTCCAGAATGCACTTATCTGCTGCCAGAGGCATGGAGCGGGCATCCTGAACAAGGTCATACAGTGCGCCAATAATATCTTCGGTATTGCGGTCGGTCATTATCTGTTTCCTCCTTGTGTATTTTACTTAATTCTTTCCTGAAAATCCGGAATAATTTCTTCCGGTAAAAAATCCGACAGTTCCACGCCGTAATGGCCCAGCTCCTTAACGGTGCTGGAGCTCATATACATATACTGATGCTCTGCTGTCAAAAACATGGTATCCAGTTCCGGGTTGATTTTCCGGTTGATCATGGCCATCTGGAATTCGTTTTCAAAGTCAGAGCCGGCCCGGAGGCCCTTGACAATCACACAGCTGCCCTTCCGCTTGGCGTATTCTGCCAGGAGCTCATCGGAGCAGTCTACCTCCACATTGGGAATGTCCTCCGTTACCCGGCGGATCAGCTCCACCCGCTCTTCCTGGGTGAACATGGGCTTCTTGCCTGCATTAACCATCACACAGACGATCAGTCGGTCAAAAATCTTTGCGGCACGGCGAATGATATTCAGATGGCCGCTGGTAACCGGGTCAAAGCTGCCCGGATATATGGCTACTTTCATGGGGTATCATCCATCCTTGCGGTAAATTGTCAGCAGCGTTTTGCCGTATTTATAGTCTTTGGAACGGGTAAAACCCTCAAAATCCCAGGGTAATTCCTTACCCACAGGGCGTTCCGCTACTATTATACCACCGGTTTCCAAAATGTCAATTTCGGTAATACATTTCAGTGCATTTTCCAGAAAAACTTCTGCATAGGGTGGATCCAGGAACACAATATCAAATTTTTCCCGGCACCGCTTCAGATAGTCCAGATAATCGGAACGGATCACCTTCGCTTCATTTTCGAATTTGGTGCGGCGTAGGTTCTCTTTGATCAGTCGGCAGGCAGGTTCGCCGGCGTCCACAAAAACTGCGCTTTTAGCACCCCGGCTCAGGGCCTCAATGCCCAGCTGCCCGGTTCCTCCGAACAGATCCAGAACACGGGCCGTTGGAATCTCAAACTGGATGATGCTGAAGAGCGCTTCCTTAACCCGGTCCGTTGTGGGCCTGGTTGTGAGCCCATCGGGGGTTTTCAGCTGAACGCTCCGGGCCTTTCCTGTGATCACACGCATCGTTCATTCCTCCTGTCCGTGAAAATGATGGTATACTGCAGACGCTGCATCCCTGGGCAGGATCCGCTCCAGTTCCTCAATGGATGCCTGTCCGATTGCGGCAAGGGATTTAAAGGTCTTCAGAAGTTCCTGCTTTCGCTTGGGGCCGATGCCGGCAATGGTGTCCAGCTCCGAATAGCGCAGTCGCTTGCTCCGAAGCTGCCGGTGGTAGGTGATGGCAAAACGGTGGGTTTCCTCCTGAATGTTTCCTATGAAAGAGAATACCGTTTGATTGGAATCAATAGAAATCTCCTCCCCTTCCGGGGTCACCAGCGCCCGTGTGCGGTGACGGTCATCCTTGACCATACCGAATACATTCATTCGCAGTCCGAGCTGTTCCAGCGCTTCCACGGCTGCACGGGCATGGGCAATGCCGCCGTCAATGAGCAGCAGGTCCGGAGCATTCTCAAAACCGGAATCCCCTGCTTTATAATGGGAGATTCTTCTGCGGACCACCTGGCGCATGGATTCATAATCGTCCTGGTTTGTCAGTGCTTCCAGCTTGAATCGTTTATAGTCCTTCTTCTTCGGCTTGCCCTCTTCAAAGACCACCATGCTGGCGACAATGTCGGTGCCGGAAATATTGGAAATATCAAAGGACTCGATGCGTCCGGGAGGCTCCATTGAGAGCATTTTTCCCAGAAGGACCAGCGTACCCCGGTGTTTTTCATCCCGGCTGGTAACCCGCTCTGCTTCCTCCAGGGCATTTTTACAGGCAAGCTCCACAAGCCGGACATTATCACCACGCTGGGGCACGCGCAAATGGGGCTTTCTGCCAAACTGCTGCTCCAGAAGCTGAGAAAAAAGCTCCGCATCCTCAATTTCGAAGGGCAGCAGCACATGCTTCGGTGCCAGACCCCGGCTGAGATAGTATTGCTTCATCAAACTAGAAACCGCAGCTTCTTTATCATCGGGGAGCGGGAATACTTCATAGTCCTTGTCCAGCAGATTGCCGCCGCTGAAATGAAGCACCGCAAAGCAAGCCTTTGCCTCCGTCTGGGCATAACCCACAACATCCGTATCCGCCAGTGTTCCGGCTGTTACCAGCTGTTTCTGGCCCAGAGATTCCACCGCATTGAGCCGGTCCCGAAGACTGGCTGCCAGCTCAAATTCCAGGTTTTCCGCAGCTGCAAGCATCTGTTCTTTGATATCGGCTGCAACGGACTTAAAGTTACCGTTCAGCAGCTGCCGGGCCTGCTCCATCAGCGCCCGGTATTCGGTGCAGCTCTTCCCTTCCTGGCACCAGCCGGCACACTGGTTCATGTGATAATTCAGACAGGGACGGTCCTTGCCGATATCCCTGGGAAACTCTTTTTTACAACCCGGAAGCTTCAGTGTCAGTCGAATGGCTTCCATCACATCCTGGGTGACGCCCCGGCTGCCATAGGGGCCGTAATAGCCGGCACCGTCATCAGAGATTTTGCTGACCATGGTGATTTTGGGATATATTTCCTTCATATCCAGACGCAGATAGGGGTATCCCTTGTCATCTTTCAGCAGAATATTGTATTTGGGAAGATAGCGCTTGATGAGACTGCATTCCAGTACCAGTGCCTCAAACTCCGATGCTGCCACAATCACGTCAAAATGATGGATGTGACTAACCATCAGACGGGTCTTTGGCGTGTGGTTTGCGGTGTTCTGAAAGTACTGGCTAACCCGGTTTTTCAGCTTCTTTGCCTTGCCCACATAGATGACCTTGTCATCCTTATTCCGCATGATATACACACCCGGGGCATAGGGCAGACTCAGCGCTTTATCCTTGAGTTCGTCAAAAGTCATGTTCATCACCAAAAAACCGCCTCAATGCAGCTTACTACATTGAGGCGGTCAATTCAGATATTAGTATACATCCCGCTGCAGCAGTGCTTCCAGAGCGTTAACCGCCGCCTCGGCATCAGATCCTGCGGCGGACAGGGTCACAACGGCACCGGTCACAATGCCGAGGGACATGATACCCAGAAGGCTCTTCGCGTTCATCTTGCGATTAGAGGATTCCAGCCAGATACTGCTTTCGAATTCGTTGGCCTTCTGCACAAAATATGTAGCCTGCTTGTTGTGCAAACCGGATTCGCAACGAACCACGACTTCCTTGTTGAACATGTTTACACTCTCCTTCTCGACGCACCTTTGCAATGGGGCATGTACGTCTGGATATATAATAGCCAAAATCAACTAAAAAGTCAACAAAATTTAGCATTTATACACAAAGGAGCGAAGGAATGTCTGCATTTGTAGATTGAAACGTTTACAAATTCAATACTTTTGTAAATTTAGCCGAATTCTACAATGGTGACGCCGTCCTCACCTTCGCCATAAACACCCAAGCGGAACTTCTTCACATACTTATTCTTGCGCAGAGCCTGCTGTACCGCGGTACGCAATACGCCTGTTCCCTTGCCGTGGACAACCCGTACCTGCTTCAGTCCGGAACGCATGGCTTCATCCAGGTATCGCTCCATAACGGTCACGGCCTCAATGGAATCCATACCACGCAGATCCACTTCCATGGGCATGGCGGCTATCTTCATTTCCCGGCCCGAATGCTTGGGTCTGGGCGCTTTTTCCTTGTAGGGGTTGTCATTTTCCAGCAGGTAAATCTCATCAGCCTTGGCATTCATCTTCAGAATACCGGCCTGGAGCTGATAGGTGCCGTCCTTATTGATGGCGATAACCGATGCCTTTGTACCCAGTTTCAGCAGCTCCACCGTATCACCGACAAGGATGCCCCGCTTGGGCTCCGGTCTGTGGATCTTGGGCTGAGAAGAACGGATCTGAGCTTCCATCTCATTGAGGCTCCGGCGGACCTCCGCCTGCCGCTGGTTGATTCCGGAAGCATCCGCGCTGTCCTGGAGCTGTTTTCTGAGGGCTTTCAGTTCCTCGGAAGCAAGGTTTGCAGCAGTCCGGGCATCATCAATGATCTTCTGAGCCTCCCGGCGGGCGGACTCCATGGCCTTATCCTTCTCTTTCTGAAGCTGGACCGCATATTCCTCGCTCTGCTGCTTGATCTTTGCGGTTTCTGCCTTCAGCCGTTCCGCCTCATGGCGGGCAGATTCCATCTGCTGCCGCTGGGCTTCCAGCTGTGAGAGCACATCTTCAAAATCCTTGTCGGATTTATCAACCAAATCATCCGCTTCCTTCAGAATCTCCTCGGAAAGTCCCAGCTTTCGGGAGATGGCAAAGGCATTGGATTTGCCGGGGATGCCGATGAGCAGCTTGTAGGTGGGCCGCAGGGTTTCCACATCAAATTCGCAGGAGGCATTGATGACCCCCTGGGTGCGCATGGCATAGAGCTTCAGCTCAGCATAATGGGTAGTAGCCACCACCCGGCTGCCCATCTTCCGGCAGAATTCAATAATGGCTGTTGCCAAAGCTGCGCCTTCTGCCGGGTCCGTACCGGCGCCCAGCTCGTCAAAGAGCACCAGAGTCCGGTCGTCGCACTCTGCAACCACATCCACAATGGTCCGCATATGGCTGGAAAAAGTAGACAGACTCTGGGCAATGGACTGTTCGTCACCGATGTCGGCTAGGATGGCATCGAAGGTCGAAAGTTCGCTGCCATCCCCTGCCGGAATATGCAGGCCGCACTCCGCCATCAGCGTCAGCAGACCGATGGTTTTCAGGGTAACGGTCTTACCGCCGGTATTGGGGCCGGTGATGATCATGGAATCGAAGTCCTTGCCCAGATGAACGGAAATCGGCACCACAACCTTAGGATCGATCAGCGGGTGGCGGGCTTTGCGCAGGTCCACTCTGCCCTGGTCATTCATAATGGGCGCCCAGGCCCGCATCCGGTAGGCAAGCTTTGCTTTTGCAAAGATCACATCCAGCTGCACCAGCATCCGGAAGTTCAGGTCGATTGCTTCCCGGTAGCCGGCAGCTTCTGCTGACAGCTCTGCCAGGATCCGTTCGATTTCCTTTTTCTCCTTGATTTCCAGCTCTCTGAGGGCATTGTTGGCGTTCACAGCGGACATGGGCTCCACGAAGAACGTAGAACCGGTGGAGGAAACATCGTGAACCAGACCCGGCACATCGCCCCGGTGCTCGCTCTTAACGGGAACCACGTAGCGGCCCTGGCGGATGGTGATGATGGGTTCTCTCAGATATTTGGCATAGGCGGGAGAAGAAATGATCTTCTGGAGGGTATCCCGGATCTTACCCGCCTGCAAACGCATGTGCCGGCGGATGTCAGCAAGGGCCGGTGATGCATTATCGGCCAGTTCCTCTTCCGAGAGAATGGCACCAAAGATCTTATCTTCCAGATATTTGTTGGGAGTCAGTGCTTTGAAATAGACATCCAGGCAGGTTGCCGGATCGTCCTCAGACACATAACCCTTGATGGTTCGGGCGCAACGGAGTACAGATGCAATATGCATCAACTCCACGATCTGCAGCGTACCGCCCCGGTCAGCCCGCTCCAGAGAGGCGGAAACATCCCGCACCTCACCGAAGCCGGGGTTGCCCTTTTTGGTGCAAAGATCGGAAGCAGCGGTGGTCTGCTCCAGCATCATTTGCACATCTTCAAGATCAGATGTGGGCCGCAGGTTCCGACAGGCGGCTTTGCCCTCCTGGGAACCTGCGCACTCTGCCAAAAGCTCCAGAACCTGGTCCAGTTCCAGCTTGTGCAGAGATTTTTCGTATAATTCAGACATGGTATTTCTCCTATATCATCAGAGACTTGTAAAAATCCAGCGTGGAGAATCCGCGCTCCAGCTGTGTGGTTAAGTAGGCTTCGGTCAGATTGCAGAGCTTTTCCAGGTTTTCCTGGCCGATCTGAAAGGAAAGCAGCTTTTTCGGGTCGCATAGGCATATGTAGCGCATGGCTTCCAGCACACCCTGCGTCACCGGCATCCGGATTCCGCCGCCCAATGCGCGGCAGCAGGTACATTCCAGAAGTCCCTCGGAAATATCGAATTTATCCGGAGTCTGGCTGCCGCAGACGTGGCAGCCAAAAAGGTCCGGCATATAACCGCCCAGAGAAGCTGCCCGGAGTTCAAATACCGCCTTGACCTTCCGTTCCTGCTCGTTCAGACGGGACAGCGCAAAAAGACAATTGAGCAGCAGGGACTGCAGCTCCGGGTTTGGCATATCCTCCTGGCTCAGCACATCGGCCACCTGGGCAAAATAAGTACCGAGGCTCAGTTTACCCAGGTCCCGGCGCAGGGGCTGAAAGAGCTCAATGGAGTGGGCCTCATTGACCGTATACTGGCCTCTGTATTCAAATAAGGTAAATTCCCCATAGGCCAGAAGCTGGCAGGGCGCGATCAGCGGGCTGTTTTTCCGCCGAAGCCCCCGGGCCTTTACCGTCAGTTTTCCGTGATCACGGCTCAAGACTGTCAGCAGAGCATCCCGGTCATTGTAGTCCGTGACCCGAAGCACGATGGCCTGGATCGTTAAATACATGGTTAGCCTCCATTTTCAAGGCTCTTTGGTAAAGCAGGTAGTATTCCGGCGCACCGGTCTCCACAAAGAAATTCCAGTAATCTGCTGCATTCACGGATCATCCCTCCCTGGCCTTATTGTTTGCAGGGAGCGTTCAAATCACTCTGGGAAATAGCGGTAACCGGAATCAATCCTCTTTTTCATCCGGATCTTCCTGTTTCTGATTCTTGGCCCGGTTTGCATTGTCAATGGCGGAACCAAAGCACAAACCAATGCCCAGGCCCATGCACATGCCAACGGAAATATTATCCATGGCAGCGCCGACGGCCATGCCGATGGACAGTCCCAGGCACATGCCGATGGGCATGTACTGGATCTGGTTTTCGGAGTCGTTCTTTTTCATGGTCTATCTCCCATTACTTGTCGTTGTAGCCGAAGTTTCGGACCAGGAAATCCGAATCCCGCCAGTTTTCCTTGACTTTCACCCAGGTGGTCAGGTAGACCTTGGTACCCATGAACTTCTCGCAGTCATGGCGGGCCTGGGTGGAGATCTTCTTCAGCATGGCGCCCTGTTTTCCGATGATGATGCCCTTATGGGATGCCTTTTCGCAGTAAATGGTGGCATCCAGATCAATCACACCGCTGTCCCGCTCGGAAAACCGGGTGATTTCAACAGCAGTACCGTGGGGAATTTCCTTATCCAGATTCCACAGGATCTTTTCCCGGATGATCTCGGCCATCACCTGCCGCTCCGGCTGGTCGGTGGTCAAATCTTCATCAAAAAGGAAGGGAGATTCCTGGGCATATCCTGCGCAGACTTTCAGCAGTTCCTCCACACCGTCGCCGGACTTGGCGGAAATGGGGATGATGGCATCAAAGGCGGCAGATTCGGAGTAGGCCGCAATGACTTCCAGCAGCTTATCCTTCTCAACGGTATCAATTTTATTGATGGCCAGAATGGCGGGGCAGTGGCTACCCTTGATCTTCTCAATCAGATCAGATTCCTGGCCGCCCACGGAAGCAATGGGCTCCACCACCAGAATGGTGGCATCCACATCGGCGATGGATTCCCGGACCGTATTGACCATATAGTCGCCCAGCTTGGTACGGGCCCGGTGATAGCCGGGGGTATCCACGAACACGAACTGGGTATCCTCCCGGGTGACGATGCCGCAGATCCGGTTGCGGGTGGTCTGGGGCTTATTGGAAACGATGGCGATCTTTTCGCCGACGAGATAGTTGGTCAGGGTGGACTTACCCACATTGGGCCGTCCGGCAATGGTGATCATCGCAGTCTTTGTCTTCATAAATCTAATCTCCTGTATCTTAGTCCCGGCTCATTCCGGGGATCATGGAGGCAATAGCCTCTTCCCTTGCGCGCATCTGCCGCTTCATTTCGCCCTCATCCAGATGGTCATAACCCAGCAGATGGAGCATGGAGTGGATGGTTAAGTAGCCCACTTCCCTTTTGACGCTGTGGCCGAATTCCTTTGCCTGGAGCATAGCCCGCTCCAGAGAAATGCACATATCCCCCAGAGGGCACATGCCGGTCTCCGGATCCAGATAATCTTCCCAACCCTCCGGAGGATTACCGGGCTCCAGCTCAAACATGGGAAAGCTCAGCACATCTGTGGGACGGTCGATCTGGCGGCTGGCCAGATTGATGGCATGGATTCCCCTGTCGTTGGTAACCATCACATTGATCTCACAGGGTACGGAAATATTTTCAGCACCCAGGGTGGTCTCAATGCACTTGGTAATGATATTGGAAATGATGGGCTGACGCCAGGTAAGGCAATCAAAAGTCATATTGATCTTTACGTTTTTCATATCAGTTCTTCCTCTGGTAACGTCCCTTAAAATCGGGATTCGGTTTCTTAAAGTCGGGCTTGGCTGCCTTCTCATAGGCATTGATGATCTCCTGGACCAGTGCATGGCGTACAACGTCAGCGGAGGTCAGACGGCAAATGGCAATATCGTTGATACCCTCCAGCACCCGGACCGCATCCTTAAGGCCCGAGGTCTTATCATCCGGCAGGTCGATCTGGGTGATGTCGCCGGTGATGACGATCTTGGACCCGAATCCCAATCGGGTCAGGAACATCTTCATCTGTTCCTTGGTGGTATTCTGAGCTTCATCGAGGATGATAAAGCTGTCGTCCAGGGTGCGGCCTCTCATATAGGCCAGAGGCGCCACTTCGATGGAACCCCGCTCCTGGTACTTCTGGAAGGTTTCGGCGCCCAGCATGTCATAGAGGGCATCATACAGGGGCCGCAGATAGGGATCCACCTTGTTCTGCAGGTCACCGGGCAGAAAGCCCAGACGCTCGCCGGCTTCCACTGCAGGACGGGTCAGAATGATCCGGTTCACCGTTCGCTCCCGGAATGCTGCAACAGCAGCAGCCACCGCAAGATAAGTCTTGCCGGTACCGGCAGGGCCCACGCCAATGGTGATGGTGTTTTTCTGGATGGCTTTCATGTATTTCTGCTGACCGACGGTTTTGGCCTTGATGGGCTTACCCTTGGCAGTAATACAGACCACATCCTTGGCCATCTGGGCGATGCTGTCATCATTGCCCTCCCGGACCAGGGTGATCAGATAGCGGACCCGCTGCTCATCGATATTCTCACCCTTGGCAGCCAGAGCCAGCAGACCTTCCAGAGTCCGCACGGCCTTGTCCACGTTTTCCTCATCACCGGATACCTTCATATCGGTACCCCGGTTGATGATGTGCACATCCAGTGCTTCCTCGATGCGCTTGATATTTTCATCAAAAGAACCGAATACTGCGATCAGATCATCCACCCGATCCGCGTTCACGATCCGTTCCGTTGTCTTTCCCATGGTATTCTCCAATCATCTCTTCCTGTCTTCTGCCGATCATCTCGGTGCAGGCATATATACCCTCCAGCCGGTAGCAGCCGGATTCCGTAACAACCGATTCTTCCCGCTGTGTAACGATACCGGCGATCATGATCTGCTTCAGCTGTTTTTCCGCAAAGGACGACAACTGCACTGCGGCAGTTTCCTCCGTTACTGCAATATCAGCAAGAACCGAGTCGGTAATTGTTTCCCGGATCAAAGCAACCGGCAGACAAAATCCTCCCGGCAGCGACAGGACATACTTCGAATACATTTTAACACAACCTGCACCGGAAATTCCACTACCTTTATAGAAATTTATGCGTTTTTTTCCGATGAGAAGGCTATATTTTGTCTGGGTACCGTGGTTTTCTCTTCTTGCTGACTGAAATGCGGGTGTGACAGCCTGGATATTTCTCCTGGTGACGGCAAAAATCTCACCCTGGGCATGGGTTGCCGATACACTCAGGCCTCTGTCTGCATAGCCGGATATCAGAACCTGTCCCTCCTTCACCGCCTGTCCCGGGACACAAAGCGGGGTTCCCTCCGTAACATTGCAGGAAAGAATCACCCCGTCCCGATGGGCAACCAAGCTGCTGATCCCCGGCATTGTTGCTGTTTGCTCCGTCAAAGTTCGCTCCCGGACCGTAATTACAGCGGTGCAGCCGTAGGTGTTGACACCCGCCCATTGAAGCTCCGGCAGCTGGGCAAGCAGTTCATTTTTCATGACCTCGCTTCTAACCTGCCGTCGTACTGCACCGAAGCGGATCCCGCTTTCTTTTGCCGCTTCCAATATCAGCCGGTCCGGAATCTGAGCATTCCCCTCCACGCTAACAAACAGAATGCGGCCCGACAGCAGCCCGGTCATCAGAAAAAGCAGCAAAAATCCCCCGGTCAGCATTGGCCGCCGCAGCATTCTTTTGACCGTCCAATAGGCACCCCGGCGGCCTACGGTTGTCAGCCGGTCACCGCGCCGCTGCGCAATTTCTTTTACCTTCCGGTAATTTTTCCGGGATACGGTGAGATCCGCTTCCAATTCTCCGTTCATCGTCACATTCCATACCGGGATTTGGGCAGCGTTGATGAGCAGCAGACTTTTTGGAATGTCGGCACCGATCAGTCTGAGTCTGACCTCACCCGCCAGCGACCTGTACAGTCCCATTATCTGCACCTCCGCTGAAGCTGCACACAATCAATCCTTCCGGAAATGACCAGCTGTTCCCGGGTCATTCTGGTTAATTCCAGAGCGCAGCCGCAGATACACACCGTACCGAAGCGCACCTTCACACCGATCCGTTCCCTGCTGTATTCCGTCACACCTCCGTGCCGTTCAATCAGTACCCGGCTGTCCCCGGCCAGTTCCACCACGGGAACCCCGGGTAGAGGCTCCCCCTCCAGCTCCGCTCCATCTGCCAGATACCGGATCCAATGCTTTTTCTGCACCATCTGTGCACCTCCCTTTTGAAAAAGCATATGAGCTTCCGGCAATTATCTTTCCGGAAGATGCATAGATTCTTATGAGGTGAAATCCATGCGAACAAGAAATCGGGTAACTCTGATCGGAAGCGCTGCTGCCATGCTTTTGCTGATTCTGGACGGAAAGACGGCAGTCCGCGGGATTTATGAGGGAATTCAGTTATGCTTGAATTCCTTATTGCCGGCGCTGTTTCCCTTCAGTGTTCTGTCAATTTTAATCACAGGAAGCATCATCGGAAAACAGATTCCAATTTTGGCTCCGGTCTGCAGATTCTGCAGTATTCCTGCGGGCTGTGAATCTCTGTTTGCGGTAGGTATATTGGGCGGTTATCCGGTGGGGGCCCAGAATGTGATGCTAGCATTCCGTGACGGGAAACTTCCGGAGGCTGATGCCCGTCGGATGGCTGTCTTTTGCAACAATGCAGGTCCTTCCTTCATCTTCGGGATTCTGGGACCCCTGTTCCCGTCACCGGTGTATTTATGGCTTCTGTGGGGAATCCAGATTCTCAGCGGGCTGGTTACAGGCTGGCTGATGCCCGGTGGAAACCGAAATCCGCTGATGATGCAGGATCCGAAGGCACCGTCTGTACCGGATGCAATTCTAATTGCCGCCAAAGGGATGTTTCACATCTGCAGCTGTGTTGTGCTGTTGCGCATGGTGTTGGAATTCCTGTCTCACTGGATTCTCTGGTATTTCCCAACCGTGGTCCAGGTGATGATTTCCGGTTTGCTGGAGCTTTCCAACGGGTGTTTGATGCTGCATTCTGTCGAAAGCGTGAATCTTCGGTTTGTACTGGCTGCCGTTCTGCTTTCCTTTGGTGGACTCTGTGTCCGAATGCAGACGGTTTCGGTCTGTGATGGACTTGATCTGAAAAGCTACCTTCCCTGGAAAGGTGTACAGTCTGCCATTGCGGGTATCCTGGCGGCTGCAGCCGTTACTCTCCCCCGATCCGCCGTATTCCTGGCCGTGCTGCTCCCGGCAGCCGCGGTGATTCGCCTATTGGGAGGATCCCGAAAAAAAGAGGTAGCTTTCTGAACTGTTTTGATATATAATATAGGGACTATGCATAATGAGGTATATGCCATGCTATTCAGAAAGAAGATCAGCCCCAGCTGCAGTTACTGCATCCATGGAACGCAACTGGACGATGGCCAGTTTCTCTGCTCCAAAAAAGGATCCGTGTCGGACAAGCAAAAATGTATGGCATTCCGCTACGATCCTGTGAAGCGTATCCCAGTGAAAGCAAAAGCTTTGGATTTTAAAAAGTACGAGCAGGAAGACTATTCTCTGTAACCTTCGCGAGGAGCAGATCATGACAACTGGTATGAAACCCAAATTACTGAAAGGAATGTTGATTTCTTTCACTGCACTTATCTGTATATTTGTGGTGTTCTTGGGAGCACTTACTGTGCTCAGTCTGAAAAACGCCCGGGAGCAGATACCGGTTTTACCGGAAGCGAACATCATGAACCGGTTTGATTCAATTATTTCTGATACACTTGCAGATGCTGAAGCCGGTGCCCGCTCTGTTAGAAAACAGTTCTGGCTGGAAGAAAACGTCACAGAAGGTCCGCTTCCTGATCCGGACTGCTACGGTACCTCCGACGACCCGTCCACGCTCGGTTGGCTGCTGGAAGATGCGTCCTTTATTCTGGAGGGGCAGGATACCCTCTTTTCAACGGACATTGAACTGAAGCCGGGCAGCGAAGTCACATACTATCTGGACGAAAGTATCTTTGCTGTTACCTGGCAGCAGCTGATCAACAATTATGTATACACCATTTCCGAGGTAAAGGTTTCACATCCGACTCAGTTCAGACGGCATCTGGCAGACGGCATCTATAATTCCAAGAATTGTTACACCGTGGCTTTCATGTCCAAGCAGGTCAATGCGGTTGTAGGCTCCAGCGCTGATCACTACCGGGGTCGAAAATTCGGAACGAAGGTTTATGACGGAATCGTCCGGTCAGTCAATCTTCCTCAGGAGTGTGACATATGCTATATTGACCGCAACGGCGATCTTATCCTGTCCCACCGCGGGGAGCTGATGGATATGGAAAGTGTCCAGAAGTTTGTGGACGAAAATGACATCAGTTTCAGTATTTCCTTCGGCCCGATTCTCATTGAGGACGGCGTTCGCTGCGATCCTCCCAATTATGCATTGGGTGAGATTAATGACAAATACCCCCGTGCAGCCCTGTGTCAGATGGATAACCTGCACTATCTGGTGGTCGTCGGAAATTCCGAAAAGAAGTACTTCGGCACACCGACCATCCATGATTTTGCTGAGATAATTGACACCTTTGGCTGTCAGAAAGCCTACGCAATGGATGGCGGTAATACGGGCGCCATTTTCATGAACGGAAAAATAATCAACGTTCCCTCCCTGGGGTATGAACGAGACGTGAGTGATATTATTTACTTTTGTACCGCTGTCCCGGAGAAAACAAAATAGCGTTTAAAGTTTTTTGAAAAGAGAAATATAATGACGATATTTAAAAAAATCATTTCATTGATTACATGCAGCTTCTGTATTCTCCTAACATTGGGCTTTTTATTGCTGATTCTAACCGGTAATAACAGTTCTGAAGTATCCGCTTTCGCTGCAGTAAAGAACTACGGAATTTCTGATCGCTACGATAATTTCATCTCGAATTCCATCAGTTCTGCTGCTGAAGGTTTTATTAAGATTAAGAAAGTGTATCTGCTCAGTGACAATGACCAGGTTGCACCGGAACCGGTTCAAAGCAATTTCGGCAAAGCCGCCGATCCCGCTTCTCTGCAATGGCTGATTGATACTGCACATCTGCAAATGGATGAACAGGAACTGCTCTTTAGCACAGAAACCCCCATCCTGCGTAATAGCGAGATCAACTATTTTCTGGATGATACAATATTTGCCGTAACCTGGAAGCAAGTAATAGATAATGCGGTATATACCATTTCTGAAGTCAAAATCGAACACCCTTCCCAGTTCCGCCGTTTTCTTTCGGGTGGTACATTCGGCTATGAACGACAATTCCTAACCAGCCAAATGGCATCCTCCGTCAATGCAGTAGTTGCTTCAGCGGGCGATTTTTACAAATACCGCGGCAGCGGAATTGTTGTATATAACGGTCAGGTAGAACGTTTCAATATGAATGATCTTGACACCTGTCTGATTGATGATCAGGGTGACTTTGTTTTTATAAAAGCAAGGGAGTTTCAAACCAAGGAAGACCTCCAGAATTATGTCGATGAACATAACATTCGTTTTAGTCTCTGTTTTGGTCCGATTCTGGTACAGGACGGCAAAACCTGTGAACCAAGTCACTATGTTCTTGGAGAAATTAATCAAAAATACGCGCGTTCGGCAATCTGCCAGCTTGGTCCACTCCATTATGCTATGATTACCGCAAACGGTGAAGATTATTATTATTCCTTTCCCAATATCCATACGTTTGCAAAGGCGATCTCTGAGATGGGTATTGAAACAGCATACACCCTCGACGGTGGTCAGACTGCAACGATTGTAATGAATGATGAAGTTATCAATCATGTCAGTTACGGTGCAGAACGGTACATCAGCGATATTATCTATTTTGCAACGGCATTGCCTGACATTAATGAATAAACGTATTAACCGGGAAGCAACGGATATCGTTGCTTCCCGGTTTTGCCGTTATTGAATCATTGCAAGGAAGTCGTCCTCACTGAGGATCGGAATTCCCAGTTCTCTGGCTTTTCGTTCCTTGGAGCCGGCATTCTCACCGACCACCACATAGCTTGTCTTTTTGGAGACGGATCCGGATGCCTTGCCACCGAAGAGTTCAATTTTCTCCGTAGCTTCATCCCGGGTAAATTTACTCAGCGCGCCGGTCAGAACGAAGATTTTTCCGGCAAATCTGGTATCTGTAATTTCACGCTTGCTCTCAAAGTTGACACTGGCACCCCTCAGCTTTTCAACCAGGTGCTGTGACTGGGGCTGTGCAAACCATTCTGCAATATTCCGTGCTGTGATTTCTCCCACATCCGCAACTTCAGTCAGTTCCTCCAATGTTGCAGCCATCAGTGCATCCAGTGTACCGAAATGGGATGCCAGTACTTTTCCCGCCTTGGCACCAACCTGGCGGATACCCAGGGCAAAGATCAGCCGGCTCAAATCCTGCTGTTTGCTGGCTTCAATGGCACCAAGCAGCTTTTCTGCCGCCTTGCTGCCCTTCTGCCACAGAGATTTCATCTCATCCAGAGTCAGATAGTAGATATCCGCAGGAGATTTGATCAGTCCCTTTTCAATCAGCGCTTCCACAATAGAGCTGCCCAGGCCTTCGATATCCATGGCATCCCGGCTGACAAAATGAGCAATATTCCGGCTCAGCTGTGCAGGACACTCTGCACCGGTGCAGCGGACAAAGGCACCTTCTTCATCCCGTGCAACGGCTGCACCGCAGACGGGGCACGCTTTCGGAAGCAGATAGGCAACAGCATCCGCAGGGCGCTTCTCCTTCACCACATCCAGAATCTCCGGAATGATCTCACCGGCTTTGCGGATATGGACGGTATCGCCGATGCGGATATCCCGTTCTGTGATGAAATCCTGGTTATGAAGGGTTGCATTGGTGACGGTGGTACCGGCAAGCCGTACCGGCCGGACAACGGCTTTCGGCGTCAGAACACCGGTTCTGCCCACCTGGATCACAATGTCCTCCACCACTGTTTCCTTGATCTCCGGAGGATACTTATAGGCAACAGCCCAACGGGGGCATTTTGCGGTGGCACCCATCCGTTCCCGCTGCACAAGATCATTGACCTTGATCACCGCACCGTCAATATCGCAGGGTAGATCTTCCCTGTTTTCATTGATGGACAGAACATAATCGTTGATTTCAGCTGGTTTTTGCAGCTTCTGATAAGGAATGACCTTAAATTTCAGAGTCTTCAGATAGTCCAGGGTTTCGGCATGGCTTCCAAACTCCACACCTTCGATCAGCTGGATATTAAAGATAAAGATATCCAGACCCCGCTGGGCGCAGATTTTGGGATCCAGCTGCCGCAGGGAGCCTGCAGCCGCATTTCTGGGATTCGCAAAGAGAGGCTTTCCCTCTTCTTCCTGCTTTGCATTGAGCTTTTCGAAGCTCTTTTTGGGCATATACACCTCGCCCCGGACGATGAGCCGGGCAGGTGCATGTCCCAGCATCATGGGAATGGAACGGATGGTCTTTAAGTTTTCCGTTACGTCCTCGCCCACGCTGCCGTCACCCCGGGTCGCACCCCGGGTAAACTTGCCGTCCACATATTCCAGCGCCACGGAAAGTCCGTCGATCTTCGGCTCCACGGAGAACATCGTGGAAGGATCAGCAGTTAGGGTCTTCTCCAGAAATTCATCCAATTCCTCCAGGGAGAATACATCCTGCAGGCTCATCAGCGGCACCGGATGGGTATACTTTTCAAAAGCGCTGATGGCTTCACCGCCAACCCGCTGGGTGGGTGAATCTTCTATCACCAGTTCCGGATGGGCAGCTTCCAGTTCCTCCAGTTCCCGGAGGAGCCGGTCATATTCAAAATCCGGCATGGTGGGATCATCCAGCACATAATACCGGTAGTTTGCTTCCTTCAGAATTTCTGAAAGTTCTTTTACTCTCTCTTTGGGGTTCATACTTAACCTCCGGTCTGTAAAAATGTTTGCGGCACATCCCCGACAATGACGGTTTCCGCAACCACCACCTCGCTGGACATGGTAAAGCTGTTGGTCTCCCCCAGGACCAGCACCGCAACGTCGATGCTGACTTCCATGTTCAGCCGGTGCAGGGTCTGGTTGATGCCGGCCTGGGAAAAATGGCTGACAAAATTCGCGTCAGAATTGCGAATCGACAAAATGTGCACCGGAATCGACGGTCCTTTACCGGAAAGCAGTTCCGGCAGAAACAGGCTGCCAAGAGGGATCCCGATATCCGACGTATCCAAAGACAGGATCTCGTCGTTAATGATATTTAAGATATCCGTTTTGAGTCGGTTTACCTCGCTCATGTTGGTTTTCAGAGCGGTGATCCGGCCCTCCAGGTCCTTTTCAAAGAAAACGATCCGGTCATAGGCGATGTTTCCGGCAGCGATCTGTTTTGCAATGGCATCATTGGTCAGATCCGAGGTGGTATTCATCACCTGGGTCCGGGCCAGATCCGATATTACATCCCGATACCGGCTGCGCAGCAGAAAGAACACTGCAACAATCACAATCCCGATGATCCCGATTCGCCACAGAATCATGCGTAACCACCTGCGCATACACATCCCCCCGCTGGAGGATATGCAGCGCAGAAGTGTTTATTACAGTTTTTTCATATGAGCAGAGGCCGTCTTAGCCATCAGCTTCTTGGTGCCGATATCGTCAAAGGCAATTTCCAGCAGCGCATCGCCGCCCATTTTCATCACCGACAGCACCATGCCTCTGCCGAAGGCTGCATGGAGCACCATATCGCCCTTGCTCAGTTCCAGATAAGAGGCCTTTGTACTCTGGGATGTAAAGACGGACTGTTCGCTGCGCTTCATGCGCTCCTTGGCGGCCAGCTCCTGCTGAGTGGGTCTGCGGGCATAATCGCCGCCGACAGAACCGTAGCTGCCGGAGAAGGTCCCGCCGTAGCCGCAGTAGGATCCGGATTCGGGGCGGACCTTGGTGCCACCCTTGAAAACCACACATTCTTCGGGAATTTCCCGGAGGAAACGGGATTTCAGCGCAGCATTGGTCCGACCGTAGAGCATTCTCTGTTTGGCATAGCAGATTGTCAGCGTCTGCTTGGCCCGGGTGATGGCCACATAGCAAAGCCGCCGTTCCTCTTCCATCTCCTCCATATCTCCGATGGCCCGCATACCGGGGAACAAGCCGTCCTCAAAGCCAACCAGAAAAACATGGGGAAACTCCAGGCCCTTAGCGGAGTGCATGGTCATCATAACAGCCGCATCATCGCTGTCGTTATACTCCTCCAGGTCCGTGTACAGGGCGATTTCCTCCAGGAAACCGGCCAGGGTCGGAAGTTCCGCGTTTTCTGCATAGGCGTTGATGCTGGATTTCAGTTCCCGGACGTTTTCCAGTTTTGTCTTGTTCTCTTCCGTAGGCTTTCCTTCCAGCATGGCTACATAGCCGGTGCGCTGCATCACTTCGTCGTAGAATTCCGGCAGGCTGATGCCGGTGTCCAGAAGCTCCGCCAGTTCCTCGATCATGGCAGAAAACTGCATCAGCTTCATGGCAGGCTTTTCAAGAGGGCCGTAGGAATAGGGATCGGAAACCACGCTGTACAGGGGCTTTCCTTCCGCTTCAGCCAGACGGATGGCAGTTTCGATGGTCTTTGCACCCAAACCTCTGGGAGGATTGTTAATGATCCGCCGCAGCCGCAGATCGTCCGCCCGGTTATTGATGACGCACAGGTAGCTGAGCATATCCTTTATTTCAGCCCGGTCGAAGAATCGCATACCGCCGATGACCCGGTACGGAATACCATTGCGCTTCAGTGCAAATTCCAGGGCGTTGGACTGGGCATTGGTCCGGTACAAAATGGCATAATCCTTGAAGTTTTTGCCTCTGGACCGGGAAATGATCTGACCTGCCACATAGTTTGCTTCCGCCCCTTCGTCGTAGGCTTCATAAACTGTGATGGGATCGCCGCTGCCGTTGGCTGTCCAGAGCCGTTTGCCCTTGCGCCCAAGATTATGGGCAATCACGGCATTCGCCGCATTCAGGATAGACTGGGTGGAGCGGTAGTTCTGCTCCAGACGGATAACCCGGGCACCCCGGTACTGCTTTTCAAAGCTCAGAATATTTTCAATGGTGGCGCCCCGGAACCGGTAAATACTCTGGTCGTCATCACCCACCACGCAGATATTTTCGTAACCGCCGGCCAGGAGGCTCGTCAGCAGGTACTGCACATGGTTGGTATCCTGGTACTCATCCACCAGCACATAGCGGAATTTCTTCTGGTAATACTGCCGCACATCCTCATGCTCCTGCAGCAGCCGGACGGTGACGCAGATGATGTCATCAAAATCCAGGGCATTATTGTCCTTAAGCTGCTTCTGATACCGCTGATAGGCCCTGGCGATGTGAAGAATCCGCAGATCATTGGTTTCTTCGGCCCTGCGCAGCAGATCCTCCGGGGTCGTCAGCTGGTCCTTTTCCTTGCTGATGGCATTCAGGACCACCTTGGCGGGGAAGGTCTTGTCATCCAGGCCCATATCCTTGATGATATCCTTCATGACCCGCTCAGAATCGGAGGAATCATAGATGGTAAAGCTCTTGTCATAGCCCATCCGCTCAATGTCCCGGCGCAGGATCCGGCAGCAGGCAGAGTGGAAGGTCATGGCCCAGATGTCCTGGGCTTCGGGACCCAGCATCAGCGACAGACGTTCCTTCAGCTCATTGGCAGCCTTGTTTGTAAAGGTAATGGCAATGATGCTCCAGGGAGCAGCCGGACGCAGGGCGCAGAGCCAGTCGGCCCGGTGACGGTCAAAATCGGAGGGTTCATCTCCAAGAGTCTCCAGGAAATCCACATCCTCCTGGGTCACCGTATCGGGAATTTCATAGCTGTCCGCACCGCAGCCGAAGCGCATCAGATTGGCAATCCGGTTGATCAGCACGGTGGTTTTGCCGCTGCCGGCACCTGCAAGCAGCAGAAGCGGGCCCTCTGTAGTCAGAACGGCCTCCCGCTGCATGGCATTCAGGTTTGAAAACTGCCGGGCAATGTAGCTGCGCCGGGCAGTCAGAAATCTCTGTTCATAGGATTCAGTCATAGTTACACCTGTATACAATAAGATGCAACTATTTTACCTTATTTGCGGCAAAAACTCAAGATAGAAGTTCTCTCAGATGGGCCAATGCTTTCTTTTCGATCCGGGAAACCTGTACCTGACTCACATCCAGCACCTTTGCCACCCGCTGCTGGGTCAGCCCGTGATAATACCGCAGCCGGATCACCATTCCTTCTTTCTCCTGCAGCTTTCCGATTGCCTGACTCAGAGCTATTTTTTCCACCATCCGTTCTTCCGATTCCGTATCGGTAAGAATATGCTCCAGAGAGAATCCTTCCTCCCCGGTTTCCCGCTGGATGGATTCGGTGGCGGCAGTTGCATTCTCGGCAATGGCAATGTCTTCCGGAGAGATGCCGGTTTGCCGGGAGATTTCCAGAACCGTCGGTTCCCTGCCCAATGCAGCGGTCAAGTGATTTCTGGCAATTTTGATGGCAGTTGCCTGTTCCTTGATGCCCCGGGATACCTTAACCGCCCCGTCATCCCGGAGAAATCTTCGAATTTCCCCGGATATTTTCGGCACCGCATAGGTGGAAAACTGAGTTCCGAAGGCCGGATCAAAGCCCTCCACTGCCTTCAGAAAGCCCAGACACCCTAACTGATACAGATCCTCCAGATCGGTGCCCCGGCCCACGAAACGCCTGGCAATGGACCAGATCAGCCCCGCGTTTTCCGTAACAAGATCCTCGGATGCCCGGGGATCCCCCTGTTTTGCCCGGCGCAGAAGCTCCTCCGTGCGGCTCATTGGCGCTGTTTGATCTTCCGGCGCATATGTACCGTCGTTCCCTTTCCCGGCTGGGAGGAGACCTCAAAGCTTGTCATAAAGCTTTCCATGATGGTAAAGCCCATGCCGCTGCGGTCTGCGCCGCCTGTTGTGAAGGCAGGTCTTCTTGCTTCTTCCAGATTGGGAATGCCCACACCCTTATCTTTGATCACGATATCCAGCACATTGTCCTTCAGCATCCGGCACCGAAGGGTAATGATCCCGAAGCCCTCTGGATAGGCATGGACGATGCAGTTGGTCACAGCCTCAGAAACCGCTGTGCGGATGTCCCCCAGTTCCTCCAGCGTCGGGTCCATCTGAGCTGCAAAGCATGCCACCGCAGACCGGGCAAAGGCTTCATTTGCAGATTTGCTGGGAAATTCCAGAATCATATAGTTTTCAAATTTCATGATACGGCCTCCTTGATTTCAACCAGTTTGTCAATTCCCGATGCCCGGAACACCCGCATGGGCTGATTTCCGATGCCGGACAGAATCAGTTTTCCTTCAATCTGGGTCATATTCCGCAGGGCATTGATCACCACAGCAATTCCGGATGAATCCACAAAAGAAACCTCCCCAAAATCCAGGACACAGAGCTCCGGGGTGTATGCTTCGATCTTGGCCGCAATTGCCTGAATATAGCCCTTGGCGCAGTGGTGGTCAATTTCTCCTGTCAGCGCCACCGTCAGCTGGCCATTTTCAAGATAACTTGTAAAATGCATGCAAATTCCTCCTTGTTGTTTTCTGCAGTTCAGTATACAGTTCGGCCGTTAGATTTACAGTCGGAAACGGGAGTTCGCAAAAAGAAAACGGTGCAAACCAAATGGTTTGCACCGTTAGAGATTATTTCATTAACCCAGCTTTTCCATGGCAGCCAGGCTTTCTTCCAGCTGCGCGATGAGATCCGCAGTTCTGGCGGCCTTTTCACGCTCGGCGGCCACAACAGCCTCGGGAGCCCGACCAACAAACTTCTCGTTGGAAAGCTTTGCTTCCAGGGAAGCCAGGAACTTCCGGTTCTTCTCCAGTTCCTTGTTGATCCGCTCCAGCTCCTTGGCAACGTCAACCAGCTGACCCATGGGGATATAGAGCTTGGCATCGGCGGTGGTGATGGTCACCATGCCGTCCAGGTTAGCAGGCTCTGCATCCAGGAGCTTCACCTCATCCGCATAAGCCAGCCGCTGCAGGAAGCCTTCGCCCTCAGTGAAGATCTGGGGCTTGGCCGTCAGAACGAACAGGGCTGCCTTCTTGGAGGGGGGCACGTTCATTTCGGTACGGCGGTTGCGGATGGCCCGGATGGCATCCATCACGGACTCCATCATATCAGCCTCAGCCTTGAAGTTCAGTTCATCCTTGTACTCGGGCCACTTGGCAACGATCAGTGCATCGCCCTCGTGAGGAATGGACTGCCAGATTTCCTCGGTGATGAAGGGCATGAAGGGATGCAGCAGACGCAGCACCTGGTCCAGAACGTAAACCAGAACCTTCAGCGCAGTATCCTTGCGGTCGGCATCGTCAGCAAAGAGTCTTGCCTTGGTCATCTCGATATACCAGTCGCAGTAGATATCCCAGATAAAGTCATAGATCTTGGAGATGGCAACACCCAGTTCATACTTATCCATGTTCTCGGTGACTTCTGCGATGAGGGTATTCAGCTTGCTGAGCACCCACTTATCGGCAATTTCCAGCTTTTCGGCTGCGGGCAGCTCGTTCTTGGCATCCTCAGGCAGGTTCATCAGCACATAGCGGGATGCGTTCCACAGCTTATTGGCAAAGTTGCGCATGGCTTCGCAGCGCTCCACATAGAAGCGCATATCGTTGCCGGGGCTGTTGGAAGAAACCATGTTCATGCGCAGGGCATCGCAGCCGTACTTGTCGATCATTTCCAGAGGATCAATGCCGTTACCGAGAGACTTACTCATCTTCCGGCCCTGATTGTCACGGACCAGACCGTGAATCAGAACGGTGTGGAAGGGGGTCTTACCGGTATGCTCGCAGCCGGAGAAGATCATTCTGGCAACCCAGAAGAAAATGATGTCATAGCCGGTGACCAGCACGTCGGTGGGATAGAAATAGTCCAGATCCTCAGTTTTGCCGGGCCAGCCCAGAGTCTCGAAGGGCCACAGGGCAGAGCTGAACCAGGTATCCAGCACGTCCTCTTCCCGGGTGATCTTGGTGCTGCCGCACTTCTGGCAGGTGCAAATATCATCACGGGAGACGGAAATATGGCCGCAGTCAGCACAGGTCCAGGCAGGAATCTGATGACCCCACCACAGCTGACGGGAGATGCACCAGTCACGGACATTCTCCATCCAGTTCATATAGGTCTTGGAGAAGCGGTCGGGAACAAACTTGGTCTCGCCTTCCTTCACCACACGGATGGCTTCCTCTGCCAGGGGCTTCATCTTCACGAACCACTGGGCGGAGATAATGGGCTCCACATCCTTGTGGCAGCGGTAGCAGGTACCCACATTGTGGGCGTGGTCTTCGATCTTGACCAGGTAGCCCTGCTCTTCCAGATCAGCGACGATGGCCTTACGGGCATCGTAACGGTCCATACCCTCGTACTTGCCGCCAAACTCGTTGACAACACCGTTGTCGTTCAGCACACGGATGACTTCCAGATTGTGCCGCAGGCCCACTTCAAAGTCGTTGGGGTCATGGGCGGGAGTCATCTTGACGCATCCGGTACCGAATTCCATCTCGGCATAATCATCGGCAACGACAGGAATTTCCTTGTTCACCAGGGGCAGAATGACCTTCTTACCCACGATGTCCTTATACCGCTCATCGTTGGGGTTGACGCAGACACCGGTATCGCCCAGCATGGTCTCGGGACGGGTGGTTGCAACCACCACTTCGCCGGAGCCGTCAGCCAGAGGATAACGGATATGCCACAGGTGACCGGGCTTATCCACGTACTCAACCTCTGCATCGGACAGTGCGGTAACACAGTTGGGGCACCAGTTGATAATCCGGCTACCCTTGTAAATGAGGCCCTTCTCATACAGGGAAACGAAGACTTCCCGGACAGCCTTGGAGCAGCCTTCATTCATGGTAAATGCGCTGCGGTCCCAATCGCAGGAGGCACCCAGCTTCTTCTGCTGTTCCACAATCCGGTTGCCGTACTTGTTCTTCCAGTCCCAGACCCGCTCCAGGAACTTCTCGCGGCCCAGGTCATACCGGCTCAGGCCTTCCTTCACCCGCAGTTCTTCCTCAACCTTAATCTGGGTTGCAATACCTGCATGGTCAACACCGGGAATCCACAAAGCGTTGTAGCCCTGCATCCGCTTGAAACGGATCAGCGTATCCTGCAGCGTTGCGTCCATGGCGTGACCCATGTGCAGCTGGCCGGTGACATTGGGAGGGGGCATGACGATGGTGAAGGGCTTCTTGCTGCGGTCCACCTCCGCATGGAAGTAGCCGCCTTTCTGCCACATGTCATAGATACGGGACTCCACCTGCTGGGGCTCGTAGATCTTCGGCAGTTCTCTTGCCATAATTTGTTATCTCCTTTTGTTTGAGTATTTTCTGTCAGGACGGAACTAAAAAAGCCCCGAAGCATAGCTTCAGGGCGAAAATTCCGCGGTACCACCTGACTTCCCGAATAAACGGGCACTCAAACGCTGTAACGGGCTGACCCGGTCTTCCCTACTATCCTTTCAGAAAAACAGCTCCGGGGCGACAAACCGTTCAACCCATTACCGCCTTGCACCGACCGGCGGCTCTCTGAAACAGGTTTTGAGCGGAAACTCCCCTTCTATGCCTTTAACTTAGGATAAGTTACCATATTTTCTGAGGAATGTCAACACTTTTTCCGTGTTGACGCGGCTCCAAAAAGGGAATATAATATACTATATTTTCCAAAAACGCGAGGCAATTGTTATGAAGCTATCTCTGATCGTTCCATGCTACAATGAAGCTGAAAATGTCCAGGCATTTCAGGATGCCGTCATAGATGCATTCTCAGGATGCGGCTATGATTATGAGATCATTTTTATCAACGACGGCAGCCGGGATGCAACACTTCACAACTTAAAAAAGATCTTCAGAGCACAGAAATGTCCGGTCAAAGTCATCTCCTTCTCCCGGAATTTCGGCAAGGAGGCAGGCCTCTATGCAGGTTTGGAACACGCCTCCGGCGAGTATATCTCCCTGATCGATGCAGACCTGCAGCAACGGCCGGAAATTGTCCGGGATATGGTCCGGATGCTGGACGAAAGTCCCGAAACGGATGTGATCGCAGCCTACCAGGATCGTCGCGGCGAAGGTAAGGTCCTCTCTTTCTTCAAGAAGAGCTTCTATGCGATCATCAACAAGCTTTCCAAGGTGACATTGCAGCCCGATGCCAGCGATTTCCGCACCTTCCGCCGGTCCGTCCGGGACAGCATGCTGGAAATGGCGGAGTATCACCGGTTCTCCAAGGGTATTTTTGCCTGGGTCGGATATGATACCCAGTTCATTCCCTATACGGCCTGCGAACGCCATGCCGGCAGCTCCAAGTGGAATTTCTGGAAGCTTCTGAACTATGCCATCGAGGGCATCATCGGCTATTCCACCGCTCCCCTGCGCTTTTCTGCCTGTGTCGGTGCCTTTACGGCAGTGGCTGCGGTGATTTATCTGATTACGGTGATTCTGCAGAAGCTGATCTGGGGTATCGACGTTCCCGGTTATGCTTCCATCATCGTGCTGATCCTGTTCTTCGGCTCCATGCAGCTGTTTGGACAGGGCATCATCGGCGAATATGTGGGCCGAACCTTCGAGCAGACAAAAAACCGACCCATCTATATTGCAAAAGAGATCCTGACCTACGATACGGAGGATTCCCATGAATAAAACTTACTTTACCGGTAACCGCCGGCGGGCCTATGAATCCATGAAGCCCGGCTCCCTGGCCGTCTTCTTTTCAGGCTGCGAGCTGCGGAAAACCATCGACGAATACTATCCCTTCTTCGCCCAGCGCAACTTTGTCTATCTGACCGGCATCGAGCAGAAGAACACCTTCCTTCTGGCCGGTAAGGACTCTGCCGGCAGCACCTGGGAGCGGCTGTATATTCTTCCGCCCGATGCGATGGCGGAGCGCTGGACCGGACGCCGTGTGAAGCCTGCGGAGGTGGAAGCGGTTTCCGGTGTTGCGGATATCCGTTATGAACAGAATTTCCTTGCAGATTTCCGGGCGCTGACTGTTTCCGGTGCCTATGAAAATCTGTATCTGGACCTCTACCGGCAGAATGCGGAGGATCCGGACTCCCCTGCCCACAGCTTCTGCGCGCTGGTCGCCAGGGACTACCCCTTCCTGAAAATCGAGAATTCCAATCCCATCCTGCGTAAACTCCGCACGGTCAAGCAGCCCTGTGAGATTGAGGCCCTGCGCAAAGCTGAGGAAATCACCAGGTCCGGTATCATCGCCATGATGAAAGCATCCCGTCCCGGCATGTACGAATATCAGTACAAGGCAGAATTCGACCGGGCGCTGGGCCAGTACGGTCCCCAGGGTCCCGGCTTCCCGCCCATCATTTCCGCAGGAAACAACAATTTCTGCATCCATTACTATGCCTATACGGGTCAGGCCCATGACGGAGATATGATCCTCAACGACGTGGGTGCCAAGTGGAACCACATGATCAATGATGTGTCCCGTGGATTCCCCTGCAACGGTAAGTTTATGGACAAGCAGAAGCTCCTGTACAACTGCGCCCTGGAAACCTCCAACTACATGTTCTCCATCATCCGTCCTGGCATGAAGATGGCTGATGTGGACAGAACCATCCGGGAGTACAACGCACAGCTGCTTGTTGATGCCGGCGTGCTGGATGATGTGGCAAATGTCGGCCGCTATATGTGGCACGGCGGCGCCCACCACATTGGCTATGACGTCCACGATGCCATCGCCACCCCGGAGATTATCACCCCCAACATGACCTTCTGCGTGGACGTGGGAATCTACCATGAAGACTGGGGCATCGGCTTCCGGGTGGAGGACAACTGCCTGGTTACCGAATCCGGCTGCGAAAACCTCTCGGCAGGAATCCCCAGAACAATCGAAGAAATTGAAGATATCATGAACTAAGAAAAGGGCTTCGGAAATTATCCGAAGCCCTCAGTTTTATGTTCTTACTTCTCAGCCTTCTTGGCAGCCTTTGCCTTTGCCTTGGCTTCTTCAGCCTTCTTAGCCTCAGCCTTGGCGTTCTCAGCAGCAGTCTCGTTGGAAGAGATTGCCCACTTGGCAAACTCAACACGAACCTGATCTGCGGAAGTCTCGATGACAATGTTGTTTTCCTTCACGTCAACAACAGTGCCGATGATGCCGCCGATGGTGGTGATCTTGTCGCCCTTACGGACGGAAGCGCGCATCTGTTCAGCTTCCTTCTTGCGCTTGTTCTCAGGACGGATCAGCATGAAGTAGAAAATGCCGAGCATGGCAACCATCATGATGACGGTGCTCATCATACCGCCGGTAGCAGCGGCATCGGTAGCGGTCAGAAAATTAACCATGGGTAGAAAACTCCTTCGTGTATAAAATCTTAATTATTATATCATTGATTGGACAAAAAGCAAGCCTATTTTAGATTCTTCTTGCCAGTTTTTCGGAATACTCCCGGCGGAAGGCCTCAAAACTGCCCTCATCCAGGGCATTGCGGATCCGCTCCATCAGTTTGTTGTAGAAATACAGATTGTGCATCACCGCCAGGCGCATGGCCAGCATTTCATCGGCAATGAACAGGTGGCGGATATAGGCACGGCTGTACCGGCGGCACACCGGGCAGTCACATTGGGGATCGATGGGGTTTTCATCCAGCTGATACTTGGCGTTTTTCAGATTGATAGCACCCTCCCAGGTGAAGAGCCGGGCGTGGCGGGCATTCCGGGCAGGCATCACGCAGTCAAAGAAATCCACACCCCTGGCAACCGCTTCAATAATATTGGTGGGGGTACCTACACCCATCAGATAGCGGGTCTTATCCTTCGGCATGTGGGGTTCCACAGCTTCGATGATGTCATACATCTCCTCGGCAGTTTCACCCACTGCCAGACCGCCGATGGCATAGCCGGGCAGGTCCAGATCGGCAATCCGCTTCATGTGGTCAACGCGGATATCCGCATAAGTGCCGCCCTGGTTGATGCCCCAGAGCATCTGATGAGGATTGACCGTACCAGGAAGGCTGTTCAGCCGTGCATTTTCTGCCTTGCAGCGAACCAGCCAGCGATAGGTTCTGTCCACACTCTGCAGCACATAATCCCGGGGAGCGGGATTTTCGATGCACTCATCAAAGGCCATGCAGATGTCGCTTCCCAGATTGGACTGAATCTGCATACTCTCCTCCGGGCCCATGAAGATCTTGCGGCCGTCAATATGGGATGCAAAGGTGACGCCTTCTTCCTTGATCTTTCGCAGAGAGGACAGGCTGAACACCTGGAATCCGCCGGAGTCCGTAAGAATGGGGCCGTCCCAGGTCATAAATTTATGGAGGCCGCCCATTTCCCGGACAACCTTATCGGTAGGACGAAGGTGCAGATGGTATGTGTTGGAAAGCTCCACCTGGCAGCCGATGTTTTTCAGATCCTCTGCGCTCAATCCGCCTTTGATGGCAGCCTGGGTACCCACATTCATAAAAACAGGGGTCTGGACAGTGCCATGGGCGCAGGTAAATTCGCCTCTGCGGGCCTTCCCTTCCGTTTTTTTCAGTTCAAACATTGTTTATCTCCTATCTAAAATGGCAGGATTACATATACTTCTCTGTAAATTCCCGGATGGTATTCTGGTACAGCTGTGTCTGCTTGTACATGCCGTTTCCGTGATTGCAGCCGGGCAGAATCAAAAGGGTAGTTGGCTGGGGGTTCCGGTCCCGGATCAGGGAAAGAACCTCATCCTGCTGCTCCAGACTGCCAGCAGACAGCAGAAGCGGGTACTTGCCGGCTCTGATATTCTCACGGCGGTCATAGTCCGCAGCGTCAACAGAAAAGGTCTTGCGGTACCGCTCATGGAGGCAGGCTGCCAGTTTTTCGTGGTTCATTTTGGAAACGGAACGTGAAACACCTTCAAAGAAGCCGGAAATACTGTAGCTGGGAGCATCAGCCAGGATGCATCTGACATTCACCAGGTCCTTCGTCGCAAGGTCCAGGGCGATTCCGCCGCCCATGGACAGTCCGTGAAGCATGATGCTGCCAGGGAATCGTTCATTGACCCGGTCAATCCACTTCATAATATCCCGGGATTCCAGGGGGCCAAAGGAAATGTAGTTACCTTCGCTGGGACCATGGGACCGCAGATACGGGATCAGAACGTTATATCCCATGCTGTGATAAAACAGGCCCGGAAATGCGGATTCCCGCTCCGCATGGCTGGTGTAGCCGTGAATCCAGATGACCGTCTTGTTCGTCGTACCGGGATAGAATACTGCCTTCAGAGAAAGGCCGTCGTGGCTGGTGATCTCCCAATCCTCATGGGGAAGCTTCTGAATCTCGGCCAGGGAATTGTGAACGGTGGTGATGGTATCATACCAGCTGTCCTCAGGACCCACCATTTTGTAGGCCTTGCTGATATCGTGGCGCTTCATGAGATTTTCAAACAAGACATTTGCGATCCATTTTTCAAACATAGTCTACCTCACTTTTGGGGATTGCGGATGATATAAAGATTGGTCAGTTCTTCCGTTCCGAACTGTGTTGTGTGGGAAATATCCTTCAGATACCGGAATCCGCATTTTTCAATGACCCGTCTGGACTGCTCATTCCAGACGAAATGTCCGCAAAGCAGATAATCATAGTTCAGCACTCCAAAGCAGTAACCGATCACGGCTTTCACAGCCTCCGGAACCAGTCCCCTGCCCCAATAATCCTTGCTGAGCACATAGCCGACCTCACGGCCCAGATATTCAGGCCCCACATGGTCATTGTCATTTTCGTGGATACCCAGTGAACCGATGACCTTTCCGGATTCCTTCAGTTCCAGGGCAAGGACTTCCCTGCCTTCGACAAAGGAGCGGATAACCTTTCGGGTATCATCCATGGATTTATGGTGGGGCCAGCCGGCCATTTCTCCTACGCCGGGGACTCTGGCATATTCAAAGCAATCTTCCAGATCTGTCTCCTGCCAGGGCCGCAGAACTAGCCGGTCCGTTTCGATCCGGATGCCGGTAACATCGATGGGTGCATTCATAGCTTACACCCTACAAAATGCACATGGCGTCGCCGAAGCTGAAGAAACGGTAGCGCTCCCGGACAGCTTCCTCGTAGGCGGCCAGTACATTTTCCCGTCCTGCAAAGGCGGATACCAGCATCACCAGGGTACTCTCCGGCAGGTGAAAATTGGTGATCAGACCGTCCATAGCCTTAAAGGTATAACCGGGATAGATGAAAATCTCCGTCCATTTGGACTTCTCCTCAAAGGTTCCGTCCTCATTGACAAGGCTCTCCAGAGTCCGGCAGGAGGTAGTTCCCACGCAGATCACGCGGCCGCCGTTCCTCTTGGTTTCATTCAGAATGTCAGCAGTCTCCCGGGAGATCATGCAAAGCTCTGCGTGCATATGATGCTCGTGAATATTGTCTGCCTTTACGGGGCGGAAGGTACCAAGTCCCACGTGCAGGGTCACAAAAGCGGTTTTCACGCCTTTTTCCCGGACCCGGTTCAGCAAATCCTCCGTCCAGTGCAGTCCGGCGGTGGGCGCTGCGGCAGAGCCGACAGATTTGGAATAGACTGTCTGATACCGTTCCTGGTCCTGGAGTTCTTCCTTGATGTAGGGCGGCAGAGGCATCTTTCCCAGGCGCTCCAGCACCTCCAGGAAAATACCCTCGTAGTGGAATTCCACAACCCGGTTTCCGGTTTCCTGGACCTCCACCACCGTGGCGGTCAGTTCTCCGTTTCCGAAGATCACTTCGTTGCCAACCTGCATCTTCCGGCCGGGTTTGCACAGACATTCCCATTTTTTATCTCCCAGGTCCCGCAGCAGCAACACTTCCACCGCGCCGCCGGTGGGCCGGTGGCCCAGAAGCCGGGCAGGCAGCACCCGGGAATCGTTCATCACCAGGCAGTCCCCGGGATTCAGGTAATCAATAATATCATAAAAATGATGATGCTCCACCGCACCGGTAACCCGGTCCAGCTTCAAAAGCCTTGATGTATCCCGCTTTTCCAGAGGTGTCTGGGCAATCAGCTCCTCCGGCAGATCATAGAAAAAATCATGGGTTTTCATGACAAACTCCTCCGTTTTCTAAACAGAATCAGTATAGCCGATTTCTCCGGAATTTGCAACAGACAAAATCCTTTCAGATGCATAGACTGATACGGAGGGATCAGTCTATGAAAAATGCATTATTTTCGGGTGTCTGCACGGCACTTGTCACACCATTTCTGGATAATCGGGTAAATTACCCCATGCTGGAGCAGCTGCTGCGCCGACAGATCGATGCAGGCATTGAAGCGGTTGTGATCTGCGGTACCACCGGTGAGGCACCCACCTTGTCTGACAGCGAGAAAGTGGAGCTTTTCCGCTGCGCGAAAAACTATGTCGGTGATAGCTGCAAAATCATCGCCGGAACCGGAAGCAATTCCACGGAACATACGCTTCATCTGAGCATTGCAGCCCAGGAATGTGGTGCGGACGGCTTACTGGTGGTCAGTCCCTACTATAACAAGGCAACTCCTGATGGTCTATATCTGCACTATTCTCTGATTTCGGAGGCAGTTGACCTACCTCTGATCCTTTACAACGTCCCGTCACGGACCGGTCAGGATATTCCGGTGTCCGTATATCAGCGGCTTAGCCGGATTCCTAACATCGCCGGCGTAAAGGAAGCCTCAACCGATATTAAAAAAATCACAAGGATCCGATGTGCCTGCAAAGACGATCTTCCGATATGGACCGGAAATGACGAAATGATCACCCCGGTTATTTCTCTGGGCGGTTTGGGCGTTGTATCAGTGGTTTCCAACATCGCTCCGGTTGAAACCCAGGCGCTGGCAAAGGCAGCTCTGAACGGCGACTTTGATACCGCAGCTGCACTTCAGGCACAACTGCAGCCGCTGATTGAAGTGCTGTTTTCTGAAGTCAGTCCGATCCCCGTAAAGGAAACCATGAAAATCATCGGCTATGATTGCGGCAGCTGCCGTCCTCCGCTGACTCCTGCCTGTGCCGAAACCGCAAAGAAACTGAAGCAGATTCTCAAATGAGAAAGCGGCCTCCTTTGAGGCCGCTTTCGTTACATGCTTTTCTCGTAGTAGACAATATCCATTCCGTCTTTCAGGTGATCCACTCTGCCGGTCTTTCTGTAACCGATTTTTTCATACAGATAGCAGAGCTTTTCCTCCTGGGCAATGGTGTCCAGTTCCCACAGTCCGGCTTTCGGATAAAGATCTTCCATCAGCCGGATGGCTTTCTGGGCATAGCCGTTCCCCTGAAATTCCGGCAGGATACAGATGGGTGATAGTTTGCAGGCTGCACCAAAATCGCAGACTCTGAGGGCTCCGATCACAGATCCGTCCAGCTCGATCAGATAGTAATCTGTAAAGGACTGATCAAACCGGCGGTAAATATCATCCAGAGACTCTGAAGCAGGATTGCTGTCGTAATCCTGGTATTTTAGAAGAATCGGAGAAAACGCCTTGACCTGGATCCGGTGAATGGTTTCACAGTCGGACCGGTCAGCTTTTTTTAAATCAATCATCAAAAATTATTGTGCGGATACCGTATACCGGCAGCATCCGTTTGTCATTAAGCCAGGATGGCCTTGTGGAAGACCTTCTTACCCTTGCGGATCTTAACGCCTTCTTTCAGCATTTCTTCGGTGACCTGGAAGGTGGGATCAGCCATTTTCTCGTCATTGACGAAGATGCCGCCCTGCTGGACAAGCTGTCTTGCCTGCTTGTTGGAAGGTGCCAGACCGCAGGCAACCATCAGATTCAGGAAGCCGATTTTGCCGTCGGTGAGCTTGTCTGCGGATACTTCAGTGGTGGGCATGTTGGCATCGTCGCCGCCGCCGACAAACAGAGCTTTGGCAGCAGCTTTTGCCTTTTCTGCCTCTTCTTCGCCGTGGACCAGCTTGGTCAGCTCATAAGCCAGAATTTCCTTTGCCTCGTTGATCTTGGCATCCTTCCAGGAGTCCATCTCGTTGATCTGCTCCAGAGGCAGGAAGGTCAGCATCCGGATGCACTTCATCACGTCTGCATCCTCCACATTTCTCCAGTACTGGAAGAAATCGTACGGAGAGGTCTTGTTGGGATCCAGCCACACGGCGCCCTTTGCAGTCTTGCCCATCTTCTTGCCCTCAGAGTTGAGCAGGAGGGTGATGGTCATGGCGTGGGCATCCTTGCCCAGCTTCTTGCGGATCAGCTCGGTGCCGCCCAGCATATTGGACCACTGGTCATTGCCGCCGAACTGCATGTTGCAGCCGTAGTGCTGGAACAGGTAGTAGAAGTCGTAGGACTGCATGGGCATGTAGTTAAATTCCAGGAAGGACAGGCCCTTTTCCATTCTCTGCTTGAAGCACTCGGCCCGGAGCATATTGTTAACGGAGAAGCAGCCGCCGATTTCACGGATGAAATCCACGTAGTTCAGATTCAGCAGCCAGTCAGCATTGTTAACCATCTGGGCCTTGCCTTCACCGAACTCAATGAACCGCTCCATCTGCTTCTTGAAGCAGTCGCAGTTATGCTGGATGGTCTCCTGGGTCATCATGCTTCTCATATCGGTACGGCCGGAAGGGTCACCGATCATGGCAGTGCCGCCGCCGATCAGAGCGATGGGGCGGTTGCCGGCCATCTGCAGGCGCTTCATCAGGCACAGGGCCATGAAGTGGCCAACGTGCAGGGAGTCAGCGGTGGGGTCAAAGCCAATGTAGAAGGTGGCCTTGCCGTTGTCGATCATTTCACGGATTTCTTCTTCATTGGTAACCTGGGCAATCAGGCCGCGGGCTACCAGCTCGTCATAAACTTTCATAATTACTTCCTTTCTTATTGGGCTGCGCTGCCGATCAGTTGGATCAGCTTATCGCGCAGAAAACTTACATTCTTTTCATCCAGGACCGTATCCTTTTTGGTATGGATCCTGCCGCAGTAAAGACCTGCCCATTTGCTCCTGCGGAAGGCGGCAATACCAACGCCGGAGGGGAAATTTTTCTGATCGGAGGGATAATAGGCAAAACCCTTTTCCCGAAGCGCCAGACTCTTTCCTTCTCCTTCACCGCAGATGCTTCGCAGCGCGTCCATCTGCAGGGCATCCTGCTTTGTTTTCTTATTGGGGAACAACATCAGCTCATCGCCGTCGCCGACACAGTCGCAGTTGAGAATGATCTGATCCTTGATCTGCTTTTTGTGGGCGCTTGCATAGGATGCAGAGCCGATCAGACCTGCTTCTTCCAGGTCAAACAGGACGAAGCAGACCTGTTCTCTCAGTTCTGCCGGCAGTGATTTTGCGGTTTCCAGAACCGTCACCACGCCGGAGGTATTGTCATTGGCATTATGCTTATTGGCAGGGCCAACCATCATCAACACAAGAAATATCCAGACCGACATATATCCGGACCAATAACCCAGAAAGCTGTCCCGGGTCAGCAGATAAACGGCAGCACCCACTATGCCCACCATTGCAAACATGAACGCGACTACAAACAGCTGGTAGGCCATAAATGCCCAGAAATTGCAGGGTGTGATCAGATTGGGAAAAGGCAGCCGGGCCGGGGTGTCATAATGGGCGGTCACCAGATATTTAGCCGTTTCCGGGTTGCCGATCAGCAGATTCTTTGCACCAAAGCTTCCTTTTTCCACATTCACAGCATATCCAAGTCCTTCGCCATAGGACTGAACCGCATCCCGGAAGGCCTGTTTCTGTTTCTTATTCTTGCGCACAGGAAATGCATTTAAAACATCCATGGGATTTTCGATCATGGTATCTCCTCCTCTCTGCGAAAAAACGCCCCCTGTCCTTTCGGACAGAGGGCGTGAAAATTACGCGGTACCACCTCTGGTTCATCTGCATCTCACAATACAGACCTCACGGCGTCCAACAACGCCTCTCGCTGTTTCGGGCGACCCCGTCCTCCCCTACTGTCATTTCAGGCAGGCCACTCCGGGAGGTATTTCAGCGGTTTTTCCCACTGCCTTGCACCAACCGGCAGCTCTCTGGCGGAAAAGGGGTCGCTTACTTCGTCCCTTCGTCGTGTTTACTGAAATATCCTAACAAATATTAGGCACTTTGTCAAGCATTTATCGGATTTTATACTTCCTGAGAATCTTATGATATTTACAAATCAGCCAGCCGATGCCGACGGTGCAGCCAACGCAAAGGAAAACAATAGATACGGTCATCAGCGATTCTGCCCAGATGCTGCCTAGGGCACAACCGGCACAGAGCCAGAAAGGTATAGAAAACGCCTTCCACATCTTCGAATTTTCAAGATTGTAGGATGGAACATCTGAGATGGTCTTGGGATCCACGGTTGTTCCGGTGTAAAAGTGCATGGGTTCCTTCCGCTTCTGTGCCCATACACCGATTCCGTAAAAAATGCCGGCACACAGAAGGTTCACAAAGGTCATCAGAATAATACCAAAAATCCGTTCTCCGTCCATGAAAAATCCCCCTTTCTGTACATTCATTGTACACAAAAGGGGGATGATTGTCAATTATGATTCCGATTTTGAAGATTTTGCCTTCATTGCAGCAAGAACTGCGAATTCAATGCACAAAACTGCAATAATCAGATAAAAGATCACACGGCCGTATTCCATAAACTGAAAGGCCACAATGGTCATTACAAGGCCAAAAACACCGCCGGCGGCACATAGGAAAGCCAGAAGACCCCAAAGAATTTTAATCATTATGGAGCATCTCCTCCGCACTCTTGAGGGTCGTTTCGGTGATATTGGCACCGCCGATAATCCGGGCAAGCTCCTTCTTTCTGCCTTCCAGGTCCAGAGGTGTGACAGTTGTATAAGTACGTCCATCCCGCTCGCCCTTGGCGATCAGCAGATGGGTATCACCCATGGCCGCCAGCTGAGGAAGATGCGTGACACAAAGAACCTGCTTGGATCGGGCCACACTCTTGAGCTTTTCCGCAACCTTCTGGGCAGCCCGGCCGGAAACACCGGTATCCACCTCATCAAAGATCAGCGTATCCACCTTATCCTGCTCAGCCAGAACATTCTTCATGGCAAGCATGATCCGGGCCAGCTCACCGCCGGAGGCGACCTTGCTCATGGGCTTTAATGCTTCGCCCACATTGGCAGACATATAGAAGGCCACCGCATCAGCGCCAAGTGCCGTAAGCTCCAGCTCAGAAAACCGGCAGGCAAACTGAACCTTGGGCATATCCAACTGGGCAAGCTCCGTCAAAATCCGTTCAGAAAGCCTTTCAGCCGTTTCTTTGCGGTTTTCCCGGAGGATCAAAGCTGCATCCCAGGCTTCCTTTTCGGCCTTCTTCAGCTTCTTTTTCAGCCGCTCGATATGATCGTCCGCAAATTCAATCTCATCCAGCTCCTGTTTTGCCTTTTCCTGGTATGCCAGAATGTCAGCACAGGTGGTGCCGTACTTCCGCCGGAGCTTATGAATTACATCCAGACGGGACTCGATTTCATCCAATTCATCACCGGAATAGGACAGCTCATACTGCACATCCCGGGCCAATTCCGCCGCATCCTGGACCTGGTACATAAGGTCGGCCACTTTTTCATGCAGCTGGGCAATCTGGTCGCTGAATTTGGAAACCCGAGCCAAAGCCCGCTCTGCAGTGGCAAGCAACGATGCCGCGCCGTCGGTATCGTCACCGCCGTAGAGATTTTCCACCGCATCATTGAGCCCGTTGGCGATTTTTTCGGCATTCTGCAGGAGCTTCCGGCGGGATTCCAGCTCCTCGTCCTCCCCTGCTTCCAGATTGGCTTTCTCAATCTCCCCGATCTGATACTTTAGCGTTTCCATCCGGCGAAGCTTTTCGCCTTCGTCCATGCTCATGCGGTTGATTTCTTTTCTCAGCTTATCCACCGCAGTATATTTTTCCAGATATTGGGCCCGCAGTTCCTCATTGGCTGCAAAATCATCCAGGAATGTCAGGTGATTGGCTTCATCAAACAGGGATGCCGAATCATGCTGACCGTGGATATTGATCAGCTGAATGCCCAGCTTACTCAGAATCGATACGGTCACCAGACTTCCGTTGACCCGGCAGACATTCTTTCCGTCCAGGTGGATTTCCCGCTGGATGATGGTCTCCGGATCGTACTCCACACCGTTTTCTTCAAACCAGGAAAGTTTGGGAACTCCGGTAAAAACAGCCCGGACGGAAGCCTTGGCGGTTCCGGTCCGGATCATATCCCGGTAAGCCCGCTGACCCAGAATGGCAGAAATCGCATCGATCACAATGGATTTACCTGCACCGGTCTCACCGGTGAGCACATTAAAACCCCGGTCAAAGGAAATGTCCGCACATTCAATGACCGCAATATTCTCAATATGCAGAAGACTCAGCACGTCATTTCCCTCCCCGATATTACTTCATCAGATTGCTGACCTCGCCGCAGAACTGAGCTGCCGCATTGGTATCGCGCATGACGACCATCACAGTATCGTCGCCGGCCAGTGTTCCCACGATCACACTCAGATTCATCGCATCAATTGCAGATGCGGCGGCACCGGCAAGGCCGGGCATGGTGTGGATCACCACGATGTTCTGTGCATAATCATAACGGGTAACACACTCTCTGAAAATGGTATTCAGACGACCGGAAAAAGTAGAAGGAACTTCCTTGGCAGCAGTGGTGTAGCGGTAGGTTCCCAGAGAAGTCAGTTCCTTGACAATCCGCAGTTCCTTGATATCCCGGGAAATGGTTGCCTGGGTGCTGCGCACACCGGCCCGCTCCAGTTCCAGCAGCAGCTGTTCCTGGGTTTCCACATTGATTGTGGAGATGATTTCCAAAATTTTTGCCTGTCTTTGAGATTTCACTGCCACTCCCTCTTTCAGATCTTCTTGAATTTCATATTGACCACATCGTAGAAACTGCGCTCTTTCAGTCGAATCAGCTTCGTTTCCAGATTACTCTTCTTAACCGTCACCACATCGCCCATGTTCAGCCGCAGAGATTTGCCGCCGTCCACGGACAGATAGGCGTTCCGGCGGGCATTCTGAACCAGCTCCACCGTAATGGTCCGCTTGTCAGATGCCACGATGCACCGGCTCATCACATCGTGGGCGCAGATGGGGGTGATGAGGATATTTCTTGCCTCCGGCTCCACAATGGGACCGCCGGCAGAAAGGCTGTAGGCTGTGGAACCGGTGGGTGTGGCGATGATCACACCGTCGCCGCCGCACTGCATTGCCTCCACGCCGTCGCACTTGACCTGCAGGTAGGCAATCCGGGCAACAGCGCCCTTGGTAATTACCACATCATTCAGACCAATGTCGTGGAAGATAATATCCCGGTCCCGCTGCACCACCACATCGATCATCATTCTTTTATCGAGAGTATACTCATCCTTTGCAAGCTTCGCCAGAAGGTTCAGTTCTGTGCTTTCCAGCTCTGCCATGAAGCCCAATGTGCCGCTGTTAACGCCGAGAATGGGCACATTCTTACGGGTGGCAGTCTTTGCCATGTGCAAAATGGTACCGTCGCCGCCGAAGCAGATTACCAGCTCAGCATTGTGGATCTCCCGGTCCAGCCGATGGAAGCGGATATCCTTAGGCAGTTCAAAGCTTTTGTCCACATCAAAGGGCAGGCAAACCTTCGTCTCCACGCCGGCGTCCCGGAGGATGCCCATGGCCGTCCGCACGGTCTGAAAATCCTTGTCCCGATATGGATTTGGTGTTAAAATCACACGTTTCATGTGTTTCTACCTCAATTCAGCGTTTTATGTGCCTGGGCGACCACATCTGCGGTGTCCGGTTCCATTCCCGGCGTATCTGCCAGGGTCAGATGTCCCAAAAACTCAATATTGCCCTCGGGCCCCTTAACAGGAGAGAAAGTAAGACCCAGGATTTTAAAGCCCAGTCCCTTCACCAGTGCCACGAAGTTATCCAGCACCATCTTGTGGATCTTCGGATCCCGGACAACGCCCTTCTTTCCTACATTTTCCTTGCCTGCTTCAAACTGGGGCTTGATCAGACACAGGACCTGGCCGCTGTCGGGTTTTAAGAGGGTCTTGATAGTAGGAAGAACGATTTCCAGGCCGATGAAGCTGACATCAATCACGGAAAGATCCAGGGGTTCTCCCAGATCCTCCGGAGTCACATAGCGGATATTGGTCCGCTCCATGACCACCACCCGCTCGTCGGAGCGGATCTTCCAGTCCAGCTGGCCGTAACCGACGTCGATGGCAAAAACCTTCTTTGCACCCTGCTGCAGCAGGCAGTCGGTAAAACCGCCGGTGGAGGCACCGGAATCACTGCAAACATAGCCATCGGGCTTCACACCGAAATCCCGAAGGGCTTTCTCCAGCTTCAGTCCGCCCCGACTTACATAGGGACAGACAGCGCCCCGGACTTCGATCTCCACTGTTTCTTCAAAGGCTGTGCCGGGCTTGTCCGCCTTCTGTCCGTTGACATAGACATTGCCGCTCATGATGATGGCCTGAGCTTTGGTGCGGCTGTCCGCATAGAGGCGCTCCACCAGCAGCACATCCAGTCTCTTCTTTATCTTCAAGATTTCCGCACCTCCAGGAACCGGTCTGCAATGCCCGCTGCATCCAGACCGTGCTTTTCATAAAGCTTCGCAACTGTGCCGTGAGTCACATATTCTCTGCCCAGGTCGATTACAGCAGCACTGCTGTCCGGCAGAATCTGATGAATCATACAGGATAGATCGGCACCAAGTCCGCCGATAGCCTCCTCCGCGATCAGGATAACCTTCTGTCCGGCAAGGGCAGCTTCAAGCCTGCTTGCAGAAATGGGGTTCAGCTTTGTTAAACGGATCACGGATACAGACAGTCCCTGCTGCGCAAGGATATCTGCAGCCTCCAGGGCCTGGTTAATAAGAGTGCCGTAGGTAATGATCGCGCCATCTGTGCCTTGCCGATGGGACACAACCCCGGAATCCGCATCCCAGCTAGACCCGGTGACAGCGCCGTCACCGCCCCTGGGATAGCGGACGGCAACAGGTCCGCTGCATTCTAAAACTGCCCAGCGGAGCATTTCTTTCAGTTCCTCCGTGCAGCAGGGCGCCAGGACCGTCATACCGGGAACCTGGCCCAGGAAGCCCACATCAAATACGCCGTGATGGGTCTCTCCGTCGTCCCCTACCAGACCCGCCCGGTCAACGGCCAGTACCACATGGAGCTTCAGCATGGAGATATCCTGCAAAATCTGGTCATAGGAGCGCTGCAGGAATGTGGAATAGATGGCCACCACCGGCACCATTCCCTGCTTTGCTAGTCCGCCTGCCATGGAGACCGCGTGCTCTTCCGCAATACCCACGTCAAAGAGCCGGTCAGGAAATTCCTTCCGGAAACCCAGCAGACCTGTACCACCAGGCATAGCCGCTGTGATGGCACATACCCGGTCATTTTCTTTCGCAATTTCAGTCAGTGTCTGACCGAACACGTCAGAAAAACTGACCGATTTTGCACCCAGCGTCTCGCCGGTTGCGGGATCAAACTTACCGATGCCGTGAAATTTGCTGGGCTGCTTCTCGGCAAACTCGTAGCCGTAGCCCTTCTTGGTCAGCACATGGACCAGAACCGGGGCATTCAGACCTCTTGCAGCCCGCAGAAGATCGATCAGATCCGGCAGGTCATGGCCATCCACAGGGCCCAGATAGGTAAAGCCCATGTTTTCAAAAATAGTGGAAGGCAGGATCACTCTCTTAATCCGGTTCTTCAGATTGCTGGTAAACCGGTAAAATGCACCGCCGCCGGGCATTTTCTTCAGAAAATTCCGGTAACGGATCTTAAACTTTAAATACTCATCGCTGGAGCGCAGCTTCGAAAGGTGCCTTGCTATGCCGCCCACGTTAGGATCAATGGACATGGCATTATCGTTGAGAATGATCACCATGGGCTCCTTGCTCACCGCGGCATCGTTCAGACCCTCATAGGCCATACCGCCGGTGGCGGCACCGTCGCCGATGACAGTTACCACGTTGTAATCCTGCTTCTGCAGCGTTCTGGCCCGGGCCATACCCAGGGCAATGGAAACAGAGCTGGAGGCATGACCGGCAACAAAAGCATCGCTCTGGCTCTCGTTGGGTTTGGGGAATCCGGAGATTCCGCCGAACTGCCGAAGATGCTCAAAATCCGCCTGGCGTCCGGTCAGAATCTTATGGACATAAGACTGATGACCCACATCAAATACCAGGCGGTCTTTCATTGTATCAAAAACGGTCTCGATGGCAACAGAAAGCTCCACAATTCCCAAATTAGAGGCCAGGTGGCCACCCGTCCTGGAAACACTGCTTACCAAAAATTCACGGATTTCTGAACACAGCAGGGCTCTTTCTTCATCGTTTAACTTAACAAGATCATCATGACCGCCGATATTCGGTAAAATATGCACGTATCAACACGACCTTTATTTCTTAGTTTTCTTTTTCCGGAACAGATCCGGCACATGGTTCAGCCAGTAAATCAGCTTACCGACGGTGTGAACAATTTCGGTGGCGGAATTCACCGCAAAGGTTTTGCCGATGGCCTTGCCGCCCACCGTCAGACCGGCACAGAGTGCAGACATCAGCAGAGAAATAATCTGAGGCCATCCGAAATCCATGCTGCGCAGAATCTGGGCAGCGATGGTTGCAGAAGCAGAGCCGGAAACAACGCCGCAGATATCGCCCACCACGTCATTGCAGATGGAACTGACCCGCTCCGCATTCCGCAGGAGTCTGATGGAAGCCTGGGCACCGGGCACTTTCCGGGCAGCCATGGAATGGAAAGGTTTTTCGTCGGCAGTGGCAACAGCCATGCCGATGATATCAAAGATAATACCCACAAGAATGATGGCCAGCAGGATCAAAAAAGCGGTAACGATACCGCTTTTAGCCATCACTTCGTCAGAAATGAACGAAATGGTACCGGAAATGACAATGGTAACCAAAAAAATGGTGACGACCCAACGGATCGTCTTGTTCCGCTCCTTTTTTATGGCAGCGGGATCAGACTTAGACACGAGAATTACCTCTTTGGATTTTTTAATGGGAGACGGCAGCAGACAGGATAAATCTTACGGCTTAGGTCGGGTTGTCTTTCACCGCAAAGAACCTGTCGTTGCCGCACAGGCCGTTTCCATTTAATCCCTGCGCTCATGCGTCGCCGCCATGAGTACCCGATTGCCACTGAGACCGTACTGTAATCCCCTGTCTGCCCAATTACGACAGCCTAGGTGTTTTCCACGACAAAGTGATCCATAGTCTTAGCCTCTTTTGCAAGGATGGTTTCCAGAGGCAATGAAGACAGACGCTTGGCCGAGCGTTCAGTCAACTGGTCCTCTTTCCCCGCATACTCACTCAAGGCAGGCTACACTGCACGTAGCACACGATTCTGTGCACCACTTTGCAGGTTCTTTTCCCGGCCCGTACGCGATGGGATCCCGCTAGGGACATTTCCCTCGTCGCACAATACCAGGTCTCCACGGAAAACGGGTCGTATGCTCCATGCCATTGGGGCGCGCCCGTAATCCTTAACCCCCAGCACCCACCCTAAACTGGGCGTAAAAAGCAGGCACCAGGGACTTCATCGATGTGCCCTTCAAAGGATTTTTAGGCCCTTCCTGGAAGATGGTCACCCCGACTAGGATACTGCACCGTCGGAATAAATCATAACACATTCTGAATGAATATACAAGATGAAATCATGAATATTTTATAAATCTTCCCGCCTGTCCATTCATTTCCTGTATACAAAAGCGCCGCATATCCTGCGGCGCTTCGGTCTTTATTCATCTGTCGAGAAAGCATTCCCGGACAATATCCGTGTGGGTCACCGCAATTTCCAGATTCTCCACTTCCTCTTTCGTAAAGAACCGGGCTTCCTTGGACTCAGAACTAATCCGGATGGGACGTTCCTCCGGAAGATCCAGTGCGAACACCACGATCACCATCCGCCAGATGCTGCCGTCCCGGAATGCGGCGATTCGTCCCGGTTCGCCGTATACTTTGATCTTTTGAAACTGATCTCTCGGGATCCGCCAGCCCAGTTCCTCCAGCACTTCCCTCTGCATGGCCTGATCCGGCTCCTCCCATTTCTTGCAGCCGCCCCCCACAAGGCCCCAGGTGTTGGAATCCACCCGTTTTTCCAGCAGGAGCTTACCCTTGCAGGTAATGATACAGTTGGATCCCAGATGGGCCGGCATATTGGGCTTTGGCGCATTGGGATCGTTTAAGTAGAATTTTACGTAGGCCATAGGATACCTCCAATTTGTTCCGATACATCATAGCTGTCCCCGATCAGGATCCGGGGAAGATGATATCTGATGCAGGATGCCAGATTTTTCCGGTTATCCTCCATCAGTCCTTCTCTGGTCAGTCCGCTGTCATCCAGACGCCGCTCCATATCGCAGGCGTGACTGCAAATCTCATCAAAATGCTTTTCGATGTATTCATCCGTCATGATCAGACAGCAATAGCGTATCTGCTTCAAATAGGATTCTTCGAAGGACTCTGCCCAGTCAAAGGGAATGTAGCAGCCCTCCACGATCAGATTCTGATGATTTTCGATGGCCGTCTTGATCATTTCCCGGACAATGGGCCAGAGATAATCCGTCAGTTTCTCATCATCGCAGGGTGTCAAACAGGTCTGGCCGCTGCGGATCAGTCCCATTTTCAGATGGTCGATGGACAAATATGGATAATGATACCGTTCCAGCAGTTTCTGGGCAAGAACCGTCTTCCCGGTATGGGAGGCACCGGCAATCAGGATGATCATAGGCTTCACTTCCTTTGCTTCCATTATAGCGCAGAATAATCCACATTTCCACTCTAAAATTCCTTGGGGACCGGCTTTGTGATACCGGTTCGTCTGGCCTTGTCCAGTCCGCCTGCCATATGGGCCCCGGGAGACTGAGCAAATTTTCCCCGGCGCACCGCATCCTCCCCATATTTATCCCGGAGCGCATCCACCGTTTCATCCAGTTTGATCTTCTTTTCATACTGCTGGGGTGTCATCCCGGAGAAAAAATCGAATTGCTGATAGGCTTCCGCCGTCAGTCCGGTCATCTGAACACCCAGCTGCCGCAGAGGTGTCACCCCATCCCAGGCCTCATCAAAGACCCGGCAGGCTTCCCGATAGATCTCTGCGGTAATATTGGTGGCACCCAGCAGCTTCGATTGATGGGAAAAATGATGAAAGGCATTGGTGCGCAGATGCACTGTCACACAGCTGCCGCATTTATCGTCTTTGCGCATCCGGCTGGCCACCGTTTCACAGAGGCTCAGCAGTACCTGGTGGGCCTGTTCCTGGGTAACCACATCCCGGGCAGTGGTGGTGGAATTGCCGTAGCCCTTATTCTCAGCCGGTTCCGGGGTCACCGCATCTGCATTGCGCCCGTTGGCGAAATGCCAGATGGTTTCCCCGTGCTTGCCCAACCTCTTCTTCAGCACATGCACATCCGCGTGGGCCAGATCTCCGATGGTGTAGATGCCCAGCATCTTCAGCTTCCGCTCGGTGGCTGCACCCACCAGAAACAGATCCCGCACCGGCAGGGGCCAGAATTTCTGTTCCACTTCCTCGGGAAAGAGGGTATGGACCTTATTTGGCTTTTCAAAATCTCCGGCCATTTTTGCAAGGAGCTTATTGGAAGAAATCCCCACATTGACGGTAAAACCCAGCTCCTCCCAGATCCGCAGGCGCATTTTCTCCGCCGCAAGCCGAGGTGGGCCCCAGAGCCGCTCCGTTCCGGTCATATCCACCCACGCTTCGTCGATGGAATACTGCTCCACCACCGGGCTGAACTGCCTCAGCATCTCCACAAAATGGCGGCTGGCCTCCACATAAAGGCTGTAATCCGGCTGAACCACCACCAGATCCGGGCATTTTTCCAGAGCCTGAAACAGGGGCTCTCCGGTCTGGATGCCGTATTTTTTTGCCGGGGTACTCTTGGCCAGAATGATGGAATGGCGGGATTCCTTATCCCCGGCCACCACGGACGGGACCTCCCGGATATCCTGCTCCTCTCCCAGTACTTTTACTTTATAGGCTGCCGTCCAGCTTAAAAAGGCAGAGTTGGCATCCACATGAAAGACCACCCGCTGCGCCATCTCAATACACCTTCCTCATCAGACACCAGTTATGGGAGCGGACGGTGTATTTCAGTTCGAATACACTCTCCTTCCCCCGTACCGTGGCCCGGCACAAAAATACATGGGCCTCGATGCCCACATACTGAATTTCCTTGCTGCTGATGACTTCTTCAATGTCAATCCGCAGAAGCTGATGGGCCTCATCCTCCATCCGCAGCCGCAGCGGTTTGATGGTCCCATCGGCGCTGCACACCGAGATCACATCCACCGGAGTGTTGCACTTCATGGGATCACCTCCGTTCGTTTGTTCTATTATAGCACGTTTGTTCGAATTTATCAAGAGGAATTTCATGGTTGCCCAAGTAAATGATTTTTGATATAATTCAGAAAAAGGGGTGATTTCCGTGAAATTCAAGCGCATATTCGGCATCGGAGCAAAGAAGATTCTGAGCAAAAACTGTTCCGTCAAAGGTGTTGTCACCGGTGTGGGAAATTCCTATATCCATGTAGTCAAAAAACCGGTCCGCCTATATGTCAACGACTCCAACACCATGTACTCCCACTACATTTTCTTTACCTACACCGTAGACAACATTCCTTACAAGGGAAAACTCTATGTAGACTTAAACTACCGCTGCCCCCAGAAGGGTGAGACGGTGGAAGTATTCTACGATCCCGAAAATCCCGCAGATTATGCCTTTTATTCTTTCGGTCCCAATCCCAATCCGCTAGGCTGGTGAAATGATGCTCAAATACAAATGTCTTGTGCTGGATCACGATGATACGGTGGTGCAGAGCATGAAAACCTTAAGTTATCCCTTCTGGTGTCTGGAGCTGGAGCAGTTCCGGCCCGGGGTAACCATGAGTCTGGAAGATTATATTCTGGAATGCCACCGGGTTGGCTTTGCGGAGATGTGCCGGGAAAGATTTCACTTTACGGAAGAAGAGCTGAAAACCGAGCACAAACAATGGATGGAATACATTCTGCAAAATATCCCGGACCCCTACCCCGGTATTGACCGGATCATCCGCCGTCAGAAAGAAGAAGGAGGACTCATCTGCGTAGTGTCCCACTCCCATGCAGACAACATACTCCGGGATTACCGGACCCACTTTGCAGCCGAACCCGATGCCATCTACGGCTGGGAGCTGGAGCCCCATCAGCGAAAACCCAATCCCTGGCCTCTGGAAGATATTATGAAGAGATTTCATCTGACTGCGGAGGAAATCCTGGTGGTAGACGATATGAAGCTGGCCTGCCAGATGGCAGCACCCCTGGGTGTCAGAGTTGCCTATGCCGGATGGAGCGGCATGGGTGTAGAATCGCTTTCCGCGGAAATGGAGAAAATCTGCGATTATTCTTTCGGCACCACACAGGAATTCGAGGATTTTCTGTTTGTCTGACTTGACAGTTATGGTATAATACACATTGGAAATTGCGAAAGGAGGTGCGCAGATTGGAAAAGGATTCCATCAAGGTTCTGGCCAAAAACCGGGAGGCTTATCACGAATACTTCGTGGAAGAAGAAATGGAAGCCGGCATCGAGCTCAAGGGCACGGAAGTTAAATCTGTCCGAGCCGGTACGCTGAATCTGAAAGATGCCTGGTGCGGCATCAAGGACGGCGAGATGATCCTCAACCAGATGCACATCTCCCCCTATGACCACGGAAACCGGTTCAATCCGGATCCCCGCAGGCCCCGGCGGCTGCTGATGCACCGGCGTGAGATCATGCGGCTTTTCGGTAAGGTCAAACAGGACGGCTATGCCCTCATTCCCCTTTCCGTCTATCTGAAAGGCAGCCGTGTGAAGGTAAAGGTCGGCCTGTGCAAGGGCAAAAAACTATATGACAAAAGACAGTCCGCTGCAGAGAGGGACGCAAAGCGTCAGATCGAGCGGGCCATGAAGGAGAGATATTAATATGAATCCTACTTTTAAAATCACCATGGAAAACGGCGGTGTTATCGAGGGCGAACTGTACCCCGATAAGGCACCCCAGAGCGTTGCAAACTTCGTGGACCTGTGCCAGCATAACTACTATGACGGCCTGATCTTCCACCGTGTCATCCCCGGCTTCATGATCCAGGGCGGCTGCCCCGAGGGCACCGGCATGGGCGGCCCCGGCTACTGCATCAAGGGCGAGTTCATGTTCAACGGCTTCCCCAAGAACGACATCAAGCACAAGCGCGGTGTTCTGTCCATGGCCCGTTCCTCCTCCCCCAACTCTGCCGGCAGCCAGTTCTTCATCATGCACCAGGATGCCAAGCACCTGGACAAGCAGTATGCTGCCTTCGGCAAGGTCACTTCCGGCATGGAGGTTGTGGATGCCATCGCTGCCACCAAGACCAATTTCCAGGACCGTCCTCTGACTGAGCAGAAAATCGCTTCCATCACTGTGGAAGTTAACGGCGCAGAGCTGGCAGAGCTGAAGAAGCTCCCTGATCCCTACGGCAGATTCTAATTCAGAGTGAAGTATTAAGAGTGGAGTGTGGAGTGATTCTTCCACTCCCGCCCACTCTTGATAACTCCACTCTTCACACTCCAAACTCCACACTCTTATGGGGCCGTACTGGTTTCGACGGGGGTAGTGAGGCTGGATAAGCGGGCCGCGGCGCCTGACCGCGATAAAACGGGTACCTTTTAAATTTAACTGACAACAATACTGTTGCTCTGGCTGCCTAATTAGGCGCCCATCCGCCCCGGAAGGTCCACGAGCCGGGCTCGGGTGTGATTTGAGTGGAGACCGTGCGTATGCAAAGCTTTGAGCATACCATGCATCATGAAGCTACTGATTCCCGGAGCGTGTCTGTTCACGCCGGGTTGAGGGAATGTAAATAACAGACTGCGCCCGGAGAAAGTCTTTCCAAGTTATTTTCGGACAGGGGTTCGATTCCCCTCGGCTCCACCAAAAAGAAGGACCACCCTTTATGGGTGGTCCTTCTTTTTGATCAAGTAGAAGCTGGGGAATCGAACCGACCAAAATGCGGCGCGGATGAGCGCCGCTGGCGAGGGCATGACCGAGCCACTCCTTAATTTTTGCCCCAGAGGGCAAAAATGCAAATCGATTCCCCTCGGTTTCTTTTATCTTTTATACAGTGTCTCTGATAAAGCAATTAATCTATCGAAGAAATCAATCCTTGATCTCAGCAAACTCAAGTTCCAGCTTCTCGACCTTATACACTTGACCCAGTTACTCTATCAGTATTATAGCAAACAGCAATGCTGATTGCAAATATTGCTATCGGCTTTGCCAAACTGAATGCGGATGTGTCAGTTCCTGTCAAATGATCATATACTGGAATACCCACATTACAAGGAGGGGATATGATGAACAGATACAGATGCTTCCAGGACTCAAAAGATGGACCGCAACATGATGACAACACCTGCAAGCGATACCGTCCCACAGAACTCTGCTGTGAAAACAAGGATTATTGCTGTTGCAACCTGTGTCCACCGGGACCTCGGGGACCTGCCGGGCCACAGGGTCCCATCGGTCCGAGAGGGCCTGCAGGTCCTCAAGGAATTCCGGGTGTCAGAGGACCTGTGGGTCCCCAAGGCCCCGAAGGAATCGCCGGTCCAGTTGGGCCTCAGGGGCCTGTCGGTGAATCTGGTCCTGTTGGGCCTCAAGGTCCCGGTGGTGTAGCTGGTCCCGCTGGTCCTCAAGGTCCCATAGGTGAAACCGGACCCATTGGTCCTCAAGGTCCTGTTGGTCCTCAGGGGCCTATCGGTGAAACTGGCCCCGTTGGCCCTCAGGGGCCCGTCGGTGAAACCGGTCCCATTGGTCCTCAGGGTCCCGTCGGTGAAACCGGTCCTGTTGGTCCTCAGGGCCCGGCCGGAGGCGTCTTGGGCTATGCGGATTTCTATGCATTAATGCCTCCCGACAACGCTGCAACCGTAGCACCCGGCACAGATGTCAGTTTCCCTCAGGATGGTCCCAACAGCGGCACCGGCATTGCCCGTTCCGGCCCAAGTTCCTTCACCCTGACAGAAATCGGCGCCTATCAGGTGCTGTTCCAGGTGAGTGTAACCGAGCCGGGACAGCTGATTCTGACCTTGAACGGTGAAGATTTGGCATATACGGTGGCAGGCCGCGCAACCGGAACCTCCCAAATCGTTGGTATGGCGATTGTGGAAACAACTGCAGTCAACTCCGTTCTGACGGTGCGAAATCCCGAAGGAACCGCAGAAGCGCTGACGATCACTCCCCTGGCAGGCGGAACCAGACCAGTCTCTGCACACCTGGTGATCACACAGATTCAGTAAAGCACGTATACAGAGATGGTATTACAGCCATTATAAAAGAGCCTGCATCAAAACGATGCAGGCTCCTTCATTAAAAGTCCATGGCCATCCGGCTGGATTCCTCTTCGGAAAGCTCCCGGACATTGGTCTCCATGACCCGGTAGACCCGCTGGCACATATTCAGCACGCTGGGCCGGTGGGTGGTGACGATGCAGGTCTTATTGGGGTGCTGCTTGATGATGTTGCGAAGCACCTGCCGCTCGGTGGTTACATCCAGGGCCGAAGTTGCCTCGTCCATCAGCAGAATCGGTGCATCCCGCAAAACTGCCCGGGCGATGGCAATTCGCTGGGCCTGTCCTTCGGAAAGGCCCATGCCCCGTTCACCAACGTTCATCCCAATACCCTGGGGATGGCGGCTGACAAAGTCCCAGGCGCAGGCCGTTTTCAGCGCGTCGATGATTTCCTCATCCGTGGCATCTTCCTTGACCATCCGCAGATTTTCTGCAATGGTACCGGAGAGAATGGTGTTGCCCTGGGGTACATAGGAGAAAAACTGCCGGACATCGGCGCTCATATCCATTTCCCTGCCATCCTTACCGGAAAGGACCACACTGCCGTCCTGGGGCGAAATCAATCCCAGGATCAGCCGCAGCATCGTCGTTTTGCCCTCTCCGCTGGGGCCCACCAGTGCGACGATCTCGCCCGGCTGAGCTACAAAATCGCTGTCCGTGATTACATTCTGTCCTTCCATATAAGAGAAGTCCACGTCCTTCATCCGGACAGTCAAGCCATCATCTTTGACCGCGTCCAGCTGCTTTGCCGCTTCCGGATTGTGAAACTCCTTGGGAAGCTGAACGATTTCGCGGATACGGTGGGCAGAAATAGAGCTGTTCAGCATACCGGGAATGATACCCACAAGGGAATTGAACTGGCTGGTCAGCGCAGAGCGCTGCTGGAGAAACAGCGTCATGGTGCCGTAGGAAATAGCGCCGCTCCACATCCGGAACAGACAGTAGCCGAAGGCAACAAAGGTCACTCCCGTGGAAATCAGCTTGGTCAGAATACCGGTCTTGATCTGGAACAAATTGTATTCCAGGCTGTGGTCTTTGTATTTACCCTGCCATTTTTTCAGTTCACGGCCGTATTTGTCCATGATGCCGAAGCTTTTGATGGTATCGATGTTATAGAATGTCTCCACCTCAAAGCTCATGAGCTTACTGTTCATCTGCAGGACCCGTTCCCGGTATTCCTTATTCTTGCGCATGATATACCGGCTCATCAGAAGCAGGAAAGGCGCACTTCCCAATGCAATGAACGCCATGGTCACATCATAATAAAGAATCACGCAGAAGGTAGCAATGAAATTGTACACAGAAAGAATCAGCGAAGGGCCCCAGCTGACCGCATTGCCCGCAACGGTGCTGACGTCGCTGTTGAACCGGTTCAGAAGATCGCCATTGGGATACCGATTCAGCTCCAGCCACTTGGCATCAATGATCTGAGAGAAAATGTCCGCCTGGATGTCATTGCCCACATCGATGCTGATCTTCAGGGACAGGCGGCCGATGACGCTGGAAAACACCAGACTGAACACCGTGGAAAAGACCATCATAAAAACAAGGACCCACAGCTGATCCAGCTTTTTACCCACAATGATATCGATCAGATACTTGCTAACCACAGAGGAAACCAGGCCCAGAGTAGAGCTCAAAATACCCAGGATCAGATAAAAGGCTATGACCTTCTTGTATCGCTTGCTGTAGGAGAAGATCCACTTCCAGTCGTCAATAAAAGTAGAAAACGTTCCGTCGTCGATCTTATTCAGCAGCTGCTGCAGCGATTCGGATTTCAGAAACCGGTTCAGACCGGTAAACTTATTCTTTTGCATCCTTTACCTCCTTCTTCCGGAAGATGCTTCCAGAGGATTCCAGCTGCCTCTGAGATAGGTGGCAGAAAACAGTGCAAACAGCAGCAGATTGTGGCCGATCATGCAGCCCCAGGCTGCAACCAGGCCCATGCCCAGCAGCTGGGTGCAGATATACGTACCTACAATCCGGACACCCCACATGCCAATGATATTGAACACAAAGGGTGCCTTGGTTTTGCCCACACCCTGCATCATGCCTTCGACAATGATGGAAACGCCATAGAAGGGCTCCGAAAGAGCCACCATCCGCAGCACAGTGCTGCCAAGTTCAATGACATCCGGGCTGTCCGAGAAAATTCCCATCAGCGCCGGTGCCAGCAGGAACAGGGCGCCACCGGAAATCACCATCAAAATTACTTCGATGGGCAAGAACATGGAGGATATATCCTTCATGCGCTTGCTGTCTTTCGCGCCGTAGGCATTGCCCACCAGCGTTGCAGCAGCAGTCTGCATGCCGTAGCCGGGGATATAGAATGCGGATTCCACGGTATTTGCGATGGTATGGGCAGCGGTAGCCACCTCGCCGATGCTGTTGACCATGGATGCAAAGAACACATAGCCCAAAGAGGTACCGAACCGCTGGAGCATATTGGGCAGAGCCACCTTCATGCAGGGGGCCAGGATCTCCGGATCCGGCTTTATGGTTTTACCCCGGGGAGAAATATCCGGATGCCGCCAGAGTACCACCGTGATGGCGATACCGCCGAAGGTGAAGGCGATGGCGCTGGCAAGAGCCGCACCGATGACGCCCATTCCGGCGCCGGGAACGGTAATGCCCCAAAGAGTTCTTGTGGGATAGATCAGAAGAAAATTCAGCACAACATTGATCAGATTCACCCCAACACCGATCTTCATGGGTGTTTTGGTGTCCCCTGCCGCCCGCAGGACCATGCCGAAGATGGTGCTGGCGGTTCTTGGAAGCATGGGCGCATAGAGAATGAAGAAATACTGTCCGGTGAGGATCTGGATTTCCGGGTCCACCTGCATCCAGACCGGTACAAACTCGCTGATACTGAGGCAAACCGCCGTAAAGACCAGGCCTACCACCAATGTGATCAGCACGGCCTGGGCGGAGGCCCGGGAAGCCTTCTCCCGATCCCCGGCACCGTGGGACTGGGCAATGTAGGAAAGGAATCCGATACCCAGCGCTGCGGTACTGCTGCCGATGAGCCAGCTGACGGTGGAGGTAGCACCGACGGCTGCGGTGGCATAGGTACCCAGGGATCCCACCATGGCCGTGTCGATGTACTGGACCGCCGTCTGCATGGCCTGCTCCAGCATGGTGGGCCATGCAAGGCTCAGGATGGTGGCGACCATTGCCATATTCAGTTTTCTGTTTCTTTGGATCATGGCATACCTCTGCTTATACATATAGAGGTATTGTAGCAAAGAAATCGGCCAAAGTAAATAGTAAAACCCGGCAGGATTTCCTGCCGGGCTCCGTTTAGTTTAGCTCATATTCCGTTTCGTTCACAATGACAGACTTGACTGATTCCATATCCACTAGCCTGTTAAATATATATGATGCATCACAATTCTCGTTTATAAGTGCATACTTTGTATTATTGATTACCCTGTCATCTGCCTCGCTTTTAATGATGTATTCCGAACCATCGATAAAACGCAAAGCAAGGTACTCCAGCTTTACATCATCTACCGGCGGCATATAAGCACCACCCTCAAAGGTGTATCCTAAGAATTTGAAATATGGTAAATGCAGTTTTATTGCGATCGGTGATACAGAAATCGCCTCCTGATGCTTCTTAGACTTCATTCCACCGCCGTCCAAAAGTGGTAATTTCAAAGACTGCTCTGTTTCGAAGAAGAACATGATTTCAACTTGTTTGCTTTCAATATCAGCATTGCAATAGTAGGATGCAACAGACAGTATCGTGTCCGTCGTTTCTTCTTCTACAATGTAATTCATCCATTGTGCCCCTTTGATGTTTACTAATTCACCTCCGGGCCACCAGACTTCACCCCAGAACTGGGTATCGTAACCCTTTACTCCATGTTCATTCTCAATGGTGTAGTAGATCACTCCGCAATTTGTTGCAGAGTCATATTGATGCGCATTGACTGTTAATACATAATCTTCATAACAGATAGACTGCCCAACCGCGGAAATATAGGGAGCTACTTCCTGAGCTACTTCTTGATCCACCGGAACATGTTCAACCGTTGGTTCAATTATTTCGTACTCCAGATCATAATAAGTTTCAACTCGGATTTTTCCATCGTCCTTAGAATACTCATCAGTGCCAAAGAATGTCCTCAGCATTTCCATAGGATTCTCATATTGCGTAAATCCTACATATGCGAATACTGTGGTAGCAAGCATCGCAGAAAGTATGGCAGCAACCAGTAATACTCTGCCTGCTCTTCTGACACCAGAATGCTTATTCTGCGCAGCACACAAAATATTGTCCGCCTCCTGCACATACTTGCTGTGGACATAGCTCATGTCACTGAGCAATTCTTTTCCGTTCATACTGCAATGCCCTCCTTTGCCAAAAATGCCTTCAGCTTCCCTCTTGTCCGGTGCAGACTGGTTTTAACCTTGCTCTGACCGATGCCGTAGCGTCTGGAGATTTCCTCTATGGAATCGCAATACCAGTAGCGCCGCAGAAAGATCATTCTGCTCTCCCTGGGCGTCACCGCCAGAAACTCATTAAGAAGATGTCCGATCTCCTGGCCTTCCAGCCTTCGCTCCCAGCCCCGGTCCGGAATGCACAGCTGCATCTCCTCGGACAGGCTGACAACCTCCGCCTTCCGCTTGGCCGCATTGTCCCAGTCCAGCTTTCCGAATGCCAGATGACGGCAGATTTTTGCAAGAAATGCAAACAGATACACAGGCCTTTCCGGCGGTATGGTCTGCCAGGCTTTCAGATACGTATCGTTGACACTTTCCTCCGCATCCTCATACTTCGAAAGGATCCGGAATGCGATTCCCTGGAGCTTCCGGCCATAGGCGAAGGCAGTACAGGAAACAGCCTCTTCCTTTCTGGCCCAGTACAGTTCGATGATTTGATCGTCGGTCAAGGCGATCACCTCCTATCTTTGTTTCACCTTAACAGAGGGATTTTTAATGGCAAAGGTTACAGGACCAATAAAAAATCCGGGAAACATTTCTGCTTCCCGGAATGATTTATGCAGTTTCGAGGGTGACCTTGTCATCCGCGATGCTGATACGGATGGAAGAAATGGGATCATCGAAGGAATCAATGATCTTCTCAGAGATGGGATCCTCCAGGTCCCGCTGGATGGTGCGGCGCAGATTCCGGGCGCCATAGACCATGGAGTAGGCCTTCTTCACCAGATACTGCCGCAGAGATTCATCCCAGGAAAGCTCCAGTCCACGGGATGCAAGGCTTTCCTTCAGTTCCTTCAGCATGATATCCGCAATACCAAGGAAATTGTCCTCCGTCAGATGGTTGAAGGTAATGATCTCATCCACCCGGTTGATAAACTCGGGACGCAGGAAGCCCTGGAGGGCTTTCATGGTCCGCTCCTTCACCATATCTCCGGAGGTGCGTCCGAAGCCCATACCGCCCACCTGTCCCTCGGAACCTGCGTTGGAGGTCATGACGATGATGGTATTCTCGAAATTTACCACACGGCCCTGGGCGTCGCTGATCCGGCCGTCGTCCAGAACCTGAAGCAGGACATTCAGCACATCGGGATGGGCTTTCTCGATTTCATCAAAGAGCACCACAGAATAGGGTCTGCGGCGGATCTTCTCCGTCAGCTGGCCCGCTTCATCGTAGCCCACATAGCCGGGGGGCGAACCGATCAGCTTGGAAACTGCGTGCTTTTCCATATACTCGGACATATCCACCCGGATCAGACTGTCCACACTGTCGAACAGGTCATCAGCCAGCCGCTTGACCAGCTCCGTCTTACCGACGCCGGTAGGACCGACAAAAATGAAGGAAACAGGCCGCTTCTTGGGGCTGATGCCCACCCGGTTGCGGCGGATTGCACGGGAGACCGCATCCACAGCCTCATCCTGGCCCACGATATGTTCTTTCAGCCGGTCGGACAGGCCCTTGATCTGCTCATACTCCTGGGCCTTGATCTTGGATGCAGGAATTTGGGTCCACAGCTCGATGATCCGGGCCAGATTCTCCATGGTCACCGCTGGCTTGGGAAGTTTTTCCAGCTCCTCGATTTTTGCGGCAACCTGCATCAGTTTGGTGCGGATATGGGCCAGTCGCTCATAATTGGTATTCTCCGTATCCTCATTGAGCATACGAAGCTCCAGTTCGTAGTCATCCCGCTCCTTCTTTGCCTCTGCCAGCAGGGAGATCTCCTTGCACCGCAGATTCACATCGGAGCAGGCTTCGTCCAGCAGGTCGATGGCCTTATCGGGTAGGAAACGGTCGGTAATATAGCGCTCAGAGAGCACCACGCACTGCCGTGCAATCTCCGGGGAGATCACAACGCCGTGGAAATCCGCATAGGCCTTGGCGATTCCCTGCATGATCTGGGCAGCCTCCTCCAGAGAGGGCTCTGCCACGGAAACAGGCTGGAAGCGCCGTTCCAGGGCTGCATCCTTTTCGATATACTTGCGATACTCAGCAAAGGTGGTGGCACCGATGACCTGAATCTCGCCACGGGACAGGGCGGGCTTGAGGATATTGGCTGCATTCATGCTGCCCTCTGCATCGCCGGCACCCACCAGATTGTGGACTTCGTCAATAACCAGGATGATATTGCCGCACTCCTTGATCTCACCGATCAGGCTCTTCATACGGCTTTCAAACTGGCCTCGGAACTGAGTACCTGCCACCAGGGCAGTCAGATCCAGGAGGAATACTTCCTTATCCTTCAGCTTGTAAGGCACCTCACCGGAGGCAATCCGCTGGGCAAGGCCCTCCGCAATGGCGGTCTTACCGACGCCGGGCTCACCGATGAGGCAGGGGTTGTTTTTCTGGCGGCGGTTGAGGATCTGGATCACCCGTTCGGTCTCCACATCCCGGCCGATCACCTTATCCAGTTTTCCCGCTCTGGCACGGCCGGTCAGATCCATGCAGTAGGAATCCAGGAATTTATGCTTTTGGGACTTTTTCTTGCCCTTCTCTCCTTCCTCCTGCTTTTCCTCCTTCTTGGGAGGGCGGGGCGCGGGAGGATTGGGCATATTCCCGCCGTTCATGCCGCCGAACAGCTGGTTCAGCAGCGGAAAAGTGGCGGTCTGGGAGTCCACCTCGTCATCATCATGGCGGTCGGCTTCATCGATCTGACCGAAGAAGCTGCCCATTTCATCGGTGAGCATATCCAGTTCATCCTCAGAAATACCCATCTGGCGGACTGCCTCATCGATCTGGGGAATTCCCAGACTTCTTGCACATTTCAGGCAGTAACCTTCGTTCATGGATACGCCGTTTTCAATCTTCGTAATAAAAAGAACCGCCAGGTTCTTCTTGCACTTGATGCACATTTTGGGCTGCATCGCAAATCTCTCCTTTCACAAGGAAACTTCCTTTTTGGCACAGTATAGCACACACCGTACCAAAAAGGAAAAACAAAATATGAATTCTCAGCGAAGCATCGGAACGCACTCAAATTGTTCGATGCCGTCGTCATACCACAAATGGGTCATGTAAAGTCCCCCGGGGGGAACTGTGGGACCGGCAGCGGTGCGGTTGCCGGAATCCAGGATTGCACCGATTTCAGAGGGCTTGATCTTCCCCTCCGCGGCATAAACAACCGTACCGGCCATGGCCCGGGCCATATTGTAGAGGAAGCCATTGGCACAGACCTTCAGTTCGATGATATCCCCATGGCGCTCCACATTGTAATAGTATACGGTTCGGACCGTGGATTTCACATCCGTTCCCACACTTCTTACCGCGGCAAAATCATGGGTTCCCACGAACTGGCTGGCAGCTTCCTGCATGATCTTCTCATCCAGATGCTTGGGATAAAACCAGGCCCGGTTCACATAGAAGGGATCCTTCAGCCGGGAGTTATAAATCAGATAGGTATATTCCTTCCGGGCGCAGGATCCGATGGCATTGAAATTCTCATGAACGTCAAAGGCCCGGGTCACCACAATATCACAGGGCAGATGGGTATTCAGGGCATAGGGAAGCCGGTCCGCCGGAATGGTGGAGGTGGTCCGGAAATTGGCCACATAGCACTTGGCATGGACGCCGGCGTCCGTTCTGCCGCAGCCGGTGACATGAACATCATGGCCAACCACCATGGCGATGGCCTTTTCCATGGTCTCCTGGACCGTGGGCAGATTCTTCTGCATCTGCCAGCCATGGTAACCGGTGCCCAGATAGCTTAAATACAAAACAATATTACGCATCATTTACCTCACAGACCGAAGGTGCGCAGCACAATGATCAGACCGAGCAGAACCGCACCAATGCCGAAAGCCTCAAAATCCCACAGATTATAGCGAAGCAGCTTCATCTTGGTACGGCCTTCACCGCCCTGGTAGCAGCGGCATTCCATGGCAGTTGCCAGTTCGTCGGCCCGTCGGAAGGCACTGATAAAGAGCGGCACCAGAATAGGCACCAAAGCTCTGGCCTTATCCATCAGATTCCCGGATTCAAAGTCAGCACCCCTTGCCTTCTGGGCAGCCATTATCTTATCCGTTTCCTCGATCAGGGTGGGAATGAAACGCAGGGCAATGCACATCATCATGGAAAGCTCATGGACCGGAACCTTGATGGCCTTCAGCGGATTCATGAGGCTCTCCAGACCGTCGGTCAGGGAAATGGGCGAGGTGGTGTAGGTCAGTAGGAAGGTGCCGGAAATCAGCAGCAGGATCCGGATGACCATCAAAACAGCCCGCTTGAGGCCGTCGGCATAGACAGTAAAGATCCAGAAATCCACCAGCGGCTCCCCTTCTCCGGCTGTAAAGAACAGATTCAGCACAGCGGTGAAGATGAGGATCATCACCAGGGGCTTCATGCCCCGGACGATGGATTTGGGCGGGATGGTGGAAACCTTAATGGCAATGATCAAAAATGCAGCCATAACGGCATAGGATACCCAGTTGACGGCCAGAAACAGGGCCACAATATAAACCACCAGCAAAATCAGCTTGGTTCTGGGATCCAGGCGGTGAACCACGGAATTCCCCGGGAAATACTGGCCGAGTGTAATGTCTTTTAACATTTGGCCGCACCTCCTCTGAGGGTTTTCAGCACCGCAACTGCCTGGTCGATGGTATAAACAGGCTCCACATCCAGGCCCATAGCCTTCAGCTCCAGGAACACACGGGTGACCTGTGGAATGTTCAGACCCATCTCAATCAGTTCCTCTGAGCGTGCAAAAACCTCGGCAGGACTGCCGTCCATCACAAGCCGGGAGCCGTTGAGCACCAGCAGCCGGTCTGTCAGTCTTGCCACATCGTCCATGGAATGGCTGACCATCATAACGGTTGCATTGTGGGTTCTGCGGTAATCTTCGATGTTTTTGAGAATCTCCTCACGGCCCCTTGGATCAAGTCCTGCAGTGGGTTCATCCAGGATCAGAACCTCCGGTTCCATGGCGATGACGCCGGCAATGGCGACTCTCCGCTTCTGTCCGCCGGAAAGATCGAAGGGAGAAACCTGCAGCTGCTGCTCCGTCAGTCCCACGGTGGCAGCGGCATCCCGTACACGGCGGTCGATTTCCTCGTAGGAAAGGCCCATGTTTTTAGGACCAAATGCAATGTCCTTATAAACGGTTTCTTCAAACAGCTGATACTCCGGGTACTGAAACACAAGGCCCACACGGAACCGGGCCTGCCGGGTCAGCTTCTTGTCGGACCAGATATCCTTTCCGTCCAGCAAAATTGTGCCGGAGGTAGGCTTCAAAAGGCCGTTTAGCTGCTGCATCAGCGTGGATTTGCCGGAACCGGTGTGACCGATGATGCCAATAAACTCACCCCGACTGACAGAAAACGACACATCCTGCAGCGCCTGATGCTCAAAGGGTGTTCCGGCACTGTATATATAATTAAGATTTTGGACCTGTAAAATCGGTTCCAATGGACATTCCTCCAAGGGATTATTTTTGGATTGCTTCAAATAGTGCCTTTGCACATTCTTTTTCATTCAACCGGTCCAGCGGAAGATCAAAGCCTTCCCTGTTCAGCTCATAGCAAAGTTCCACCGATTCAGGAGCCGCCAGACCCAGCCGGTGCAGCAGTTCCACCTGAGAAAAGACTTCTTCGGGCTTGCCGTCGGCGGCAATTTCACCCCGGTGCATCACCACGACCCGCTGGGCCTGGGCTGCCTCATCCATATGATGGGTGATCAGCACGATGGTGATTCCCTTTTCCCGGTTCAGCTTTGTTACGGTTTCCATGACCTCCCGGCGGCCCCGGGGATCCAGCATGGCAGTGGGTTCATCCAGGACGATGCATTTGGGCTCCATGGCAATGATGCCTGCAATGGCGATCCGCTGTTTCTGGCCGCCGGAGAGCAGATGCGGCGCATGCTTTGCATACTTGCTCATGCCCACCTGCTTCAGAGCATGATCCACCCGGCGGCGGATCTCTGCGCTGGAGATCCCCAGATTTTCCGGGCCGAAAGCCACATCCTCTTCCACCACATTGGCAACAATCTGATTGTCGGGATTCTGAAACACCATGCCCACACTCCGGCGGATGGCGATGAGCTTATTCTCATCGGACGTATCCATGCCGCTGACCCAGACTTTGCCGCCGCAGGGCAAAAGGATAGAATTAAAATGCTTTGCAAGAGTAGACTTGCCGCAGCCGTTGCCGCCTAAAACAGCCACAAAACTGCCTGCATCCACCCGCAGATTCAAATCTTTAAATACGGCAACGCCGGGCGTGTCATCCACGCCCGGATAGGTATATGCCAGATGCTCTACATTGATAATCTCGCCCATAGATGCCTCCCCATCAGGGTGTCCAGCGGCCTGTGGAGCCGCAGGGCAACATCAGCCCCGAAGCCCTCACCGGAAGGCCAAGCTCTCCCACTTCCGTATGTCCGCCATGGGTTCCGCTGAACACAACGTCGGAGGCATAACCGACGGCGGAGGGTGCCAAACCGGTGGTGTAGGAATTGATGATCACAAACAGCGGATCATCGCTGAGCAGCTTGTTCACTTCCAGCAGGAAGGGATAGAAGCTGGTTTCCATCTTCCAGATCTCACCGCTGGGGCCCCGGCCGTAGCTGGGGGGATCCATGATTATGCCGTCGTACTTCCGGCCCCGGCGCAGTTCTCTCTGGATGAACTTGCCGCAGTCGTCCACAATCCAGTGGATTGGCTTGTCCGCAAGGCCGGAGGCCTGGGCATTTTCCTTGGCCCAGGCAACCATATTCTTGGCAGCATCCACATGCCACACCTCTGCCCCACCGGCTGCGGCTGCCAAAGTGGCACCGCCGGAGTAGGCAAAGAGGTTCAGAACCCGCACGGGGCGCTGTGCGGAAGCTTCCGCACATTTCTCACGGATGAAATCCCAGTTGGCAGCCTGCTCCGGGAACACGCCCGTGTGCTTGAAGTTCATGGGCTTGACGTTGAAGGTCAGATAGTCCCGGTACTTAACCTGCCAGCGCTCCGGCAGATGGTGGTCACTCCAGCGGCCGCCGCCGGTATTGGAGCGCAGATACCGGGCATCATACTTCTTCCATTCAGGGGCGGTGTGGGGGGTATTCCAAATCACCTGGGGATCGGGACGGACCAGGATATACTTACCCCAGCGCTCCAGACGTTCTCCGTCGGAAGTGTCCAGAACTTCATAATCTTTCCATTGATCAGAAATCCAAATCATTGGCTTTCTCCTTTATCTTTCTGTGATACAATCAGCCGGAGGTTTCGGGAGCTGCGGTAGGTGTTTCCACCGGTCCTTCCACGGGGGCTTCCGTGGGAGGCTCCGTCTCCAGGGATGCCTCATAGTCGGCCCAGGCTTGAGCAGTGTGGACCGGGCAGAGCACATAAGGTGCATCAATGCCGTCATTGGCCTTGCCATTGAAGCCGTGCCAGTCCAGAGCGCTGCCATCTTCGGATACATAGTAGACATACCGGTTATCCCGGAAATCGCTGCTCAGACCGTGCTTGTAGGCGCTGTTGATCTGCTCCACCTGGGAGGGTGTCAGCTTCAGCAGTGCCCGGGAGTCGATTTCAACCCGTTCGATATCTGCAAACATATGGCAGTATTCCGTTGCAACACCGCCGCCGGTGGTGCAGAAATCCACCAGAACGTGCTGATCGCAGCTGCCGCTGGGGCCGTCACCACTGTAGGCATAGGCGGAAGTCACCCGGTTTCTGCCCAGCAGATAGCGGCGGATATCCTTTTCACAGGCATCCGTTGCAAGGTCACCGGAATCAAGACAGACGCTGTAACCGCGCATGCCGCTGGTGCTGTACAGAGATTTCCGGGCCAGGCCGCTGTGGATGGGCTGCATGACCTTCTTGAAGAGCCGCGCTGCAGGATTCTGAGAGCTGCCAGTAAGGCGGATCTCCTCAGGCTGCTTATAGCCGCACCAGACTGCAGCGGTATAGTAGCCGGTGTAACCGCAGAACCAGCGGTCACGGTTGCTGGAGGTGGTGCCGGTTTTGCCTGCCACATTGTGACCGGACAGGTCCGCAGCACCGCCGGTACCGCTGGTGACTGCATTCTGCAGACAGTAATTCATATAGTTGACGGTCTTTTCGCTGAGAATCTGCTCAGAATCCTGGGTATTATCCAAAACAATATTGCCGAGGCTGTCATAGACCTTCGTATAGGTTCTGGCTTCTCTGCGGATGCCGTTATTGGCAAAGGTGGCATAGGCCGCAGAAACATCCCGGATGGTGGCGCCAACAGTCAGCGCGCCCATACCCAGAGGAGAGTCGCCCAGGTCGTTCTTGATCTTGCCGGAGGAGGTTTCATAGTGATCCGTCAGGGTGGACAGACCGAACTTATCCTTACTGAACCGGAAGCTGTAGTCATAGCCGATCATCCGCAGGGTTCTGACGGAAACGGCATTGATGGAGCTGGTGATGCCGCTGAAAACGGTTCTGGAATAGGAATAGGTCCGGGAATCGTTCTTGGGATAGGCGCCGCCGGAATAGGAAACCGGCAGATCCGGAATCACAGTAGCCGGAGAAATCACACCGGCTTCAAAGGCAGGAGCATAGACGGACAGGGGCTTCTGGGCAGAACCGGTCTGGAGCTTGGAGTCCGTCGCAATATTCCAGCCGTCATGCTCAGTCTTGGGTCCGACACCGCCGGCCATGCCCACAATGTCGCCGGTGCGGTTATCGATGACCACGATACCGGACTGAAGCTGCTGCTTGCTTCGGGTGGTGGGAATCTGACTCAGGTCCGTATAAACCGCATCGATGGCATTCTGGACCTTCATATCCAGGGTGGAATAAATGTGGAAACCGCCCCGCTGGATGATATTATTCCAGTATTTCTTGCCTTCCTTGTCCAGGATATCGTAATTAACACCGTTGGAGGCAGCCAGATCCCGGGCCACATCCTCCAGAACCGTATCCACAAAATAGGAATACACTTCCTGGGATGCATCCTCGGCCAGAGTGGTGCTGCCGCCGCAGACAGGACAGACATAGGAACTGCCCTGCTGGACAAAGGAGCTGGCAATGCCCTCGTATGCACAGGAGCTGCGCTCGCAGACGGTCCACTTGTCCGCATCATCGATGCCGCTCTTGAATACCAGTTCCTGTTCCAGAGCCTGCTTGTAGATATCCGGGCCGATGAGGCCCTCTTCCTTCATGACCCAGAGGGTATTGACCTGCCGGACCCGGTTACGCTCCACACCGGTCATTTCCCGGCGGCCTTCCTCGTCACCGGGGTCCCACTCGAAGGTGGAGCTGAAGGGATTGAAGATGGAGGGGTTATTGGTGATGCTGATCAGGCTGGCGCACTCGGCAGTGGTCAGCATCTGAATTTCCTTGCCGAAATACTCTGCTGCAGCGCTTCGGACGCCGTAGCAGCCACGGCCCAGATAGATGGTATTCAGATACCATTCCATAATGGTATCCTTGTCGTAGGAGCGTTCAAACTGCTGGGCGCGGAAAATCTCCATGACCTTTCGCTGAACCGTCACAGAGTCTTCGCCGGTCAGATTCTTGATCAGCTGCTGGGTGATGGTGGAGCCGCCGAAGGTATCGCCGCCGCCAAAGAACATATTGGCGCAGGCCTTTACCGTGGTGATCCAGTCCACACCCTGGTGCTCATAGAATCGCTTGTCCTCGATGGCAATGGCTGCATTCACCAGGTCCTCGGGAATCTGATCCAGAGATGCCCACTGCCGGTCTGCAGTGGTATAGATCTGCTGCAGCTGCTGAATATTGCCGCCGGCATCCACATAGTATACAAAGGAAGTCTGATCCAGCGATGCGTTCTCCAGATTGTAGTTTGCTTCCGGGAGAATGTCATCCTGCAGATAATTGCCAAGGATTCCCACGAAGACGAACATACACACCAGGGCTATCAGAACAACCGTGGCAACTGCGCCGGCTGCGACCTTCACCGCGGCCACTGCCAGATACCAGATGCCGTAAAGAATCTTCAGCAGCCAGTGGGGATTCCACTCCTGGCGCTGCTTGTTTTTCCGATTTGAGAATTCAGCCATAATATAAACCTCCGCTGCATTGACCGCATGGGTCTGGTAAGGTAAAACTCAGTTTTATAAGGTGCCGATGGGCATAGCACCACTTCATAGTATTATAGCATACCCCAAAGCAAAACGAAAGCCCCAAAATATTAATAAAGATTAAATTTGGGGAGATACTACCGGCAGAAGGAGGCGGTAAACATGAAAATCAGCCACCGGTTACTTTCCGTCTTAATGTCTTTCTATCTGGGCATCCACGGCGGACAGCTTGCGCTGCTGGAGCCGGGCAATCCCCTGCCCGTTGAAATCTTCCCAATTACGGCGCAAATGCTTCCGGCAGCCGACCGGCAGGCCCTGGCGGATGGCATCCGGATCCGGGATAAGCTGCACCTTGCACAGTTACTGGAGGACTATCTTTCGTAAGCACCCCCAATCCTCATGCAATATTTCCTCTTGATTTTGCACGTGGAAACCGATAGAATATAGACAGGAACAATGCTGCACGGAGGATGAGCTTCAATGGATAACAATTACGGTTCTGATTTTATGACCATCGTGGATGAGGACGGCACCGAATTCGAACTGGAGATTCTCAGCACCCTGGAATACAACGGCTGCACCTATCTTGCAGTCATTCCCGCAGGTGCAGAGGATGAGGGGGATCTGGAGGTCAGCATCCTCAAGAGCGTGGAAGAAGACGGTGAACCCATTCTCTGTGCCATCGAGGATGAGGAAGAGCTGCAGAGCGTATATGATCTGATCATGGATGAGCTCTACGCAGAAGAGGACGAAGAAGAATAATAAGACATTTCCTGCTTGGTGCGAGGTGTGTCCTTTTGGACCCACATTTTATAATCGGGAAGCCTGAAACTTCCTGTCCGGTTTGCAGACCTCCCGCCTGCGCTCAGACGTACGGTGGATGTTGGGAGCAGTAATGGCCAGGAGAGGCATCCCACCTGCCATTCGTGCAGGTCATAATCGGATGCGCCACGGCTAAAGCGGGGTTTTGGCATGGGGGACTTCGGTCCCCCATGTTTTTTTGTACATTGATCCATTACGGAAGAAATTCCCCGCATTTTCATGTTACCGGCAGAATTTTCGTTCCCTCCCCTCTTGAAACCACAGAAAAAATAGGTTATAATAGCCCGGTCTATCTGCAATTTTTGGATTGCACATATATAAGAATCGCACAAATGAGAGGAAATGATACCATGAGCGCATCCGACAAGAAGAAGCTTCGCGCTGCAGAGCGTGCCGAAAAGCTGACTGAGAAGCAGCTGGCCGAGCAGAAGGAAGCAAAGAAACTGAAAATTTTGACCACCGTGTTTGTAGTCGCCCTGGCTCTGATGCTCTGCTTTGCCATTGTCATCACCGCCGTCAAGACTGTGGAGAACAGCGGCATCCGAGAGCGGAACACTGTTGCACTGACTCTGGATGACCGCCAGATCAACAACGCTGAGCTGAACTACTTCTTCATCGACGGTCTGAATACCTTCCTCAATGAGAACAGCACCATCATCCCCTATCTGGGTCTGGACGCCACCAAGCCTCTGGATGAGCAGATCCTGGATGAAGCCACCGGCATGACCTGGGCAGACGACTTTATGACCGGCGCTGTAGAGAACGCCAAGGCTGCCTACGCTCTGGCCGATGCTGCTGCCGAGGCCGGTTTTGTTCTGACCGAAGAGGACAAGACCAACATCGAAGCAACCATTGCCAACATTGAGCTGTCCGCTATGGTCAATTACGGCTACCCCGATCTGAAGACCTATCTGAAGGCCATGTACGGCAACGGTGCGGATGAGGAATCCTTCCGCGCTTACCGGGAGCTGAACTACCTGGCAGAAAGCTACCAGGTAAAATATGCTGAGGATCTGACCTACGAAGATGCCGACCTGCGGGAGGCTGAAGCAGACAACTATGATGCATATTCCAGCTACACCTACAATTACTACTATCTGAATGTCAACAGCCTGATCGAGGGCGAAGATACTTCCAATCCCACCAACGAGCAGTATGCCGATGCTGTGGCTCTGGCAGAAGAATATGCCAAGTCTCTGACCGAGGGCATCACCACTGTAGAGGAGTTTGATGCAGCCGTTGCTGCTCTGCCCATGAATACAGAGGTTGAGAACGCCGCTTCCAATGCAAGCAAGGATGTTTCCTACGGCGCAGTGAATGCCGTCATCGCTGACTGGGTTACCGACAGCGCCCGGAAGGCCGGCGATATCACCTACATTCCCGGTATCTCCACCAGCACCGACGAAGCCGGCAACGAGACCTCCAAGATCACCGGTTACTATGCCGTTCTGTTTGGCGGCTGCAACGAGAATAACTTCTCCCTGCCCAACGTCCGTCATATCCTGGTTGCCTTTGAAGGCGGCACTCTGGACGAAAACGGCTACAAGATCTACTCCGACACCGAAAAGAACACCGCAAAGCTGGCTGCCGAAAAGCTGCTGAACACCTGGAAGAACGGCGATGCCACCGAAGAGAGCTTTGCAACCCTGGCAAACGAGAATTCCGATGACAGCGACGGCACCGACGGCGGTCTGTACACCAACATTGTCCCCGGCCAGATGGTCGCCAACTTCAATGACTGGTGCTTCGATGATTCCCGTAAGGTCGGTGACACCGACATCGTGGAAACCGAATACGGCTACCATGTGATGTATTTCTGCGGCGAAAGCGAGCGGACCTACCGCGACCTCATGATCGAGAACGAACTGAAAGTTGCGGCTGTGAACGCCTGGTTTGAGGAACTGCTCAGCGGCGTTACCGCTACTGTTGTCGATCCCAAGTACGTCAGCACGGATCTGGTTCTGTCCACCAATTAATATAGAAAGGAGAGCTGCTTTGCGGCTCTCCTTTTTGCATAAAGAATCCTCCTGTGGAGAAACTTTCCACAGGAGGTGTTTTTATGAAGCATCAAAAATGGGGTATGATCCTGGCAGGAATCGGTGCAGGTGCCGTCAACGGTCTTTTCGGCGCCGGCGGCGGTATGGTGCTCATTCCGCTGCTGGGGATGCTGACTTCTCTTGAGGACCGTCAAATGTTCTCCGGTTCCGTTGCCATCATCCTGCCCATGTGCATCGTCAGTCTGATTGCAACCGGACTGACCGGCACTATCGCCTGGAAGGAGGCCCTTCCCTACCTCCCCGGCAGCGCCATTGGCGGATACCTTGCATTCCGTTACGGGGGCAAAATCCCGGTAAAATGGCTCCACAGAGGTCTGGGAATACTGATCATTTGGGGAGGATTGCGATATCTATGCTAGAATCACTGCCCGTTATGCTGATTGTGGGTACGGCCCTTGGTTTTCTTTCAGGACTGGGCATCGGCGGCGGCAGCCTGCTGATCCTCTGGCTGACCGTAGTATTACAAACCGATCCGCAGATTTCAAGAAGCATCAACCTTTTGTTTTTCATTCCTTCTGCCATTGTCGTCTGCATCCTTCGTATGAAGCAGCAGAAACTGGAGCTCCGCCCGCTTCTGCCTGCCATGGTTGCCGGCTGCTGCGCCGCAGCCCTCTTTTCCTGGATTTCCACGATTCTGACTGTGGAAATCATGAAAAAGATATTCGGATTTGTTCTTTTGGCTGCCGGTCTGCGGGAAGTCCTTTATCGGGAACGGAAGGCCAGATAACCCTCCAGAATCAGGGATGCAGCCACCGCATCCACGGTATTCTTCCGCTTCTGGCCGTGATAATTATGTGCGGAGAGAATATTGTGGGCCTCCACTGTGGTACGGCGCTCGTCCCACATATGAACCGGAAGGCCGGTAGCTTCCTTTAATTTCTCTGCAAATTCCTTGCACACATCGGCCCGGGGACCCTCGGTGCCATTCATGTTCTTCGGCAGGCCCACCACAATCTCCGTCACAGCATTCTGGGCAATCAGTTTCTGGATTTCTGCGATGGTCTTATCATCTCTTCTGCTGTGGATCACGGTGGTACTACCCACAATGCTGCACAGCAGGTCACTCATGGCAATGCCCGTTCTGGCATCGCCGTAATCAACGCCCATGATTCTCATTTTGCGTTTCCGCCTTTCTTCTGTAATTGGCCCTATTTGTAATTGGCCCTATTATAAACCAAAAAAGTCAAAAAATAAAGAAAAATCTTATTGACAACCGCACACCCCCGTGGTAGAATGTCTTTACCTGTGAAAAAGAGGGTTATTTTTTTGTGCCCATTTTTCAGCTCCGAGGCGGCAATTGTAGTGGCCGCCGGCTAAATTTTTACTGGACGGAGTGATACAGGGAGGCAATTTTAAGGAGGTGCCGTTATGCGCGTTAAAGTCACTTTGAGATGCTCTGAGTGCAAGCAGAGAAACTACAACACCATGAAGAACAAGAAGAATGACCCCGACCGTCTCGAAATGAAGAAGTACTGCAGATTCTGCAGAAAGCACACCACTCACAACGAGACCAAGTAAGGAGGCC
>SVKV01000036.1 GCA_015068305.1 Oscillospiraceae bacterium
CTCCATATGGAAGGCCTGGCCGTCAGTCCCCAGGAAACCGCCGATGCCTGCCGGATCCTCATCGAATTGGGTCTTGAGGACCGGGCGCAGGTAAAGACCGCCCTTCGGACCGTCTATGCAAAATCCCGGGAAGAACAAATTACCTTCGACCGGATTTTTGAGGAATTCTTCCTTCCCGAAACCGTCATCTGGGACCGGAATGAGCATCTGCGGCAGGAAATCCGGGACCGGCAGCAAATTGCCGACGAAGAACTGCGGCTGAACGGAAAGCCCATGGACTTTACCGCCGGGCAGCGCGCTGCCTACGGTGCTATGGACGAGGAAAGCCGGAAACGGCTGCAGGAGGTCCTGAAAAAATACCAGGACTCTGCGGCCCGGAATCCGGAGCTTTACGAAGGATTTATCCGCTCCGTTTTCACCCGGGCCATCCTGGAGCAGCAGATGAAAATGGAGGATGGGAGCACCGGCGGCATGGACGCCGATCCGGACCTGGGGCTTCTGTACCGGGATATTTCTGCCTTTCAGGATTCGGATATTCCCAGGGCCATCCGGCTGATCCAAAGCATCACCCGAACCATCAACGGCGAGCTTTCCGCCAAACGGAGCCGCCGGGGCCACAGTCACGCTCTGGATTTTCGCCGGACCATCCGCAAGGGTCTGGAAACCGGCGGCAGTCTTTACCGGCTCAAATACCGCAGAAAGCGGGGCCGTCGCAAATCGCTGGTGCTGCTGTGCGATGTGTCCGGCTCCATGGTGCAGTTTTCGGAGTTTGCCCTGCGGTTTATCCAGAACTTAAACCAGGCCTCCGATTCCTCCCGGGTATTCCTGTTTTCGGAGGATCTGCATGAAGCGGACAACTTCTGCCTGCAGAATCTGGACAAATTCCGCACCTATGTCCGCAGCACCGGCCTTTACGGCCGGGGCACCGATCTTGCCCAGGCGCTGGAAAAGCTCAACGCCGAAAAACCCGCGGTCCTGAATCCCGCCGCCACGCTGCTGATCCTCTCCGACACCAAGACCGTCGGCCAGAAGCGGGCCCTGGAAGCACTGCGGGAGAGCAAACAGCTGGCAGGACAGGTGATCATCCTTAACCCCATCCCGGAGCGGAAATGGAAATATCTGCAAAGTGCCCGGCACTTTGCCTCCGCCTGCACCATGATCTCCTGCGCCACGCTGAAAGAGCTGGCCGATGCCTGCCGGAGGCTGATGCAGAACTGAATGGCTACAGAAGCAGCCGGTGCATTTTTGCACCGGCTGCTTCTTCTATAAATCTTCCGATTTTATCAAATAATCGTATAGACCTTTCAATTGCCTTTGGGGCAAAAAAAGGATATACTGTTTCTATGCATCCGGTGAATGGATGCATTTTCTTTTCCGCACAGCCGCTGCTGCCAGTGGTAACTTTTCACAAAAATTCCGGCGGCGGTTGTTTCTCCCCATGGGGTATGCTATGATGGTGTTATCAAATCCATCTTTAGGAGATTATCATGAGGATTCTGAGTGTTACCGCCCAGAAGGTGGACTCCACCGGCAGCGGCGTATTCTTAACAGAGCTGGTCAAGGGCTTTGCCAAACAGGGCCATGCGCAGGCCGTGGTCTGCGGCACCGTCCGGGAGGATACCATCCGTCTGCCCGACGGGGTGCGGCTGTTTCCTGTTATTTACAAGAGCGAAGCGCTTCCCTTCCCCATCTGCGGCATGTCCGATGAAATGCCCTACGAAAGCACCCGCTACTGCGATATGACGGAAGAAATGACCGGGCAGCTCCGGGATGCCTTCTGCGAGGTCCTGGAGACCGCTGTGGCCGAATTTCAGCCGGATGTGATTCTGTGCCATCATCTTTATTTCCTGGCCGCCCTGGTGCGGCAGCTGTTCCCGGATATTCCGGTCTGCGGCCAGTGCCACGGCTCCGACCTGCGGCAGATCCGGAAAAACAGCTGGCAGCGGGACTGGATTCTGGACCGGATTCCCGGGCTGGACGGCATTTTCGCCCTCCATGCCCAGCAGAAGGAAACCATCTGCCAGACCTTCGGCCTTTCCGATAACCAGGTCACCGTCATGGGCACCGGCTACAACAGTGATGTTTTCTACCGGGATGAGGAAGTCCGAGCTGCCCGGAATCCCGATAAGCTGCGGCTGATCTTCGCTGGAAAGCTGTCGGAGAAAAAGGGCCTGTTCAGCCTGCTTCGGGCGCTGCGGCGGCTCTCCCGTCCGGAAAAAGTGGAGCTGGCTCTGGCCGGCGGCTACGGCAACACCATTGAATATGCCGAAATCTGCCGGCTGGCAGAGGTGGCCCCCTGCCCCGTCACATTCCTGGGAAAGCTGACCCACAAGGAGCTTGCCCGGCAGATGAACGCCAGCGACGCCTTTATCCTTCCGTCCTTCTATGAGGGATTGCCTCTGGTGCTGATTGAGGCCATGGCCTGCGGCTTAAAGACCGTCTGCACGGATCTTCCCGGCATCCGTCCCTGGCTGGACCGGACCATCCCCGGCAACGGCACCATTTTTGTGGAGCCTCCCCGGATGTTCAACGAGGACGAGCCTTATCCGGAGGATCTGGAAGACTTTGAAGACCGCCTCGCCGAGGCAATCGAGCTGGTCAAAAACCGTCCCCTCGCCGATCCCGACCTGGTTTCCCGGGTCAGCTGGGATGCGCTCTGCGAAAAACTAATTTCCATCTGGAATTCATAATCTACTCCACAGGAGGTTTCCCCATGCTTGTTGATATGCATCTGCACGAATGCACCTTTTCCAAGGACAGCTTCATCAATCTGAAACAGATCGTTGCCATTGCCAAAGCAAAGGGTCTGGATGCGGTCTGCATCACGGATCACGACAGCATGGGCCTTGTGGACTTCGCCGCAGAATTTTCCAAAAAGGAGAATTTCCCCATCTTCGTGGGTGTGGAGTATTTCTCCGCCCACGGTGACATCACCGCCTGGGGCATCGACACCTTCCCCGACAAGCGCATTGATTCTCAGATCTTCATCGACCATGTGAATGCCCACGGGGGCTTCTGTGTTTCCTGCCACCCCTTCCGGAACAACAACCGGGGACTGGAAGACCACCTGCGCAATGTGCGGGGTCTGCACGGTGTGGAAGTGCTCAACGGCAGCACCGACATGGAAGCCTGCCGGAAGGCTCTGCGCTATGCCCGGGAACTGGGCTTAAAGACCATCGGTGCCAGCGATGCCCACGTGGAAGCCCAGATCGGCAAGTATGTCACCTGGCTGCCGGAGATGGTCACCACCCTCCCCGACTTTATTGCCCAGCTCCACGCCAGCCAGCCCAAGCCCGCCATCTGGAACGGTCTCAGCTACGACGTTGTGGATGATCTGTAAGAAAATCGGACAGCCCCGCATTTGCGGGGCTGTTTTTTTGTCCAGGCTGTGGTATAATGGTTGCATTCACCACGGAAGGAGGAAGCGTTTTGACTCTGCTTTTGGATTTATTTGCGACCTTTGCCAAAATCGGCCTGTTTACCTTCGGCGGCGGTTATGCCATGATCTCCATCATCGCGCGCAGCTGCGTGGAGGAAAAGGGCTGGATCAGCCACGATGACATGATGAACATCACCGTCATCGCAGAATCCACCCCCGGCCCCATCGCCAGCAACTGCGCCACCTTCGTCGGCTACCGGCAGGCAGGTTTTTGGGGTGCCCTCTGGGCTACGGTGGGCATGGTGCTGCCCTCCTTTGTGATCATTTTCGCCATTTCCCGCTTTCTGGATAATTTCCTGGAGATCGCCATCGTTGCCCGGGCCTTCCGGGGCATCAAGATCGCGGTGGGGCTGCTGATTCTGGATGCAGGCCTGGGTATGGTCAAAAAAATGCCCAAAAAGCCCTTCCCCCGGATCATGGCCGGCTGTGCCTGCGCCGTGATGCTGCTGGTGAATCTTCTCTCCTGGAATTTTTCCTCTATTTCCCTGATGCTCATAGCCGGTGCCGTCAGCCTCACGGTGTATCTGCTGAACCGGAAAGGAGGTTCCGTCAAATGATTCTGATTGATCTGTTTCTCGGCTTCCTTCGGGTGGGCTGCTTTGCCTTCGGCGGTGCCTACGGTGCCATCCCGCTGATCCGGGATGTGGTACTGTCCTACGGCTGGATGACGGAGGATTCCCTGGCCTACATGATCGCCGTCAGCGAAAGCACCCCGGGTCCCATCATGATCAATCTGGCCACCTACGTCGGCAGCAGCCAGGCAGGCTTCTGGGGGGCGGTAATGGCCACCTCCGCGGTGGTGCTCCCCTCTTTTGTGATCATTCTGCTGGTGACGGCACTGATGAACCGCTTCTTGAAAAACAGCATCGTCCAGGCCCTTCTGCGGGGTGTCAAGCCCTGTGTCATCGGCATCGTGCTGGCAACGGGCATCCACTGGACTCTGGGTACCCTGGTGCCCCCGGCCGGTGAACAGTTCAGCATTCCCTCCGGGATCCTCTTTCTGATCCTGGCGGCAATGCTCTTCGGCAGCAGTTTCTTCGGCAAAAAGAAGATTTCCCCCATCGCACTGATTGCAGTTTCCGGCATGCTGGGCATACTGCTGTTCCCATAACAAAAAGGGCCGTCTTCCGACGGCCCTCAACAGATTTATCGTATCACAGTTTCCATTTCCTGTCAACAAAAAGTCGCGGTTTTGCCGGCATTTCTCCCATTTGCATGATTTACATAACTTTTTCTTATGGAATATCCCATCTTGAAAAAGAACCGTTTTGGAGTTACGATATAGGCACAAAGAGGTGATACCAATGTACACGTAATCTTTGAAGACAATGGCTTTCACCAAACTTTTCTCCTAAAGTAAAAATTACAAATTTGTCAAACAGAAAGCCGGAGTCGATCCTGCAGAAAGAGAGGTTAACCAATAGATGTTAGATAATAAGAATGAACAGAGATAACCCTTGACGGTCTGAGTGGTGAGCAGATTCGTCAAGGGTTATTTCTTTTTATGCAGTAAAAAAGCGGGCCGGTCCGCAAACCGCCCCAACATGGTTATCATATCATATCCCAAAAACCAAGTCAACATTTATTATCTTAAAAATCATGTTTTCTCCGTTCTGCACCAACATTGCAGAACTTTTTTATATGGTTTTCCATCTTGAAAAACGCTGAAATCCGCGCTATCATAAAGGCACAAAGAGGTGATACCAATATAAAGGTAAAACTTCAGGTCACAGCAAAATAAACTGGGCCGGGGCGCGGTCAACATCAAAATCTTCCGTTTATATAAAGTAGTCAGTTTCACAAAATGAATGCTTCGGAAGTGATTCAACGGACCGTGTCAATACTGAAGAAAGAGAGGTTAACCAAAGATGCTAGATATCAAGAATGAACAGAAATGACCCTTGACTACAAAAAAAGTTTCTTGAGTCAGACAGGAAGCTGTAGTCAAGGGTCATTTCACTGGTATGCACCAGAGGCAAGCTCGAGCCTGTCTGGCCGGCAATGACCGTTACACCATTGGGCTCACCCGATTCGTTCCTGCTGTTGTCAGCAGGGCTTTTTTGTCGGCATGGGTCGCGGACCGACTGGTTTCCTTACACCATTGGGCTCACCCGATTCGTTCCTGCTGTCAGCATCTTACATCATGGATTTCCGCCCATCGGGGCGGCTTTTTTATTGCCACAGTTCTCATTCAAATTACAGATTGTCGCGCTGATGCGCGAAATGCAGAATTCAGAATGCAGAATGCAAAATAAATGTATTTCCTACGGAAATGATTATAATAGTCGGCGAAGCCGACACTATAATTCTGCATTTTGCATTTTACATTTTGCATTGGGCAGCCCAAGCTGCCCGACAAATTCCAATTTGGTTCTTTAAAAAAAGACCGCATCTTTGCCGAATCTTGACAGGTTTTTCTTCCCTTGCTATAATGTTTCCATTGTTTCCGGTTCGTGAAGATCGGGCAAAGGAAGCTGAAGTTCAGAGGCTGAACACCGGTTTCCGGCACCGAAGGCAGCGAGCACTTCGGCGGCACGAAAGAACCCATCCGCACCGCCGCTGCAAGGGCTTTGGGCTGCACAGGGCCGGCTGAAAAACGCCGGCGTCACTTTCTTCCATGAGCGGTATCAACTCTTATGGAAAGGTGAAACAACAAATGGCAAGAATCAAAGAATTCTGCAAACGCAAAAACATCGTCTTTACCCTCCAGCGCTACGGCATCGATGCCCTCGGGGCCATGGCCCAGGGCCTGTTCTGCACGTTGCTGGTGGGTACCATTCTGAATACCCTTGGTCAGCAGCTGGGCATCGGGTTTCTGAATGAGATCATCGTCACCGTCGGAAAAGGCGAAGGCGCCATGCACTATACCATCGGCGGCCTTGCCTCTGCCATGGTGGGTCCCGGCATCGCCATCGCCATCGGCTATGCCCTCCAGTGTCCCCCGCTGGTGCTGTTCTCCCTGATCCCCGTGGGTTTTGCAGCCAATGCCATGGGCGGCGCAGGCGGTCCTCTGGCGGTCTATGTGATTGCCATCGTGGCCTCCGAATGCGGCAAAATTGTCAGCAAGGAAACCAAGGTGGATATTCTGGTAACGCCCATTGTCACCATTCTGGTGGGTATTGGCGTTGCATCCCTGGTGGCCGCGCCCATCGGCGCCGCCGCTTCTGCGGTGGGCGATTTCGTCAAGTGGGCAACTGTTCTGCAGCCCTTCTGGATGGGCATTCTGGTTTCTGTCGTCATCGGCATTGCCCTGACACTCCCCATCTCCTCCGCTGCCATCTGCGCGGCTCTGGGCCTCACCGGCCTTGCCGGCGGCGCAGCTGTTGCCGGCTGCTGTGCCCAGATGGTTGGCTTTGCGGTTATGAGCTTCCGGGAAAACCGCTGGGGCGGACTGGTTGCCCAGGGTGTTGGCACCAGCATGCTGCAGATGCCCAACATTGTGAAAAACCCAAAAATCTGGATCCCGCCCACATTGGCCTCTGCCATCACCGGTCCTCTGGCCACCTGCCTGTTCAAGCTGGAAATGAACGGCTCCGCCGTTTCCTCCGGCATGGGCACCTGCGGCTTCGTGGGGCAGATCGGTGTGTACACCGGCTGGGTCAGCGATGTGGCCAGCGGTGCCAAGGCCGCCATTACCCCCATGGACTGGGCCGGGCTTGTGCTGATCTGCTTTGTTCTGCCGGCAGTCCTCAGCTGGATTTTCTGTGAAATCCTGCGCCGCATCGGCTGGATCGGAGAAAACGATCTGAAGCTGGATCTTTAAAACATAACGTCCACCCTTTTCGGGTGGACGTTTTATTTTTGCACAATTTGCCCGACAAAAATCTTAAAATTGTTGTCCAGAATTGCTCTTGAAAGTGGATAATCCCGGTGCTATGATACGGCAGGTCAAAATGACTTCCAATATCTGTAAAAGAAGGCGTATTTTTCTATGCAAATCTATCTCATTTGTCTGGCTGTCGCACTGGTGGGCGGACTGATGTTTTCCCGTGTGACAAAGCTGCTGCATCTGCCGGCGGTCACCGCATATCTGGTCGCAGGTCTTCTGCTGGGACCCTTCTGCCTGGGTGCTCTGAACCTGCCCGGTCTGGGCTTCAACTCTCTGGAGCAGGTGGAGGGCATGAGCATCATCACGCAGACGGCCCTGGGCTTCATTGCCTTTACCATCGGCAACGAATTCCGTCTGTCCCAGCTGAAAGCCATGGGCAGTTCCGCCATCACCATCGGCGTTCTGCAGGCTGTCATTACCACCATCGCGGTGGATGCCGTTCTGATCGGTCTGCACCTGTGCTTCCCCTCTGTCATTTCCGTCCCCTGCGCCCTTACCCTGGGTGCCATCGCATCCGCCACGGCCCCCGCCGCCACCTTGATGGTGGTCCGGCAATACAAGGCGGACGGTCCTCTGACCCGGCTTCTGATGCTGGTCGTCGCCATTGACGATGCGGTGGGTCTGCTGCTGTTTTCCGTTTCCTTCGGCATCGCCACCGCGCTGGCCCACGGCCAGGTGAGCATCCTGGGCGTGGTGGTGGAGCCCATCCTGGAGATTGTACTCTCCCTGGGTCTGGGCGCTGCCATGGGCTGGCTTTTAAACTGGGTGGAGCAGTTCTTCCACTCCCGCAGCAAGCGTCTGACCATCTCCGTTGCCTTTGTGCTGCTGACTGTGGGTCTGTCCATGCTGAAATTTGAGGTTGCGGGCATCCACTGCGGCTTTTCTCTGCTGCTGGTATGCATGATGACCGGTACCGTCTTCTGCAACGTCTGCGATACCTCCGAAGAACTGATGGGACGTATCGACGGCTGGACCATGCCGCTGAACATCCTGTTCTTTGTCATCTCCGGTGCAGAGCTGGATCTGCAGATCCTTGCCAATCCGGTGACCATTCTGGTGGGTGTGATCTACATCATCGCCCGGTCCGCCGGCAAGTACTACGGCGCTGCCGTCAGCTGCCGGCTGTCGAAGCAGAGCAAGCCCATCTCCGACAATCTGGGCATCACCCTGCTGCCCCAGGCCGGTGTGGCCCTGGGTATGGCTCTGACTGCTGCAACGCTGCCCGACGGTGCCCTGGCCCGGAATGTGGTGCTGTTTGCTGTGCTGGTCTATGAACTGGTGGGTCCCAGCCTGACCAAGCGGAGCCTGCTGGCTGTGGGGGAAATCAAGCCCGAAGGCCGCACCAGCGCCCGGAAGCTCAACGAGAAGGCCTAACAAAAAACAGGCGGCCCAAAGGCCGCCCAACATGGTTATCATATCAAATCCCGGTTGCATTGTCAACCGGGATTTGTCTTTGTATCGCGCAAATCTGTGTTTTGTACAATTGCATTTTATCTATTTTGTATAACATTAAGACTTGAATTCTTTGATTTCTTGTGATATCTTATAGACACAAAGAGGTGATACCAATGTACAGGTAAATCCTTAAAAGGTTTCAGAAAAATCCTTCAAAAAGCAAGACGAATCACAAAAGCAATTCTACCATCAGAACCAAAGCAGAAAGATCATCCAAAGGAAAATCAAATCTCGAAGGAGAACGATCAAAGCCAAAGGATCATCCAAAGCAAAAATAATTCTGAAAAGCAGAACAAGCAGAAGTAAGACGTAGAGCAAATCAAAAATCTAAAATTGAAGGAAAAAATGAAACCGAAACAAACGAAGCAAAATGATCAAAAATAATTCCCGCAAATAAGAGCTTCTCGCTTAAGAGAAATGATAATGAATCAAAAGATAATTTGTGAAGTGGAATGAAATAATCGGATCATCATTGCATTCGTTAATCTGCAGAAAGAGAGGTTAACCAATAGATGCTAGATACCAAGAATGAACAGAAATGACCCTTGACTACAAAAAATGTTTCTTATCGTGACAGAAGAAGCAGTAGTCAGGGGTCATTTCATCGGTATGCACCGAAGGCAACTCGTGACTATACATTTCTCATATTTGGTTCTGCGTATCCCGGTTCGGTTCTGCTTACATGGCAGAACTATTTTTATGTCATTGCGAGGAGCGCAGCGACGTGGCAATCCGTTTCTTTTTCCGCTTTTGGGGCGGATTTTTTGTTTCTTTTTTTCTGAATGTGTGGTACAATCTTTCCATCTGTTTAGAAAAGAGGAAAACCTATGGAACTGATGAACGGCCGGCCCGCAAACTGCCAGGGCCGCCTGGAAAAAGAAATCCGCTGCTATTGTTTGCTGGATAGTCTGGGCATCGAATACCAGCGGATTGACCATGAGGCTGCCATGACCATGGAAGCCTGCGCTGCCGTGGACGAAGCGCTCCACGCTACCATCTGCAAGAACCTGCTGCTGTGCAACCGGCAGTGCACCGCCTTCTATCTGCTGATGCTCCCCGGTGACAAAACCTTCAAGACCAGTGTTCTTTCTAAAAAGATCGGCTCCTCCCGGCTGTCCTTTGCAGAGCCCAGGTACATGGAGGAATTCCTGGACATTACCCCTGGCAGTGTCAGCGTTCTGGGTCTGATGAACGATCACGATATGCACGTGCAGCTGCTCATTGACGACGAAGTGCTGGAGGGTGAGTACTTCGGCTGCCATCCCTGCATCAATACCTCCTCCCTGCGGATCAAAACCGCGGATCTGCTGGAGAAGATCATTCCGGCCATGGGCCACGAGCCCCGGTTCGTTACATTAGAAAGAAATCCCGAAGCGTAAACCGCTTCGGGATTTTTCAGCTTTTCAAGACACTTCCGTCACATTTCCTTCCCTGCAATGCTGTGCAGGCGCAGTATCGACATCCATCAATTGGGAACAACATCATTGCCGAAGCCCAGCTTCTTGAAAATTGCCGAGCCTACAAAACCGGCAACCGTGCCGCCCACTGCCGCAATTGCCATAGCCAGAACGACCTTCATGGGATCATTGAAAGCAAAGGGTGCCAGCAGACCGGGAATGGGAGATGCGGTACCGGGTGCATTGTTCACAATGCCCAGCAATGCGGCGGCAATACCGGAAATTGCACCACCGAAGAAGTTGCTGGCGTAAATCGGAAGAGGATTCTTGGTAATGATATCTGCCTGAGTCAGAGGCTCCAGCATAACGGCAAGGACCCGGCCGTTATCGCCCAGCTTCAGTCGCTTGAAGATCATACCGTTGGTAAAACTGCCGCCGAAGCAGGCAACTGCCGCAATACCCATGGGCAGTCCGGTCAGACCCAGCATTGCAGTCAGAGCCATGGAACTCAGAGGAGAAGTACAGATCATCTTCATCAGGCCGCCCAGCACCAGGCCCATCATAAGAGGAGACTGCTCGGTTGCGACGGAAATGGAACTGCCGACAATGGAAATAACCTGATTCACAAAAGGATCCACCAGAGTCGCCAGGACACGGGCCAGGCCGGCAGCCAGAAGTGTGCCGAGGATCACATCGAGACCGGCAGGCAGTCTTTTGACGATGGGTCTGATGATAAAGTAAAGGACATAAGCCGCAATAAAGCCGGGAAGGATTCCAAAGCCGCTGACCGCAGCAGCTGCCGCAATTGTAAAGACAGGGGTCATACCCATGGCCAGGCCCACCAGGGCTGCTGCCGCAACAGCACCCATGCCGCCGGAAGCAGCGCCAACCTCACCCAGGAATGCAATGCCGGCAAAATCACCGCAGATGTACTTAAAAATCGCTTCTACCAGGAATGTTGCCACCGCAGCATCTGCCAGACCGCTCATAGCCTTGTCACCTTTCGGGAACTTCAGGCTGAACACAGAAAACGCTGCAAGCGTCAGCAGCAATGCACCGATACCCTTGAGAAAATCCATACCTATAATCCTCCAGCAATTATGTGTTATTCAGACTAATATGCAATTATCCACACAATAAATTATATTCCTTTTCCTGCAAAAATCAATTAAAAAGTACTGTGTATTCCGATATTCTATATAATTTCCTCTTTCATTACGCATAAAAATCGAGCGCACCATTGACATTTTCATTTCCTGTGTGTATGATAAATGCAACTACGGTATTCAAGGAGGCACTGCTATGTCTGTTTACTTTACCACCAACCAGTATCTGAGAACCGCTGAAGAGGATTTCGAGGCCGCCGAACTGCTTTACGGCCACAAATACTACGATCAGATCGGTACTTTGCTTTCTGTTGCCATGACCAAGTTCCTGAAGGCCATCATCGAAGCGACGATCCCCGATGAAGAGAGCAGCGCCTTCTTTACGACAGAGGACAAGCTGGAACTTCTTCGCATCATCAAAGCCAGAAATCCCGATCTTCTGATCAGTGAAGCGGAATGCCGCTGGATCGATAATGTTTACGGAAAAGCAAACTGCACAGACGGCATTCACGTTGTTATGCCCAAGCAGACCATTGTGGAAGCTTTCCGTCTGGTTGCCAATGTCCGTAAGTATGCCCGTGATCTGGACAAAGCCGCTGTCAACGAGGATCGCTATTTCTTCGCAGGTCTGCTGAAGCGAAACAAGATTGACAACTGATGGGCCACATTCCATAGATGCAAAAAACCCGAAGCGTAAACGCTTCGGGTTTTTCTGATTTACCAGCGCAGAAATGCGTCGTAGTAGCACTGCAGAGCAGTCATAATGAACTTTTTCATCAGTCAAATTTCTCCTTTTTCAGATTTCGAGGGTCTGAGCCCGCCCTCCGGGCATATTTCAGCGGTGGAGGATTACCACCAGTAAGTTTCAGCAATGGCCACGCAGGTTTCAGCGATGGACTTGCCGATGTTGCGCATGAGTTTTCTCATGGAAGTTCATCTCCTTTACTGTTAATATGGCGTGTTCTATATTAGCCTGTCAACCGATTCTGTGCCGGATCAAACCTCAAAATCAGGTGATGCATCAGCACGGGATCGATGGGGTGAATCTTACAGGTCATTTGTGAACTTTGTATAATCGAATCATGTACTTTTTGTTAACATTCACCTATTTCTTTCCAAATATGGCATCTTTTTACGGTCTGTTCACATTTTGCAGAAGAAAAAAAGAAAAAATCCGCAGTCAAAACTGCGGATTCATTCTATATAAATTCAATCTGTTTGTATGTTTATTCCGTCCAGAGGAAATTCATAAAGGCAGGCACCAGTTTTTCCCAGTCCGCCTCGCAGTGGCCTCCCTCAATCTGGCAGTGCATCTTCACCGCAGCACCGGCGCCGAGGGCCTGGTCTGCCACCTTTTTGTTCCAGCCGTAGGTTTTGCTGGAGCGGTCCTCCCGGTCGGTGCGCTTGATGCCCCAGGCCTCCCGGGTGCCCCAGGACAGATAGATTCTGGTATCGGGGCTCATCTCATGGCTGCGCATATCCGCCATCAGAGGACGCATGCAGAAGCCGATGGCGCTGGAAACGCAGGCCGCCTTGGAAAACCAGCGGTTATGGTGTACGGCCGCATAAATGGCCATCAGACCGCCCATGGAGGAGCCGCCGATGGCGGTGCACTCCCGGAAGGGAATGGTCCGGAAATCCCGGTCGATAACGGGCTTGATATCTTCAATGATCCAGCGCATGGTCTCGCTGCCCAGGGGCTCAAACTGCGCAAAATGAGAATCCCTGTTGGCCGGGTACGGCAGATACTCGCTGAGCCGCTCCGGACCCTCATGGCCGCACTCGATGCCAACCACGATCAGATCCTTGCTCCAGCCCTCCAGAAATGCCTTCATGCCCCAGCTTTTGCCGTAGGTGGCATCCTCGTCGGAAAACAGGTTGTGGCCGTCAAAAAAGTACATGACCGGATACCGGGTATCGCTTGCAGTGTAGTCCTCGGGCAGCCAGATGTGCAGGGGGCGGTTTTTTCCCTTCAGGGGGTAGGTAAAATCGCGCTTGATGATCATAGGGTGACTCCTTCTGTTTGATTGGAAAATTATACCACGAATGGGTCCATAATGCAATCGGATAAAAATATTGTAGAAATTTGTCCCCCAGCCGATTGACAAACCCCCCGTTTTACAGTATATCTATACTTGTCTTAATGTATATTTAGGGCACAATACCCTTTGAAATACTTGATAGAAATGGGGGAGGATAATGTCCAAAGAGCTCATCAGACTCCGGGATCTTACCATGGAGTTCGACGGGGAACGTATTCTCGACGGCATCAATCTTTATATCAATGACCATGAATTCCTCACCTTGCTGGGCCCCTCCGGCTGCGGCAAGACCACAACGCTGCGGATCATCGGCGGTTTTCTGACGCCCACTTCCGGCACCGTGACCTTCGACGGCGAAGTGATCAACGACCTGCCGCCCTACAAGCGCCAGATCAACACCGTTTTCCAGCGCTACGCCCTGTTCCCGCATCTGGATGTCTATGACAATGTGGCCTTCGGTCTGAAGCTGAAGAAGATTCCGAAGGATGAAATCGACCGGCGGGTCCATGAGATGCTGGAGATCGTCAGCCTGAAGGGCTACGAAAACCGCAGCGTCAACGCCCTCTCCGGCGGTCAGCAGCAGCGTGTGGCCATCGCCCGGGCCCTGATCAACGAGCCCAAGGTGCTGCTTCTGGACGAGCCTCTGGGCGCGCTGGACCTGAGACTGCGCAAGGATATGCAGAACGAACTGAAGCGGATCCAGCAGGCCACCGGCATCACCTTCATCTATGTCACCCACGACCAGGAGGAAGCACTTTCCATGTCCGATACCGTGGTTGTCATGGACAAGGGCCGGATCCAGCAGATCGGCAAGCCTGAGGATATCTATAACGAACCGAAGAACGCCTTTGTTGCGGACTTCATCGGCGAATCCAATATTCTGGACGGCGTGATGCTGGCCGATTACCGGGTCAAATTCTTTGGCCGGGTCTTTGAGTGTGTGGACAAGGGCTTTGAGCCCAATGAAAGCGTGGACGTGGTTATCCGTCCCGAGGACATCGACATTGTTCCGCCGCCCCAGGGCCATCTGATCGGCGTGGTCACCTCCGTGACCTTCAAGGGCCTCAACTACGATATCATCGTGGACTTCCGTGGCTTCAAGTGGCTGATCCAGACCACCGATTTCCACGGTGTGGGCTCCACCATCGGCATCCGCCTCAATCCCGAGGACATCCACATCATGCACAAGAGTGAGTACTCTGGCATGTTCGGCGACTACAGCTCCTACTCTGCCGAGTACGACGAGCTGACGGAGGATGCCGAAGATGAAGAAGAATAATTCTGTTCTGCTCAGTACCCCCTACCTTCTGTGGATGGTGGCCTTCACCCTGATTCCTCTGGGTGTGGTGGGCTACTATGCCCTGACCGATCCTGCCACCGGTGTTTTCTCTCTGACCAATCTGCAGAATCTGGGTATGTACTGGGGCGTGCTGTGGCAGTCCATTGTCTACTCTCTGATTTCCGCATTCATCTGTCTGCTGCTGGGCTATCCGGTGGCATACTTCATCGCCCACTGCTCCGACACCGCCCAGAAGATCCTGTACATGCTGGTGATGCTCCCGATGTGCATGAGCTTCCTGCTGCGCACCCTGGCATGGGTGGGCCTGCTGCAGGATACGGGCCTTATCAACCGGCTGCTGCAGCTGCTGGGTCTGCCCCAGATGCAGCTGATCCGGACCCCCGGTGCCGTGGTGCTGGGTATGGTGTATAACTACCTGCCCTATATGATTCTGCCCCTGTACTCCACCATCGTCAAGATTGACCACCGGCTGGTGGAGGCCGCCTGGGACCTAGGCTGCACCCCGGTGCAGACCTTTGCCAAGGTGATCTTCCCCCTGAGCATGCCCGGCATTCTCTCCGGCATCACCATGGTGTTCGTTCCCGCCGTGTCCACCTTCTACATTTCCCAGAAGCTGGGCGGCACCGACACGGTGCTCATCGGCGACGTCATCGAGCGGCAGTTCAAGCAGGGCAACAACCCCAATCTGGGCGCCGCCCTCAGCCTGGTGCTGATGATCCTGGTGTTTGTGTGCACCGGCATCATGAACCGCTTCGGCGCTGACGAGGAAGGGGGCGTCATCGCATGAAGAAGACAAACCGTTTCCTCACGATTCTGATCTTCATTTTCCTGTATATCCCCATGTTCGTGCTGATCGTGGCATCCTTCAACACCGGCAAGGATATCACCAATTTTGAAGGCTTTACCTTAAACCGGTATGTGGAGCTCTTTCACGATGAGCATCTTCTGAAGCTGCTGGGCAACTCCCTGCTGGTCTCCGTTCTGGCAAGCCTGATTGCCACGGTCTTCGGCACCGTCTCTGCGGTGGGCATCAATGCCCTGAATCCCAAAATGCGCCAGGCTGCCATGACCCTGACCAACATTCCCATGACCAACCCGGATATTGTCACCGGTGTTTCCCTGGGATTGCTGTTCGTCTTCATCGGCACCAAGATGCTGGGACAGCGGGACAGCCTCACCTTCTGGACGTTGCTGATCGCCCACATCACCTTCAGCCTTCCCTATGTGATTTTGAACGTGATGCCCAAGCTCAAGCAGATGGACCGCAGCCTTACCGATGCGGCCATGGACTTGGGCTGCACCCCCTTCCAGGCCTTCTACAAGGTGACCTTGCCGGAGATCATGCCCGGCATCGTTTCCGGCGGCATCATGGCCTTCACCATGAGCCTGGATGACTTCGTCATCAGCTATTTTGTCAGCGGTCTGGATTTCGTGACCCTGCCTGTGGAGATCTACTCCTACACAAAAAAGCCCATCCAGCCCAAAATCTACGCCATGTTTACATTGCTGTTTGCGCTGATCTTCGTGCTGATGGTTGCCATGAATGTGATGCAGATCCAGGGCGACCGGAAGAAGAAGGAAAAGCGGGCCGTATCCGACAGTAAGGCAATGCGGACCTTCAAGCGGGTTGCCGCCGGCTTTGCAGCTGTGGTCATTCTGGTGGCTCTGGGCTTCGGCATTTTCGGCACCCGGCAGGAACAGATCACCCTGAATGTGTACAACTGGGGCCAGTATATTGCCGACGGCAGTGACGACTCCATGGAGGTCATCGCAGAATTTGAAAAGCGGTATCCCCACATCAAGGTCAATTACTCCACCTACGACTCCAACGAGATCATGTACTCCAAGCTCTCCAACGGCGGCATCACGGTGGATGTGATCATTCCGTCGGACTATATGATCGCCCGGCTGATTGAAGAGGATATGCTGCTTCCGCTGGATTTTGACAACATTCCCAACTACTCCTATATCGACGAAAGCTTCAAAAATACCTCCTACGACCCGGAGAATGTTTACTCCGTCCCCTACACCTGGGGTACCGTGGGCATCCTGTATAACACCAAGCACGTCGATGTTGCAGATGTCACCGGCTGGGAGCTGCTGTGGAACGAAAAGTACAAGGACAAGATCCTCATGTTCGGTAATTCCCGGGATGCCTTCGGCATTGCCCAGTACCTGCTGGGATATGATGTGAACACCACCGACAAGGCCCAGCTCCAGGAATGCGCCGACCTGCTGAAAGCACAGAAGCCCATTCTGCAGCAATATGTCATGGACGAGATCTTCGCCACCATGCAGAACGAGGAAGCCTGGATCGCCCCCTATTACGCCGGCGACTGTCTGGTGATGATGGAAGAAAATGAGAATCTGGCCTTCTATCTGCCGGAGGATCAGGGCTTCAACCTGTTCATTGATGCCATGTGCATCCCCACCTGCGCCAAGGAAAAGGAAGCTGCGGAGCTGTTCATCAATTTCCTGTGCGATCCGGAGATCGCCGGTGCCAACATGGACTGGATCTGCTATTCCACGCCCCTGTCCGCTGCCAAGAACTACATGGATCCGGAAACCGTTTCCAACCCCGTGTCCTACCCCAGCGACGAGGTTTTGGCCAACGGCTCCAGCTATGCCTACCTGCCGGAGGATATTTCCCGGTTTGTGGAAAGTCTCTTCATGGATGTGCGCAACAGCTAAATATGCAACCGTACCGCCCGGAGAAATCCGGGCGGTATTTTTGTGAACTGTGCTGTACACAGTCACCAAATTTTAGGTGTTTTGCACAGGAAAACAAGTGTCCTTGTGCCAATTTCACCAATTTTGCATTCCGACGAAAGAAATCATTGAAATTGTGGCCTCTTTCGTGTATAATGTCAACATTCGGGTGTCTACACCCAAAATGCAAGGAAAACGGAACTTGACCATTCCGTGAAAGGAGCCACCTCACTATGTATACTGTTAACGCGATCCGCAACATCTGCCTGCTGGGCCACTCCGGCAGCGGCAAGTCCGCCCTGGCAGAGAGCCTTCTGTACATCACCGGTGCCATCGACCGTATGGGCAAGAATGCCGACGGCAACACCGTCTGCGACTACGATCCCGAAGAGATCCGCCGCAATATTTCCATCTCCACCGCCGTTGTTCCTCTGGAGTACAAGAACATCAAGGTTAACGTTCTGGACACCCCCGGTGCCTTCGATTTCTCCGGCGCCGTTATGGAAGCCCTCCGTGCCGCTGACGCCGCCATCCTGGTCATGAGCGCCAAGGACGGCATCACCGTCGGCTTCGAGAAGGCATGGAAGTACTGCGAAGAGCGCAACATGCCCCGCTTCGTCTTCATCTCCAAGGTCGACGAGGACAACTCCGACTACAATGCCACCTTCGAAGCTCTGCGCGAGAAGTACGGCAACAAGATCGCTCCCCTGGTCGTTCCCATCTGGGACGCTTCCCACAAGATTACCGGTGTCATCGACGTGCTGAACAAGCGCGCATGGGAATCCACCGGCCTGACCCGCTCCGAGATCCCCGTTCCCGAGGACAAGATGGGTGTGGTGGAAGAGTTCAACGACGCACTGAAGGAAGCTGTCGCCGAGACCGACGAAGAGCTGATGGACCGTTTCTTCGAGGGTGACGAATTCACCTACGCCGAAATGATCAAGGGCCTGTACACCGGTGTCCGGGAACTGAGCCTGTTCCCCGTGCTCTGCGGCTCCGCTGTCACCACCCTGGGTACCACGCTGCTGATGGACTACATCACCGATCTGCTGCCCAACCCCGTTCAGGGCAACTACCACAAGGCCACCAATGCCGACGGCAAGGTGGAAGAATTCGTGGTCTCCCCCGGCGGCGTTCCCTCCGCATTTGTCTGGAAGACCGTTTCCGACCAGTTCGGCAAGTACTCCTACATCAAGGTCCTGTCCGGTGAGATCACTCCCGACACCACTCTGGTCAATGCCCGTACCGGCGAGACCGAGAAGCTGGGCCGTCTGTACGCCATGTGCGGCAAGAAGAACACCGAGGTCAAGGTGCTCTCCTGCGGCGACATCGGCGCCATCGGCAAGATGGACAAGGTCAAGACCGGCGATACCCTGTGCGACCCCAGAAAGGTCGTTTCCCTGAAGCAGATCCCCTATGCCGCTCCCTGCTACTCCATGGCCATCGCTCCCAAGACCCGTGGCCAGGAAGAAAAGGTCGGCACCGGCCTGAACCGTCTGAACGAGGAAGATCCCTCCTTCACTCTGGTCAACAACGCCGAGACCCATCAGCTGGTGGTCTCCGGCGCCGGCGATCAGCAGCTGGATGTTCTGGTCTCCAAGCTGAAGAGCCGCTTCGGTGTGGACGCTGTTCTGTCCCCCGCTAAGGTTGCATACCGCGAGCAGATCAAGAAGAAGGTGGAAGCTCACGGCCGTCACAAGAAGCAGACCGGCGGCTCCGGCCAGTTCGGTGATGTCTGGGTCCGCTTCGAGCCCCAGTACGAGCAGGACGATCTGATCTTCAACGTGGAAGTCGTCGGCGGCGCCGTTCCCAAGAACTTCAACCCCGCCGTTGAAAAGGGTCTGCAGGAAGCAGTCCAGAAGGGCCCCCTGGCCGGTTACCCCATGGTCAACATGAAGGCCACCCTGTACGACGGTTCCTACCACCCCGTTGACTCCAACGAAATGGCATTCAAGCTGGCTGCGATCCTGGCCTTCAAGGAAGCTATGCCCAACGCCAACCCCACTCTGCTGGAGCCCATCGGTGCCCTGGCCGTCACCATCCCCGACAGCTACATGGGCGATGTCATCGGCGACCTGAACAAGCGCCGCGGCCGCGTCATGGGCATGAACCCCGACAAGGACGGCAACACCGTGGTTGAGGCCGAAGTTCCCATGGCTGAGATGAGCACCTACGCCATCGACCTGCGCGCTATGACCCAGGCCCGCGGTTCCTTCACTCTGGAGTTTGTCCGTTACGAGGAAGTGCCCAAGGCCAACCAGGCTAAGATCATTGCCGACGCAAAGGCAGACGAATAATCAAAGATTGAAGCGGCACGGGATCTCCCGTGCCGCTTTCTTTTTTGAAAGAAACGCTAAATTGGAATTTGTCGATCCAATAGCCGATGTTACTTTCTTGTGTCCGAACAAGAAAGTAACCAAAGAAATCGTCCGGGGCGAGGCATTACGGGCAAATCGCATCCTCGCCCCGGACCCCACTCCCGCCGCTTTTGACCACCGCCCACTGAA
>SVKV01000061.1 GCA_015068305.1 Oscillospiraceae bacterium
AAATATTGCGAAAGCGATGCCGAGGCAGCGATGATCGCGGAGGCTGTCGTCACCTGGATGTACACCGGAAAAAGCTATGAAGAGATCCTGGATGGGGCCGGCAGGTTATTTCGGCAGAAAACATAAATAAACAACAGCAGACTCTTGACAACGTTCGGGAGCCTGCTATAATATTACTTGTTAAATGAATCAATTCACAATACCTGCGCTTTGATCCTACAAGCGCAGGTATTTTATCAAAAAGAACATCTTTTGGGGATATACATATGGCGATCGTTTTTAATGAAAAAGACAGCACGTTTACGCTGCACACAAAAAACACCACCTATCAGATGAAGGTGGATCAGTACGGTGTTCTGCTGCACCTGTATTACGGTGCAAGGACCGAAGGGAATATGGACTATCTGTTGACTTACACAGACCGGGGTTTCTCCGGAAATCCCCACGATGCAGGACAGGACCGTACCTACTCTCTGGACGTACTGCCACAAGAGTATCCTACATTTGGTACTGGTGATTACCGTAGCCCGGCCTTGATCGTTAAGAATCATGATGGATCCTTTGCCTGTGACCTGCGCTATTACGGGCACCAGATCACCAATGGCAAATATTATCTTCAGGGTCTGCCTGCGGTTTATGCAGAAGCGGAGGAAGCACAGACTCTGGCCATTTTCCTCCGGGATCCGGTTTCCGGTGTGCAGGTACGGCTGATGTACGGTGTGCTGCCGGAGTATGACATCATCACCCGCACAGCCATCGTCAAAAACAAGGGCAGTGAGCCGATTCTGTTGGAAAAGGTCCTGTCCGCCAGTCTGGATATCGTCAACGGCGACTTTGACCTGATCACCTTTGGCGGCAGATACGCCATGGAGCGAATCTACAACCGGGACAGGATGGAACAGGGCTCCATTGTTATCGGCAGCCGCCGGGGCTATTCCAGCCATCAGTTCAATCCCATGATGATTCTGGCAGAGCACAGAACAACCGAAAATTACGGAAAATGCTATGCCATGAGCTTCGTTTACAGCGGTGCCTGGAAGGGAAAGGCGGAACGGGATCACGTAGAACTGACCCGTCTGCAGATGGGCCTGCATGACGAAAACTTCTCCTATCCACTGGCTCCGGAGGAGGCTTTTGTGGCTCCAGAGGTGGTCATGAGCTGCTCCACCTCCGGTCTGGCCCGGCTGTCCCAGAACCTGCACGACTGCTTCCGCAGCCATCTATGCCGGGGCAAATATAAGGAATCCTCCCGTCCCATTCTGGTGAACAGCTGGGAGAGCTGCTACTTTGAATTTGACGGCGAAACCATTTACAAGCTGGCCCAGGATGCTGCGGATCTGGGCATCGACATGGTGGTCATGGATGACGGCTGGTTCGGAAAGCGGAATTCCGACCGCAGCAGTCTGGGCGATTGGGTAGTGAATGAAGAAAAGCTGGGAATGCCCTTAGGGAAGCTCATTGAGCGGATCAATGCCCTGGGTGTAAAGTTCGGCATCTGGATCGAGCCGGAGGGCGTCAGCGAGGATTCTGATCTGTACCGGGAACATCCTGACTGGGCTTACGTGATCCCCGGCAGAAATCCGGAGCGCAGCCGCAGTCAGCTGGTGCTGGATTTCTCCCGGAAAGAAGTGGTGGATACCATGTTCGAGAAGATCTGCGCCGTGCTGGACCAGGGAAACATCGAGTATGTCAAATGGGACTGCAACCGTTCCATCGGCAACCTTTACTCCCACGATACCTACAGCCAGAGCAAGGTCCTGTTTGACTATATGCTGGGCGTCTATGACTTCATGGAGCGGCTGGTGCAGCGGTATCCCAACATCCTGTTTGAAACCTGCAGTGGCGGCGGCGGACGGTTTGATGCCGGTATGCTGTACTATTCTCCCCAGATCTGGACCAGTGATAACACGGATGCCATCGACCGGCTGCGGATCCAGTACGGCACCTCCTTCGGCTATCCTGTCAGCTGCATGGGCAGCCATGTCTCCGCCGTGCCCAACCACCAGACCGGACGCATAACTTCTATGAATACCCGGGGTGTGGTGGCTATGTCCGGCACCTTTGGCTATGAGCTGAACCTGAGCCGTCTGACCGCGGAAGAGAAGGAAGCGGTGCGCCGGCAGATCAAGACCTTCCGTAAATATGAAAAGCTCATCCAGCAGGGCAGGTATTATCGCCTCAGCAACCCCTATGAGGATGCGCTGGTGGCATGGGAATTTATTTCCAAGGATCAGACTGAGGTGCTGATGTCCGCAGTTGCCCAGGAGGTCCACGGCTATATGCTGATCCCTTATGTAAAGTTCCGGGGGTTAAAGCGCGGTACCATGTATCAGGATCAGACCACCGGCAAGATGTATCCTGCCGATGCCCTGATCGATATGGGTCTTCCCGTGATCCCTTCCAAGGAAGAATATGCCGCAACGCAAATGTACCTGAAAATCGTGGAATGAATCCATTCAGCCGCCTGCATAAGGCGGCTGCTTTTTGCTTTTTTCGATATATTCTTGTTGATTTGACCAATATCACAAAAGAGAAGTTAATAATTTGGTAATATTTCAAGAGAAAAATGTTTGCCAAGAAAAAAGCTGTATGGTATCATGAAAAAGGCAAAATGAACCAATTCATAACAAGAAAGGAAATTATCATGAAAAAGATCATCTGTGCATTGCTGGCACTGGTCATGATGCTGTCTCTGGCAGCTTGTGGCGGCGCCGCAGAACCCAAGACCGACAACGTCGTTACCGTCTGGGCATGGGACGAAGCCTTCAACATCAAGGCCGCCAATGAGGCTGCCGCGATCTACAAGACCATCAATCCCGATGTCACCATCGAAGTCGTCACCATGGCTCAGGACGATATCGTCCAGAAGCTGAACACCGCTCTGGCAGCTGGCTCCTACGAAGGTCTGCCCGAGGTCGTTCTGGTGGAAGACTACCGTATCCAGGGCTTCCTGAAGAACTTTGGTAATGAGTTCGCTGATCTGAGCGACATCGCAAAGCCCGAGGACTTCGCTTCCTTCAAGACCGCTGTCAACGTCGTTGACGGCAAGCTGTATGGTATCCCCTTCGACTCCGGCGTTGCTGCTATGTTCTACCGCCTGGACCTGGTCGAGGAAGCCGGTTACACCGAAGCTGACATGCAGAACATCACCTGGGAAAAGTACATCGAAGTCGGCAAGGCCATCAAGGAAAAGTGCGGCGTCGACATGATGACCATGGATCCCTCCGACCTGGGTCAGATCCGTATGATGCTGCAGTCCGCAGGTTCCTGGTACACCGACGCTGAGGGCAAGGTCGCTGTTGCCAATAACCCCGCCA
>SVKV01000037.1 GCA_015068305.1 Oscillospiraceae bacterium
TCAGGCCCTTGTTGTTCATGCCCTTCACACCGCCCTCGTTACGGGCATCGGCTGCGAAGTCGAAGCAGTTCCACTGGTGGGTTGCCCACAGGTAGGGACGTGCTGCGAAGGTCTTCAGCATTTCCTGGTGGTAGTGGTTTGCATATTCCTCGGTGTAGTCATGGTTGTCGGGCTCAGCGGTGTGCCACATCAGAATGTTCTCAGCGCCGTACTCGGAAACGCCCAGAGGCTTGTCGGGATGCATGGCGTGGAACTTATCCAGCCAGGGACCGTTGTCTTCCACATCGCCAACATACCAGCCGAAGTAGTGGTTGTAGGAAACCACGTCGGTGATGAAGTTGTGCTCGGAATCCATGGGAGTCATGGAAACCTGAGCCATGGTGGTCATACGGCTGGGGTCCATAGCCTTGGCCAGCTCGTTCAGGTCGCGCAGGTTCTGGCGCAGGTCTTCCCGGTCGTCGCCGATGAGGATCTCGTTGGAGATGCCCCAGAACATGATGGCGGGGTGGTTGTAGTTCTGGGCAACCAGCTCGGTCATCTGGGAGATGGTGTTGTTGTAAGCTTCCTGAGTGGGGATGAACTGGGAGATGAAGGGAATTTCAGCCCACAGAACAAAGCCGGTCTTGTCGCACAGGTCGTAGAAGTACTGATCGTGCTGATAGTGAGCCAGACGGATGGTGTTGGCGCCCAGCTCCTTGATCAGAGCGATATCCTCTTCGTGGTCAGCCTTGGAGATAGCCCAGCCCTTGTCCTTGCGGTCCTGGTGACGGGCAACGCCGTGCAGGGGAAGGCTCTTGCCGTTCAGGTAGAAGCCGGTCTCGGCATCCACACGGAAGGAGCGGTAGCCGTAGGAAACAACCACGGTATCCAGAACTTCCTCGCCATCGACGATGGAAGCTTCAGCAGTGTACAGGTAGGGATCCACAAGGCCCTGCCACAGGTGGGGATTCTTGACGTCGATCAGAACATGGGCATGCTCGGAAGCGGCGGTAACAGCCTCGCCAACCACTGCACCTTCAGCATCCTTCAGGGTAACCTTCAGATTCAGACCCTCGGCGTTCACGGGGAACAGGTCCACGCGGGTCTTGCCCACATTGTGGGGAGTAACAAAGACAGCGTTGGTGCCGTCGAGGAGCAGGTCGAAGTGGGCATCATTGACTTCGATGAAGTTGACATCACGGTACAGACCGCCGTAGAAGGTAAAGTCAGCGTTCTGAGGATAGATGTCGGAGACACCGTTGGTAACCACGACAGTCAGGACGTTGCCTTCGGGCTTCATGGCAGGAGTCAGATCATAACGGAAGGTGGAGAAGCCGCCCTTATGGGTGCCCAGCTCACGGCCGTTGCAGTAGACAGTTGCCACATGGTTGGCGCCCTGGATCTCGATGTACTGCTTCTTGCCCTTGGTGGGGTTGGGCAGGTCGATCTTGTAGGTGCCGATACCGCGCCAGTAGTCAGAGCCGCCGTCCTGGCCGTCGAAGGCATTCCAGGTATGGGGCAGAGCTACGGGTGCGAACTGTTCGCCCTCTTTTGCGAAGAGAGCGGAGGTCAGAAGAGTCTTGATTCTCATGTTAATAGTGCTCCTTTCAAAATTGGAAGTGTGCATTTCCATACGAGTTTAAGATATCATGTTGCACACCAAAGGTCAAGGAACAGCCGCGCATTTTGGCACTTTTCACAAATACAGCACCATATTTCGCACAACACAATCACAGGGAAATGTCTTATTCAAATTGAAATTTATCGAGGAGAACGGATTGCCACACCAGTCTGCGGACTGGTTCGCAATGACAGTAGTATTCGACAGATTCCGCACCATTTTTAGCGCAGCCAACCACCAAATTTCTATGTCATTGCGAGGAGGCCTGAAAGGCCGACGTGGCAATCCGCATCCCTGCAAACTGCAATTTGAAGGTCTCTTTCCCATTACGCAGAAAAGTCCCCCGGCTTTCACCGGGGGATCGGATCGTTTTTTACAGTGCTTCTTTGATCTTTGCGATCATTTCGTCATATTCTGCGTCCGTCAGATAGGTCTTTCCGGGATTCATGGCGAAGGGAGTGCCCCACTCGAACTGGCCCTCATACTTGGGAACCAGGTGGAAGTGCAGGTGGCAGCCGCCGTCGCCGTAGGCGCCGTAGTTGACCTTATCGGGATGGAAGACCTTATGGATGGCGTTGGCTGCAGCGGCAACGTCTGCAAAGAAGAGGTTGCGCTCTTCGTCGGAAATATTCACCAGTTCGGACACATGGTCCTTATAGGCCACGATAACACGGCCGGGGTGGCTCTGCTCCTTGAAGAGAATCAGCTGGGAAACCTGCAGGTTGCAGATCTTGATGCCGAATTTGGCCAGGGGCTCGCCGCCCACGCAGTAACCGCAATTGCAATCTTTCATATTTCTTCCTCCGTTTACTTCTTGATCCGGCTCAGCAGTCGGTTCAGCTTTGCAAAGTCCTTCTGAGTCACGCCGTCCATCATGCTATTGAGCATGGTGATCTTGGCATCGCCCATCATACCGGCAATGGCACCGATCATAGATGCCATGGTCAGATTGCCCATAGCCATGAACCAGCCCTTGACGCACTTGACGCATTCTTCGTTTGCAGCCAGTTCTGCAAAGGGATCTTCGATGGAGTAGTAACCTTCGGTGACCACGATTTCATCGGACTCTTCGTTGTCGGTCACTTCGTCGAACCAGTTGCCCACAGCCATGGCAGCGGCGATATCGGGCAGGGTGTAGGCTGCATTGTGCTCCGCAACACCATTGAGGGTAATGGTGTCTTCCACGCCGCAGCAGCTCTTCGCGGTAACAGTGTTGGCGCCGTCAGCCAGGGCCACATTCTCAAAGACCACAGCATGGTCAACAGCCTTCTTGGTTTCCACCTCAGTGCCGTTGACGATCAGCGTCACGTTCTCGCAGTTGGTGTAGACGGTGATATTGCGCTCCCCGGGAGCCCGGTCAGCAAACCGGCGGCCGGCAACATAAACCATGGGCTCAGAAGTCCAGTATGCCTTGTAGAGGTAGAAGGCATCCTTCTTCAGCTTCCGGTCATAGGTCACCAGACCCTTGTTGTTCATACCGACCACGCCGCCCTCGTCACGGGCATCGGCGGCAAAGTTGAACATATTCCACACATGGGTGCTCCACAGGTAGGGACGGGTGGCGAAGGTCTTCAGCATCTCGTGGTGGTAGTAGTTTGCGTATTCCTCGGTGTAGTCATGGTTCATGGGCGTTGCGGAATGCCAGTGGGTGATGTTTTCAACACCGTACTCGGAAACACCCAGAGGAATATCGGGATTCAGCTTGTGGTAAGCATCGAACCAGGGGCCATTGTGATGAACATCGCCGCCGTACCAGCCGAAGTAGTGGTTATAGGAAACGATATCGGTGATGTAGTTATGCTCGGAATCCATAGGAGTGCCGGAAACCTGGGCCAGGGTGGTCAGACGGCTGGGGTCCATGGACTTTGCCAGCTTTGCCAGATCTCTCAGATTCTTGCGCAGAGGCTCGTTATCAGCACCGATGAGGATCTCATTGGAGATGCCCCAGAAGAAGATGGAGGGGTGGTTGTAGTTCTGGGCAACCAGCTCGGTCATCTGGGAGATGGTGTTCTCGTAAGCGGCCTCGGTGGGGATGAACTTGGAGATGAAGGGGATCTCAGCCCACAGAGCGAAACCGGTGTGGTCGCACAGGTCATAGAAGTACTGGTCATGCTGATAGTGGGCCAGACGGATGGTATTGGCACCCACTTCCTTGATCAGCGCGCAGTCTTCCTCATGGTCTGCCTTGGAGATGGCCCAGCCCTTGTCCTGGCGGTCCTGGTGACGGGAAACGCCCCGCAGAGGCACGTTCTTGCCGTTGAGGTAGAAGCCGGTTTCCGCATCCACATGGAAGGAGCGGTAGCCATAAGTAACAGTCACTGCATCCGCAACCGCACCGTCCTTGACAATGGAAGCAGTGGCAGTATAGCAGTAGGGATCAGCCATGCCGTTCCACAGATGGGGCTCCTTCACATCGATGATGATGTGGGCATGGGCCTCGGCGGCCACGGAACCGGAGCCAACCACATTGCCTTCGGCATCCTTCAGCTCCACGACCAGGGTGGCGCCTTCCGCATTCACGGGGAACATGTCCAGACGGGTCTTGCCGGAGCAGTGGGGAGTAACGAACACTGCGTCGGTGCCGTGCTTCAACAGGTCAAAGTGAGCGGGAGCAACCTCAATGAAGTTCACATCCCGGTACAGTCCGCCGTAGAAGGTAAAGTCAGCGGTCTGGGGATAAATATCGGAAACTGCGTTGGAAACTGCCACAGTCAGCACGTTTCCTTCTGCCTTCATGGCAGGGGTCAGGTCATAGCGGAAGGTGGAGAAGCCGCCCTTATGGGTGCCCAGTTCTCTGCCGTTGCAGTAGACCGTTGCCACATGGTTGGCGCCCTGGAGCTCGATGTACTGCTTGGCTCCCTTGGTGGGATTGGGCAGGTCGATCTCATAGGTGCCGATGCCGCGCCAGTAGTCGTTGCCGCCGTCCTGGCCGTCGAAGGCATTCCAGGTGTGGGGCAGGCTTACCGGTGCAAAGGCCTCATGGGGCTTTGCAAAGCGGGCAGCGGTCAGAAGTGTCTTGGTTCTCATGTTTACAGTACTCCTTTCAGTTTTCCGGGGTTAAACATTCCATAGAAGCAGTATAACACACTGCCCAAATATCGTCAACGTTTGTGATATGATTTCGTCATTTAGACCAACAAATGGTGAAAATCCCCGGAAGGTAACTTCCGGGGGACTCCGTCAATTCTATTTTTCCATCAAAGTGGCGAAGATCTCTTTCCACACATATTCGTCCTGCTCCGTCATGGCCTTCCAGTCATAGCGGGCCATGAATTCCTTCTGCTGCGCCTGGGTTTCCAGCTTCTTCTTTTTCACAGCCTTCTGAAAATCCTTGAAGAATGCATTCTTATACCGCACCGCCTCTGCCGTATAGCTGGGGTTATGGTCCTTACCCTCCACCAGCAGCAGCTTTACATTATACCGCCGGGAAAAGCAATTGTGCAGGATATCGTAGTGGGGATTTTTCCGGACCGTTTGATCGTCCGCACTGTAAATCAGCAGGAAGTTGGCGTCGGAATACCAGATTGCCCATCGGCTGTCCAGATCTGCATAGGCAGGATTGGTCCTGCGCTCCAGCTCCAGGATGGGCTCCCGGAAGCACTTCAGAATTCCGCTGAAGGTCTGCTCCAGCATGATTTTCACGCTGACAAAACCGGACATGGAGATCACATGGGTGATTTCCGGATGGAGCGCTGCAATATTCATGGTAGAGAATCCGCCCCAGCTGTGACCCATGACCGCAAACTTCCGGTTGCGCAGCTCGGGCTCTGCCTTCAGAGCCGTGATGCAGTCATCCAGATCCGACAGGCTCTGGGCAAAGCCGTTGGTATTTGCACCGCCGGAGGCCATGCATCCGGTGTGGTCGTAGGAATAGACCAGATAGCCCTCCCTGGCCAGGCGCTCGATCTCCCGCATGTAGGCCCGGTGGCCGTTGCCCAGGCCATGGTCAAAAACTACCAGCCGGCCGGGTTTAGGGTCGTCATAGTGGTAAAACCAGCCCTTGAGTTCATGGCCGGCCTTGGCTGTAAACTGATAGGCATGGGCCTGAAGCCCCGGAAAATCCTCGGGTGCGAAGTAGAAAATTCCGTGGGGATTGTCGTTGCGGACAAAGAGGCTGCCGCGGTATATCTTCTCGATCTGTTTTTCAAAAAGCATGCAGATCACTCCTTTTGCATATTATATTCCTCCCGCCCCTTCCTGTCAATTTACTTTAGCATTCTAAACTGAATATACGTCGTATCGCACAAAAAATATCGATTTCCAAAAGGAAAAATTTGAGGGTATAACCGAAGATTTTGTTCTTCCCTTATGCACATTTGTGCGCTATAATAAGTACAATCATGCTCTGAGAGGTGATTTTATGCGTATCGTCATCAAAATCGGCACGTCCACCCTGGCCCACCCCACCGGACATCTGAACATCCGGCTGGTGGAGCATCTGTGCAAGGTGGTCAGCGACATCAAAAATGCCGGCCACGAGGTGATCCTGGTATCCTCCGGCGCCATCGGCATGGGTGTGGGTAAGCTGGGTCTGCTGTGCCGGCCCAGGGACATCCCGACCAAGCAGGCCGCTGCCGCGGTGGGACAGTGCGAACTGATGTATACTTATGACAAGCTGTTTTCCGAATATAACCATACGGTAGCCCAGCTGCTGATCACCGGTGCGGATGTGGAAAATGCCATCCGCCACGAAAATTTCAGCAACACCCTTACCCGCCTGCTGGAGCTGAAGGCCCTGCCCATCATCAATGAAAACGACACCGTGGCCACGGAGGAAATCGTCATCGGCGACAATGATACCCTGGCTGCCATCGTGGCAAAAAGTGTCCGGGCCGACAGGCTGATCCTGCTGTCGGATATTGACGGACTGTACACCGCCGATCCCCACAAGGATCCGGAGGCGACGCTGATCTCCCACATTTTCTCCATCACCGAGGATATCCGGGCTTTGGGCGGCGGCAGCGCCTCCTCCCAGGGTACCGGCGGCATGGCCACCAAGCTCCATGCTGCCCAGATCTGTATGGAGGCCGGCTGCGATATGGTCATCACCAACGGCTGCCGTCCCGATGATCTGTATGACATTCTGGAAGGAAAAACGGTGGGAACTACCTTCCACGGAGGTGCGCTATGATCGAAATGCTGAAAAAAGCCAAAGCTGCAAAGGCTTCGGTGTCCCTGCTGACAACAAAGCAAAAAAATGCCGCTCTGGAAGCCATGGCCGATGCCCTTCTGAAAAATGAATCCGCCATTCTGGCGGCCAATGAAGCGGATCTGGCCCAGGCCAGGGGCAGCGTATCCGATGTGATGCTGGACCGGCTGGCCCTGTCGAAAGCCCGGATCGCCGGAATGGCCCAGGGCATCCGGGATGTATGCAAACTCCCGGACCCGGTGGGACTGCTGCTGGATGAATATATCCGGGCCGACGGTCTGAAAATTCAAAAAGTATCCGTCCCCATGGGCGTCATCGCCATCATTTATGAATCCCGGCCCAATGTGACCTCCGATGCGGCGGCCCTGGCCCTGAAAAGCGGCAATGTCTGCATCCTCCGGGGCGGTAAGGAAGCCTTCCGTTCTGCCAACGCCATTGTAAATGCCCTGAAAGCCGGCCTTGCGTCCGTGGGCATTCCGGAGGATGCCGTGAACCTGGTCCAGGACACCAGCCGGGAAAGCGCCAGAGCCCTGATGACTGCAACGGGCTTCGTGGACCTGCTGATTCCCCGGGGCGGTGCAGGCCTCATCAACAGCTGCGTCCAGAATGCCACGGTCCCCTGCATCGCCACCGGCACCGGCATCTGCCATGTGTATGTGGAAAAGAGCGCCGACCAGGAGCAGGCGCTGCGCATCATCGAAAATGCAAAAACCAGCCGGCCCAGCGTCTGCAATGCAGAAGAGGTGCTGCTGGTGGATCAGCAGATCGCCGCCGAGTTTCTGCCGAAGCTCCACGGGCGTATCGGAAACAGGGTGGAATTCCGGCTGGATGAATATGCTCAGGCCATCATCCCCGGAAAACCTGCGGGAGCAGCCGATTTCGATACGGAATTTTTAGACTACATTCTGGCGGTCAAATGCGTGGAAAATGTCCAGGAGGCTGTGGCCCATATTGCCGCCCACTCCACCGGCCACAGCGAGGCCATTGTTTCCAGGGACGAAGAGGCTCAGCGGATCTTTGCTGCCGGTGTGGACAGCGCCGCGGTCTATATCAATGCCTCCACCCGGTTCACCGACGGCGGCGAATTCGGCCTGGGCTGCGAGATGGGCATCTCTACCCAGAAGCTCCATGCCCGGGGCCCCATGGGCCTGCGGGAACTGACTTCCTACAAATATCTCATCACCGGAAACGGTCATATCCGATAAGGAGGAACACTTATGAAATACGGATTCATCGGCTGCGGCAACATGGGCGGTGCCGTTGCCAGGGCACTGGCCAGAAAATGCAGCGACTTTTCCATCACCGACCGCTCCGGCCGGGCTGTGGGCCTGGCGGTGGAGCTTTGCTGCGGCTATACCTCCTCCGAGGAAATCGCCCAGAACGCCCAGCGGATCTTCCTGGCCGTCAAGCCCCAGATGATGGCAGGTGTCCTGGAAAACCTCCGGCCCATCCTCCAGGAGAAAAAGCCGGTGCTCATCACCATGGCCGCAGGTCTTACCATGGATCAGATCCAGGATATGTGCGAGTGCGACCTGCCCGTGATCCGCATCATGCCCAATACCCCCGTGGCCGTGGGCCAGGGTCTGACCCTCTACTGCGCCAACGAGCTGGTATCCCCGGAAATTCTGGCGGATTTTCTGGGGGATCTGGAATTCTCCGGCGCCATGGACCCGGTTCCGGAATACCTGTTTGATGCTGCCGGCACCGTTTCCGGCTGCGGTCCTGCCTATATGTATATGTTCATCGAAGCCATGGCCGACGGCGCCGTGGCCTGCGGTGTGCCCCGGAAGCAGGCCATGGAATATGCGGCCTGCACCATGCTGGGCGCTGCGGAGATGGTCCTCCAGTCCGGTCAGCATCCCGGCGCGCTGAAGGATGCGGTCTGTTCCCCCGGCGGCAGCACCATCGCAGGTCTAAAGGCTCTGGAGGACGGCAATTTCCGCGCCACTGTGATGAACTGCATCATGGCCGCCGCCAAGCGCAACAGCGAACTGGGTAAATAAGGGAGCAGCAAAATGGCTTACCTTGTCGGCCAGTTTTTCGGGCTGATGACCACTGTGTGTTCTCTCATCATGCCCTTTCTTAAGAAGAAATGGCAGCTTCTGTGGGCAAACATTGCCATCAATGCTCTGGTAATTCTAAATCTGACTCTGATCGGTCAGTTCGGCTCTGCCGTTTTCCTCTGTCTGGTTGCCATTGTCCAGTCTGTGATCGCCCTTTTCCGCACCAAAAGGGACACCGCTCCGGGTACCGGTGAAACCGTTGCCTTTGCAGTTTTGTATGTGGGTTTCGGCTTCTTTGGCATTGTAACTGCGCCGGATTTTGTCTGGGCTGTCAATTATCAGAATCTGCTGGAATTGCTGCCCATCCTGGGTGCCCTGTCCCAGATGATTTCTGTATTTGTCCGCAACGAACAGGATACCCGAAAATGGCTTCTTTGCAATGCCCTGTTCTGGGTGGTCTATTCCGCCGCGGTGGGTTCCTCCGTGGTCATCAATGATCTGCTGGCGGTGATTTCCACCTCCTCTGCCCTGTATAAATACCGGAAAAAGAAAGCATAAAAACCGCTCCTTTCGGGAGCGGTTTTCCCTTTTAAGGAAAGGTTAATCAATTCTTAAGTGACTGTTTATGGCAGTTTTTTACACATTCGCTATAATGATTTCCGTAAGGAGATGATCTGATGAGCGATTTTTTGAATTTCGTGCTTTCTTATCTGGGCAGAGCCATGATCATTGCGGTATTTGCCCTGATTCCGGGAGTTTGCCTGCTGCTGGCTGCCGCAAAAGGCCACCGGCGAAGACACGGGCCCGATGTTCCCTTTCCCTGGGCCCGGTGGGTCCTGATTCTGCTGCTTACAGGATATCTGGCCGTTGTGATGTTCGTCACCGTCCGGCAGGGCGGATTTTATAGCGGCCGGTGCAATTTCCATCTGTTCCGGGCATGGCGGGAAGCCTGGAACAGCTTCAGCGAACGTCAGTGGCTGAATGTGCTGCTGAATATTGCCATGTTTGTGCCTCTGGGGATCCTGGTTCCTCTGATTTGGCCGAAATTTCAAAAATGGTACCTTATGCTTCCGGCAGGGTTCGGTGTGTCGCTGTCCATTGAAATCGCACAGCTTTTGACAGGCTCCGGTCTTTTTGATGTGGATGACCTTTTTAACAATACCCTGGGTGCCATGATGGGCTTCTGGCCCCTGATGGCAGTCCTCTCCCTGCCGAAAAGGAAATGGGGCAGGTGCCTGCGCCACACGCTGGCGCTTGCATCGGCAGCTGCCGCCATCTGCAGCATTTTTGTGGTCTATGACCGGCAGGAGTACGGCAATCTATCTTCGGCACCTGTCTTTCGGGTGTATACGGGCGATGTGCAGTGGACCGTTTCCTGTCCGCTCAGTGATGAAGCACATACTGTGGACATCTACAAAACCAAGCCCTGGACCAGAGCCGAATGTGAAGCCTTTGGCCGGAAGTTTCTGGGTAATCTGGGTGCCCGGCAGGTGGATGTGACCGTTTACAACGATGAAGTGTATCTGCGGGAATTCCAGGGTGCCCGGATTCTGGAGGTATTCTACCAGGACGGACATTACAGCTATGCCGATCTGGACATGAGCCGGGAGTTTGTACAGGTGGAGGAAGAAATCCTGCGGGAAGCGCTCTTGGAATTCGGAATTCAGATTCCGGAGGAGGCCCAGTTCTCCTGTCCCGACGGGCAGACTCATTATTTCCGGGTAGACCGGTATCCAGAGGGAGAATCCCTGCTGGACGGCACGGTGGCAGTCCAATACGAGGAAGGTCAGGGCATCCGGACCATTGAAAACAGCCTGGTTACCGTCACATACCACGCCAAGGAACCCATTATCTCCCCGGAGGACGCTGTCCAGCAACTGACGGAAGGGCATCTGGCAAACGGCGACTGGTTTGAACGCAGCAAACCCCAAAGAATCGAGATCCGCTCCTGCGCGCTTTCCTATCAGGTGGATACAAAGGGCTTTTACCAGCCGGTGTACCTGGTGGAGCTGCTGGACCCGGCCACCGGCAATGTGCTTCTGGAAGCCGTACCTGCGCTGACATAAACGAAACCCGGATGCATCCGCATCCGGGTTTTCTGTTTACTTGATGATTCTGACTCTCAGGACACCGTCGATCTTCTTCAGCGCCTCCACTGCATGCTGGGAGGGAGTGTGATCCAGGTCCAGCATGGTATAGGCATAATCGCCCCGGCTCTTGTTCACAAGGCCTGCGATGTTGATGCCCTCACTGGAGATGGCTGCGGTAAACTGACTCAGAGAGTTGGGGATATTCTTATGGAGAATGGTGATGCGGCCTGCGGTGGTGCAGATGCCCATATCGCAGTTGGGGAAATTGACGGAGTTGACGATATTGCCGTTTTCCAGATAGTCCATCACCTGGCGCACTGCCATCTTGGCACAGTTGTCCTCGGATTCCTCCGTGGAGGCACCCAGATGGGGAATGGCAATACAGCCGGGCATATTGGCAGTCTTGGGGTTGGGGAAGTCGGTAACATACCTTGAAACCTTGCCGGACTTCAGCGCCTCCGCCATAGCTTCGTCATCCACCAGGGAATCCCGGGCGAAATTCAGAATGATCACGCCGTCCTTCATCTTGGAGATGGCTTCCGCGTTGATCATTTTCTTGGTATCCTCCAGCAGAGGTACATGGAGCGTGATGATATCGCAGGCAGCATAGATCTCATCCCGACTCTTGACCCGGTTGACATGGCTGTCCAGGTGCCAGGCAGCATCGATGGAGATGAAGGGATCGCAGCCGTAGACCTGCATCCCTAACCGGCGGGCGGAATTTGCCAGGGGGCCGCCGATGGCACCCAGGCCGATAACGCCCAACTTCTTGTCCCGGATCTCGTGACCGGCGAACTGGCTCTTGCCCTTTTCCACCAGCTTTGCAACATCGGGGCTTTCCTTGATGGACTGGACCCAGTTGATACCGCCGACGATATCCCGGCAGGCCAGCAGCATGCCGCAGATGGCAAGCTCCATAACGGAATTGGCATTGGCGCCGGGGGTATTGAACACCACGATGCCCTGGTCAGCGCAGGTGGTCAGGGGGATATTGTTGACACCGGCGCCTGCCCGGGCAATGGCCAGAAGATTCTCCGGCATCGCCATATCGTGCATGGAAGCAGAACGGACCAGAATACCCTCCGCTTCGCCGATGTTATCAGTCTGCTGATAGTCCTCCGTCCAAAGCTGCGTGCCCTTGGGGGAGATTTTATTCAGGTAATGGATATTGTACATAAGAGCAACCTCTTTTCAACTTTCAAATTCCGGTTCGTCCTGGAATCGGGCAGAAACGAAGGATTATCACCCAACTACCAGTCACGAGTTGTCAGCGGGCACTGCCCGCTTATCCGTTCTTTTCTTCAAAATCCTTCATGAAGGCCACTAATTTTTCAACACCCTCGATGGGCATGGCATTGTAGATGGAGGCCCGCATGCCGCCCACGGACCGGTGGCCCTTCAGATTCACGAAGCCTGCGGCCTCTGCTTCCTTAACAAACTTTGCATCCAGGTCCTTATCGCCTGTGACGAAGGGAACGTTCATCAAAGAGCGGTCTTCTTTCCGGACTGTGCCCTTGAAGAGCTTGCTTTCATCCAGGAAATCATAGAGAACCTTGGCCTTCTTTTCATTGTAGGCCTTCATGACTTCCAGGCCGCCCTTGTTTTTCAGCCACTTGAAGACCTTGCCGCAGATGTAGATGCCGTAGGCAGGGGGCGTATTGTACAGGGAGCCAGCATCCGCATGGGTCTTGTATTTGAGCATGGTGGGGGTGCCGGGAAGGGTATCTTCCGTGATCAGATCCTCCCGGATGATGACGATGACCACACCGGCAGGGCCGATATTCTTCTGGACGCCGCCGTAGATGATGCCGTACTTACTCACATCCACAGGCTCACTGAGGAAGCAGGAAGAAACGTCTGCCACCAGGAGCTTGCCCTTGGTATTGGGAAGGGTGTGGAACTTGGTGCCGTAGATGGTGTTGTTTTCGCAGATGTAAACATAGTCTGCATCCTCGGAGATGGGCAGGTCGGAGCAGTCGGGGATATAGGAGAAGGTGGCATCCTCGGAAGAAGCAATGGCATTGGCCTTGCCGTACAGCTGGGCTTCCTTCCAGGCCTTCTTGGCCCACTGGCCGGTGATGATGTAGTCGGCCACCTTGTTCTTCATCAGATTCATGGGCACCATGGCAAACTGCTGATGGGCACCGCCCTGCAGGAACAGGACCTTATAGTTATCGGGAATATGCATCAGCTCCCGCAGATCGGCCTCTGCCTCCTCGATGATGGTCTGGTAAGCCTTGGACCGGTGGCTCATCTCCATGACGGACATGCCGGTTCCCTTGTAATCGAGCATCTCGGCGGCGGCCTCGGTCAGGACCTCCTCCGGCAGAACCGCGGGACCTGCGGAAAAATTATAAACTCTGGACATTTTCATTTCCTCCTTTTCTTCTTCGACTGCCCTCTCCGGCAGTCCGTTAACTAAAGACAAATGTTTATGTATCGTATAATAGCACTTTTTGTATCGAAATACAATGTGCGTTTTTCATCAATCCGCACCCCTTTTTTCACCGCTCTCTCAGCATCTTGCCATAATCGCTCCGTTTCTTATGAAATCTTAAGAAAAAAATGTCGGATTTTCCAAAAGAGATTGTTGTTTTTCCAATATGACCATGCTATAATGTCTGGGATTGGCAGCAGAAAAACTGCAAAAAACCCAACGCGAAAGGAGTAAACGGTGTGAAACGCGTCAAGACCCTTCTGGCACTTCTTGCCTGCATCGTTTTATTTGCCGGGGCTGTGGTGCTTACCCTGTTCCTGTCCCCGGAGACCATGGGTAATTCCCAGAACGGCAGTCCCATTGTTTTAAGTGAAATCCTGGCCAGCAACCGGACCTATCCGGCCCCCAACGGCCAGTTCCTGGATTATATCGAGGTTCGCAACATTTCCGATTCTCCGGTGGATATTTCCGGCTATATGCTGGGCGACCAGGAGGATTCCGTGGGCTATACCTTCCCCAAGGGTACCGTGCTGAATGCGCACAGCTATATCGTATGCTGGTGCGACAAGGAAAGTGAATCTTCCGGCTACGCAAAATTCGGCATCTCCAAAAAGGGCGAGGACATCATCCGGCTCTACAACACCTCCAACGTGGTCATCGACCGGGTGGAGGTTCCCGCCGTCAATGACAATGTGCCTCTGATCCGGGACGATTCCGGTGCCTGGACCCCCGGCACCCATGCCACCCCCGGCTTTGAGAACACCGAGGCAGGCTTCGAGGCCTGGCTGAAGTCCAGAAATACCGGCGATGTTTCCCTGGTTATCAGCGAAATCGTTTCCGGCGGCAGCTACAACATCGTAAACGGTGAGGGCAAGCAGAGCGACTGGATCGAGCTTTGCAACACCGGATCCAAGGCCGTCACCCTGGAGGGTGCCTTCCTGTCCGATGACCCCGAGGACCGGACCAAGTGGCCCGTCCCCCAGCTTTCCATCGAGCCCGGTCAGCGTATGGTGATCCGCTGCGCAGGTGCCACCGCCGAGGATTATGAAGCCAACTTCGCCCTCTCCCGGGACGGCTGTACGGTGATCCTCACCGGTGCCTTCGGCAACACCATCGCGGAAGTGACGGTTCCCGAACTGGGCAAGGAATGCGCCTGGGCCCTGCAGGAAGACGGCAGCTACATTGAAACCACCCGGGCAACCCCCGGTTATGAAAACAGCGAGGCAGGCTACGACACCTGGCTCAGCGATGTGGGCTATACCACCCCCAAACTTGTCATCAGCGAGGTTATGACCGCCAACCGCAGCACCATTCTCAGCAAGAACGGCCAGCTTTGCGACTGGGTGGAGCTCTATAATCCCTCTGCCGAACCCATCAGCCTGGGCGGCATTTACCTGTCCAATGACACCGCCGACCGGATGATGTGGCAGCTTCCCGATGTTCTGCTGGCCGCCGGTGCCCGGCTGGTGATTCCCTGTTCCGGAAGCTCTGCCCCCGAGGGCGAGGCTGACTTCTCCCTTCCCAGAGAGGGCTGCACCGTGATGCTCTCCGGCTCCATCGGCAATGTGATCACCCAGGTGGATGTGCCCCGGATGGAAGAGGACCGCTCCTGGGCCCTGCAGGAAGACGGTGAGTATTTTGAGTCCCCCATGCCTTCCCCCGGCTACAGTAATACGGAAGAAGGTTATCAGTATTTCCGGGCAGGCCAGACCGTCACCGGACCTCTGATCATCTCCGAGGTCATGCCCTCCAACGCAAAGTACATGATCCAGGACGACGGCGAATACTACGACTGGGTGGAAGTGAAGAACATTTCTGAAGACAGTGTCCGCCTGGCAAATTACGCCCTGTCCGACGATCCCGACGAACTGCATAAATTCATTCTGCCCGATGTGACCCTGGAGCCCGGCGAAACCTATGTGGTGATCTGCTCCGGCAACATGGATCTGACCAGCAAAAAATACACCCACGCCCCCTTCACCGTCAGCCGGGAAGAAGGCTGGGTCTACCTGAGCCGTGTCAGCGAGAGCGGCTGTGCTGACTTCATCCGCATCTTCGATGCGCCCTATCAGCACAGTGTCGGCAGAGTTGACGGTGAAAACGGTACCTACTACTTCACCATCCCAACCCCGGGTACCTCCAATGGAACCGGGGTTGCATTTATCTCCGCAACCCCCGAGCTTCTGACCGCCGACGGCGTCTACAACGATGTGGAAAGCGTGGTTGTGGAGCTGCAGGGCAAGGGCAAGCTCTACTACACCACCGACGGCAGCTATCCGGATGAAAATTCCAGAGAATACACCGGCCCCATCACCCTGAAAAAGACCACAGCCCTGCGGTTTGTCAGCATTGAGGACGGCAAGCTTCCCAGCGATATCATCACCGCAACTTATATCATCAACGAAAACCATACCCTCCCGGTGGTTTCCATCGTTGCCGTTCCGGATCTTCTGACCGGAGGAAGCGGCATCTACCAGAATTACAAGTATGACCGGGAGATCCGATGCAATCTGAAGCTCTTTGAGCTGGACGGCACCGGCTTTACCATCGACTGCGGCATCAAGATGCACGGTCACACAGGCCTGGAAGCCCCCAAGAAAAGCTTCAAGGTCAATTTCCGCAGCCGCTACGGCGAGCAGTACCTGACCTACCCCGTTTACGGTGAGGAAGGCCCCAACGTCTATGACTCCCTCATTATCCGGGCCGGACAGGACTATCCCACCGCCATCTTCCGGGATGAGCTCTTTACCTCCCTGGCCCGGGATATGTCCGACAAGGTTCTGGCCCAGCGGGATAAATTCTCCATTCTCTATGTCAACGGCAAATACTACGGCATCTACTGCATCAAGGAAGCCTGGACGGAACTGATGTACGCCCAGAACATGGGCGGCAGCCCGGACAATGTGGAAATTGTCCAGGCCCCCGTGGATGCCGACCATGAGATCTATGAGCTGTTCCGGTTCTGCCGGACCTACGATCTTTCCAACGATGAAAACTATGCCTATGTTGCCTCCAAGGTGGACATCGACAGCCTCATCGACTGGATGATCATCGAAGGCTACTCCACCAACGGCGACGTGCAGCAGAATCTGCGCTATGTCCGAAGCAAGGATACCGGCTGGAAGTGGCAGTTCTGCTTCTACGATGTGGACTGGGCCTTCTACTACCACAACGCATTCAAGCATGTGCTGTCTCCCCATCAGGAGTGGCAGCATCTGACCCTGACCCGGAACATCATGAAGAACGCCCAGTTCCGGGAGAAATTCCTGGCCCGGACCAGCGAACTGATGGCCACCACCCTCAGCAACGAAAATGTCACCGCCCGGATCGATTACTATGAAAATCTTCTGGACCCGGAAGTGCCCAGAGAGCGGGACCGCTGGACCAGCACCTACAAGGCCTGGAAGGGCAAGGTCCAGTACCTCCGGGACTTCATCAACATCGGTGAGGACGGCTGGGACCAGATGGACAACATGATCAACAAGCTTATCGATTACATCGGTCTGACCGATGCGGAAATCGACAAATATTTCTCGAGGTGGCGCTAATGGAAAAAGGATATCGGCACGAATACAAATATCTGATCTCCAAAGCGGACGCAGAGCTTCTGAAACGCCGGCTTCCCCATATCATGGAGCCGGATCCCCACGCAGGCGAAACCGGACAGTATACCATCCGAAGTCTTTACTTCGATAATTTTGCCAGCACTGCCTACTACGACAAAGTGGACGGTGTCAACTACCGGGCCAAATACCGCATCCGGTTCTACAACTATGATCCCAGCATTCTGAAGCTGGAAAAGAAGGAAAAGAACGGCAATCTTACCCGCAAGACCGCCCAGACCATCACCAAAAACGATGCCCGGGCACTGGAATACGCTATGTCATCCGGCTGCCCCGATACAAAGGAAGGCCTGGTGGAGGAGCTGCGGCTCCAGTTTGCATCCCAGGGTCTGCGGCCCCGGGTCCTGGTGGATTACGACCGGACTCCCTTCATCTGCCGGGATGGCAATACCCGCATCACCCTGGACGAAAACGTCCGCACAAGGCCCTACATCGCCCACCTTTTTGCCTCCCCCCGGGCCATGGTCCCGGCGATGGATGCAAACCAGGTGATTCTGGAAGTCAAATTTGACGACTTCATCCCCGGATATCTGCTGGCAGCTCTGGCGGACATCCCCAAGGTCAATATGGCAATTTCCAAATTCGCAATGTGCATGAGTTATATTTAATTAAGAAAGGAAATGCATCATGGTTACTTTCTCCGATATCATCAAAGGCAAATTCCTGGAGGAATTCTCTGCCATCTCCATGGGCGATGCACTGACTGCCATCGCACTGGCATTTGTTCTGAGCCTGTTCATCGTGTTCATCTACCGGGTCACCTACGCCGGTGTCAACTACAGCCGTAACTTCACCGGCTGCCTGATGATGCTGTCCATGGTCACCGCACTGGTCATTATGGTCGTTTCCTCCAACGTGGTTCTGAGTATGGGCATGGTGGGCGCACTGTCCATTGTCCGTTTCCGTACCGCCGTGAAGGAACCCACCGACACCGCATTCATGTTCTGGGCCATCGCCACCGGCATCATCTGCGGTGCAGGCTACGTGACCATCTCCATCCTGGTTACCCTGCTGCTGGGCCTGCTGTTCGTTCTGGTCCACACCATGAGCGGCAAGCAGAAGTTCGGTAGCTACATGGTGGTTGTCCGCTATGATGTGGGCTCCGAAGTGGAAGCCAAGCTCTCCGGCATCTCCGGCTACAAGATGAAGAACAAGACCATGTCCGGCAACTTCACCGAGCTGGTGGCTGAGATCAAGCTGACCGAGGCTGCTCTGCAGAAGATCGACTACCTGCGCAACATTCCCGGTGTCCGCGAAGTGACTGTCATGAGCTCCGTAGGCGGCAGCACCCTGTAATTCAAATCAAAAATTCACACCGGATGCTTTCTTCATCCGGTGTGTTCTATTATCTGTAACAGTCAAATTGGAATTTGCCGGGATACCCCGGCGGGCAAGGCGAGCCTGTCAGGCCGGCAGTTGTCGGTACGCCATTGGGCCCTCCCGGTTCGGAACATTCGCGGCCAAATTGGAAGTAGTTATCGTTACGCACCCTTGGCTCTCCCTCTGGGAGAGCTGGCACACCGTAAGTTGTGACTGAGAGGGTAAAAGCGTAAAAACATCCCCTGCTCTTTTCGAGCAGGGGATGTTGACAGGTTGTATGAATTACAGAGCAGCCTTGGCCTTCTCAACGACTGCTGCGAAAGCAGCTGCGTCCTGGATTGCCATCTCGGACAGGCTCTTGCGGTTCATCTCGATACCGGCCTTCTTGACACCGTTCATGAACTTGGAGTAGTTCAGACCGTAGGGTGCCACAGCAGCGCTGATACGGGTGATCCACAGACGGCGGTAATCACGCTTCTTCAGCTTACGGCCCTTGAAAGCGTAGTTGCCGGACTTCATGACCTGCTGCTTGGCCATCTTGAAGTGCTTGGACTTGGAACCCCAGTAGCCCTTGGCCAGCTTCAGGGTAGCATTTCTTCTCTTGCGCGTCATCATTGCGCCTTTAACTCTTGCCATTTTTCAGTATCCTCCTTCTGCTCTTACTTGTAAGGAATCATTTCCTTGATGGCGCTGACATTGGTCACGTCAGCGTAAGCGGTAGCGCGCAGATGGCGGGTACGCTTGGTGGTCTTCTTGGTCAGGATGTGGCTCTTGTAAGCGTGAGCTCTCTTAACCTTACCGGTCTTGGTCAGGTTGAATCTCTTCTTTGCA
>SVKV01000038.1 GCA_015068305.1 Oscillospiraceae bacterium
GCGGTCGATGCACTTGCGGGTACCGGCGATATAGCCGCCGGAGGAGGCCAGACCGCCGCCGGGGTTCTTGATCAGGCTGCCCACGATCATGTCGGCGCCTACGTCGGAGGGCTCAATGGTCTCCACGAACTCACCATAGCAGTTATCAACCATCACGATCACGTCGGGCTTGATGGCCTTGCAGAAGGCGATGAGCTCGCCGATCTGCTTCACGGAGAAGGTGGGCCGGGTGGCGTAGCCCTTGGAGCGCTGGATGGTGATCATCTTGGTCTTTTCGTTGATGGCCTTTTTGATGTTTTCATAGTCAAAGGTGCCGTCAGGGAGGAGGTCCACCTGATTGTAGGTCACACCGTACTCGGCAAGGCTGCAGGGGGAGGGACGGATGCCGATGACCTCCTGCAGAGTATCATAGGGCAGGCCTACGGGGGAGAGCAGCTCATCGCCGGGAAGCAGGTTTGCGCTCAGCGCGATGGTCAGGGCGTGGGTGCCGCAGGTGATGTGGGGGCGGACCAGGGCGGCCTCCGTGTGGAACACATCGGCGTAGACCTGCTCCAGCTTATCACGGCCCTCGTCGTTGTAACCGTAACCGGTGGAAGCGGCAAAGCAGGTGGCGGCCACCCGGTTCTTCCGGAAGGCGGCCAGGACCTTTGCTTGGTTGTATTCGGCCACCTGGTCGATGGCATCAAAGCGCTCTCTTAAGCGGGCAATGGCGGCTTCGCCGTAGGCGTAAACCGCGGGAGAAATACCCATCCGGGTATACAGTTCATTGAGTTCTTTCATATCTTAGTCCTCTTTTTCGACAGTTTGGAAGATCTGGCTGGCAAGATCGTTCAGGGTTTCGGGTTTGGTCACGATGAGGCCGGTTTCGTTCTTACCCAAAATCAGCAGGGTATCTCCGGGCTCGATGCCGAAAAATTCCCGGGCCTCCTTGGGAATCACGATCTGACCCCGGTCGCCTACTTTTGCGGTGCCGAAGACCCGCTGCTGCTTCTTTTTGCCGAGGATGTGTTTGCCTCCGGGCATACGATCACTTCTTTCACATTTTTCATACTTTTCACACGGAGGAATTATAGCGAAAACCGCCCCGGATGTCAAGTCCGGGACGGCAATTTCTTGGTGATTTTCTTCAATCTTCCATCAGGATTTTTGTAGCCTTTGCATATTTATCCTTCCAATAGGCAAGCCTTTCCTCCGTCAGGTCAGAGCCGACACACCGGGTCTGGTCGGAATTGTGGGCCAGATCAGCCAGCTTGACCTTTTTGGCTACAGGGTGTTTTTTGATTTCCCGGACGTAGTCAAAATAGGGAACATCGTCATCATGGGTCAGCAGCTTCAAGACATCAATAACCTGGGCAGGGAATTCCCGGGCCAGATCCTCCATGGTCACGTCCGTATCCTCCACCACGTCATGCAGGAGGGCAGCGCAGCAGGAGATCTCATCGTCCATCTGTTCGGCTAAATGGATGGGATGGAAGATGTAGGGAATGCCATTGTAGTCCAGCTGCACGTGATGGGCCTTGTAAGCGATGCGCATGGCCTTGTTGGTCATGGTTGTGTAGATCATAGTTCCTCCTTTAGCCAATGGGCACATAGCCGGTCTTTTCCACCAGTTCCTGTCCCTCTTCGGACAGAATCCAGTTCAGAAAAGGTTCTAGGTTTTTGTTTGTGTTTCCTTCCCAGGTCACAGCGTAGAGAGGGGCGGTGATGGGATAGCTGCCGTTTTGAATGTTTTCCACCGTGGGGGCTACGCCGTCGATGCTTAAGAGCTTCACATCGGGATTTTTGATGATGCCCTCCATGTAGTAGCGGAAGGAGAAGCCGATTGCGCCGTCCTTGTTGCGATAATCTGCCACCTGCTCAATGATACCCTCCATCAGGGTGTTGATCTTCTCTGTATCCGGCTCCATGATGGGTGTGCCGTCCATGAACCGGATCAGCATGCTCTGACTGCCGCTGCCCTCGTTGCGCTGATAGGCGGAAATGGGCTCGTTATTGCCGCCCAACTGCTTCCAGTTGGTGATTTGGCCGGAATAGATGGCCCTGATCTGTTCCGTGGTCAGATTGTCGATGGGGTTGTCCTTATGTACGAAGAACACGAAGGCCTCCCTGCCGATGGGGGTATAGACAAACTCCGTGCCCTGTTCCTGGGCGTAGGCAATCTGCTCGTCAGAAGGGTAGGCACCGAAGAAAACATCTGTTTCCCGTTCTGCCAACAGCCGGTATCCGCCCACGGTATTATTGTATTCCAGCGTGCCGTCCCAGAGCTTGACAGATCGGGGGTAAGTAGCGTTGACAAAGGAGGAATAGAGGGGGAATACTGCCGCAGCGCCGTCCACCACAGGAAGCTCGGTGGTGAACTGAAGCCTTGCCCGATGGCCCAACCGGGCAATCTTGGAGTCCGGATCGAAGGGAAGATATTCATGCAGATTGATATTGGGAGTGGTGTCGATGGTGATTTTGTTATCGTGCTCAATATAGAATGTGTTGGCAATGAAGGCCACAATCAGAACGGCTATACCGATGCCCCAGTATTTTAAAACTTTCTTCTTCCCGGAACACCAGATCAGACACAGAACCAGGACCGGGAGGGCGAAAATGATGCCAAAACGGATGGGCGCGAGATATCGCGTGTCGGAAATCAGCAAAATGGCGAACAGGACGGGAATAAAAAAGAAAAAGGGGACCAGGATCGTGAGGCAGATCTTCACGCACAGATTACGAAGAGAGTCCTTCCTGCTTCGTTTGGTTTCGTCCATACTATCCCTCCGTTCCGGTTCAGTCTCTGCGGCGGCGGTTTCCGAAGATCATAATAAGCCGAAGCAGCTGAGCCAGGGCCACGGCGGTGGCTGCCACGTAGGTCATAGCGGCGGCTTTCAGGGTTTTTCTGGCTCCCTGCTGTTCTTCGCTGGTCAGAAGTCCTGCGTTTTCTATGGCCTGCATGGCCCGGCGGCTGGCATTGAACTCCACAGGCAGCGTGAGCATCTGGAACACAAAGGACAGTCCGAAGGCGGCGATACCCAGATATACCAGTAAAGTAGAAAGCTCACCCAGGAAGGTAAACAGGATTCCTGCCAGAATCAGGGGCATGGCCAGCTTGCTGCCGAAATTGGTCAGAGGAATGATGGCGGCGCGCAGCTTGATGGGGGCATAATCTTTGGCATACTGCACGGCGTGGCCGGCTTCATGGCAGGCGACACCGATGGCGGCGGTGGAAGTGCTGGCATAGACGCTGTCTGATAGCCGGATCACATTGGTTCTGGGGTCATAGTGATCCGTTAAGTTACCCGCAACCCGCTCAATCCGCACGCCGGAAACCCCGTTATGCCGAAGAACCTGCTGGGCAGCTTCGGCGCCGGTCAGACGGCGCTGGGAATATTGGGTGGAATATTTTTTGAAAGTGGAATTGACCCGGCTGCTTGCAATCAGGGAAAAGATCATGCAGGGCAGGATCAGGACCAGATAGGTCCAGTCAAAGCCATAGTAATAGGGCATTACGATCTCCTTTCATATTCAATCCCCTGGGGGATTGCCACGCCAGTGTGGGCACTGGCTCGAAATGACGTTTGTTTTATTTGGGTTCCAGGGCGTCGTGCAGTTTGTCTGTAATGGCGCCGCGGAAGATGGACCAGGCCTGGGCGTGAAGGGTCTGCAGAGCACCGGCGGACAGGTTTACCGGAACCTGGCCGGGCATATACAGATCCTGATCGAAGATGAATTTGACTTCCTTATCCTGCTGGCCGCCTCTTTTGATCATGCCGGGACCGGCATGGAGTTTGACCCGGCAGCCACCCCGGATGCCCATTTCCACATCGACACTGCTGCGTCCAAAGGCGGATTCCAGCACGTCCTCATCTCCCATGGGCCCCAGATAACTGGGGGCAATCAGCTCCCGATAGGGAACATCGGCCAGTCCAAGATCGTACCGGGAGATGAAATTCACGTACCGCAGCCCAACCCGCTCAAAAAAGGCCGGCTGGTAGAGCTGGATAAAGGATGCCAGCGGCTTGTCCAGCTTCCCGGCGAATTCCTCCCAGCAGGTGTAGCGGGAGCAGCTCAGAGAGATGAATTTGCTGGTCAGGTTGATACGCCAGATGCCATCGGCGGACATAAACTGATGATTGATGACAGGCTCCTGCTTCTGTACGGACAGATTGCCGGGAACACCGGCCAGCTTGGGCGCAGCCATTTCCTGACGTTTGGAATAACGGGGGAATTCTGTGCGAATGGCCTCCTGAAACCGATCGGGTATGGTGGTGCCGATGGTCAGAATTTCAGGGAACCGGAGCTGGCAGATCACATCAGCCAGCTGATGATTGCGGTAAATGCACCGGCTTTCATGGGAAAACATATGCACGCCTCATTTCTTGCTAGTATATCTGTATATTTTCATTATATCCAAAACGGGAGAAAATGGCAATAGATAAGCTGTCCCCCGGAGCAACCCGGTGATCATTGTTCACAGTTTATTCAAATCATAAATTCTGAATGTGTGGTATACTTTCTTTAGAATATGCAGGAAGGGGAGACTACCTTGAACAAAACGCCCAAGACCCGTTATCTGTACTCCATGCTGGCAGGCTTCGGTGCCATCAGCATGAGTATCGTTTTCTTTTTTGTGCTCTATCGCTTCCAGGGATTGGGCAATGCCGTGGATAAAATCGTTGAGATTTTGAATCCTTTTATCTATGGTGCCGTGATAGCCTATCTGCTTCGGCCGGTGTGCAACTGGTACGAGCAGAAGCTGGAAAAATATCTGCCGCTGAAGCTGCGCAAGCTTGCCAATCCTGCTGCGGTAGCCCTGAGCCTGATTACAGGCCTGCTGGTAGTATATACGCTGATCATTATGATCGCGCCGGAGCTGTACAAAAGCATCAGTAATATCTGGACTACCCTGCCCGATCGTGTCTCCGGCTTTATCGCCTGGGCTACGGCTCATTTCGGCGAGAATGAACAGCTTCTGACCATAATCAACAATGCCTATGATGCACTCTACAGCACCATTGACAGCTGGGCCAGAAATACGCTGATGCCCTATGTCAGCAGCATTGTAAGCGGAGTGGGCCACAGTGTAATTCGGGTGCTGCAGTTCCTGCTGGATCTGTTGATCGGCCTGATCGTGGCGGTGTATCTGCTGGGCAGCCGAAAGAAATTCAGCAGGCAGGCGGTCATGGTGATCCGCAGCACTTTGAAGCCCAAGTGGGCCCGGGTCATTCTGGATGAGATCGCCTTTGTGGACAAGATGTTCGGCGGCTTTATTGATGGTAAGCTGGTGGATTCCGCCATTATTGGCGTGCTGTGCTACATCGGCTGCCTGATCTTCAAGTTTCCCAATGCGCTGCTGGTTTCCGCCATTGTGGGCATTACCAATGTGATACCCTTTTTCGGTCCGTTTATCGGTGCGGTTCCGGCCACACTGCTGATTATGCTGGAGGATCCCGTCAAGGGCCTGTGGTTCATTGCCTTTGTATTTGCCCTGCAGCAGCTGGACGGAAATATCATCGGTCCCAAGATTTTGGGCGACAGAACCGGTCTGTCAAGCTTTTGGGTGCTGTTCGGCATTATTCTCTTCGGAGGTCTCTGGGGTCTTGTAGGCATGGTGATTGCCGTGCCGCTGGTGGCAGTGATCTATGATCTGATCAAGAAGATGGTCTATCGGGGGCTTCGCAAGAATGACTGCATGGAAGTCTGGGATGCGTATACCAGTGTTTACGGCGTGGAAAAGCCCTTCCCACGTCCTGCGGGTCCGGAAAAAAAGAACCCTGAAGATACCCATTAACCGGGATCCGGAGGGACCGCTTTCTGGCGGCCCCTCTTTTTCCGGCATAATCCGATGGATTATGCCATAGAAAATACACGATAGTTTGCGGGAGTGATTTTGTGGAGTTTCTGTACTGTTTGGAAAAAATCCGGATGCCGGGTCTGAATGAATTCATGCTGGCTGTAACCCGGCTGGGCGAAGAAACCGCTTTTTTGGTTCTGGCACTGATTTTCTTCTGGTGTGTGGACAAAAAACGCGGCTATTTTCTGCTGAGTGTGGGCTTTATCGGTACCATGGCAAACCAGTTCCTCAAACTCTGGTTCCGGATTCCGAGACCCTGGGTGCTGGACGAAAATTTCACCATTCTGGAAGCGGCCCGGGAGGCGGCAACGGGGTATTCCTTCCCCAGCGGACATACCACCTCCGCCGTGGGCACCTTCGGTTCCATTGCAGCCACGGCGAAGCATAAGTGGAGCAGGTGGGTATGCGTCATTCTGGCGGCTCTGGTGGGCTTTTCCCGGATGTACATCGGCGTTCATACCCCTGCCGATGTGATCGTGGGCGCACTGACCTCCATTGTGCTGATTCTGGCGCTGCGGCGGGTAACCATGGAGGACAAGCATATGCTGTGGGTCCTGAAGGGTATGATGGTGCTGGCCGTCGGACTGCTGGCGTTTGTGATGCTGTATCCCTTCCCGTCAGATGTGGATGCCCATAACCTGGAATCCGGCATGAAGAATGCCTGCACAATGGTCGGCTCCGTGGCGGGCGTGGGGCTTGTATACCTGCTGGAGAAGAAGTATGTGAATTTCACCACAGATGCACTCTGGTGGGCGCAGATTCTGAAGGCGGTGCTGGGCTTTGCCCTGGTATTGGCGGTGAAGGAGGGGCTGCGTACGCCTCTGGAGGCATTGCTTGGTAATCCATATCCGGCCCGCGTCCTGCGGTATTTCCTGATCGTGATCGTGGCCGGTATTCTTTGGCCCATGACGTTCCGGTATTTTGCCAGACTGGGAAGAAAAGCGGAGGTGATCCAGTGAATTACGCAACCATCAAAAATTGTGATATCGCAAACGGCCCCGGTGTCCGGGTGAGCCTGTTTGTCTCCGGCTGTACCCACCGATGTCCCGGATGCTTTAATGAAGTGGCCTGGGATTTTGCCTATGGCGAACCCTTTACCCAGGAAACCATCGACTATATTCTGAACCTTCTGAAGCCAGATTACATCCAGGGCCTGACACTGCTGGGAGGCGAACCCTTTGAGCCTCAAAATCAGAGCGCGGTGGTGGAGTTGCTGCGGCAGGTGAAGAAGGTCTATCCCCATAAGAGTATATGGGCCTTTTCCGGATACCTGTTTGAAAAGGACATTCTCTCCGGACGGCTGGGAGACACATCGGAATACCTGGGGTATCTGGACGTTCTGGTGGACGGCCCATTTGTGGAAAGTAAGAAAAATTTAAGCCTGCGGTTCCGTGGTTCTGAGAACCAGCGGCTGATTGATGTGCCTGCATCTCTGGCCCGGGGCGAGACCGTCCTCTGGCAGGACTGGCAGGGAGAGAGAAAGGGACTGAAATAATGGAGAATATTTCTGTAAAAATCTTAAGAGCGGGTGCAAAGCTTCCCACCTACGGTTCTGCGGAGGCTGCCGGAGCCGACCTGTATGCCTGCCTGGATGCGGATGTGACCATCCTGCCGGGGCAGACTGCATTTATACCCACGGGATTTGCCATGGCGGTGCCCAAAGGCTGTGCCGGACTGATCTATGCCCGCAGCGGTATGGCCTGCAAGCGCGATCTGGCGCCTGCCAACAAAGTCGGCGTTATCGACAGCGACTACCGGGGAGAAATCATCGTGGCCCTGCATAACCACGGAACCGAGGCGCGGGTTGTTTCCCATCAGGAGCGGATCGCGCAGATGATCATTACCCCGGTACTGACCCCCGGCTATGTTATTGCGGAATCCCTGGACGAAACAGACAGGGGAGAGGGCCGATTCGGCTCTACAGGAAGATAAATGTAACACATTGACAAAATTTTGGAAAAATCCATGTAAAATTTCTTCCGCTTTTGTCACTGTACATTTTATCGGAAATTTCTTATAATGAATACAATGCCTGAGTGGGCGTTTCGATTTGTATTCATGAGAAATATAGGAGTATACTATGGAGATTATATCCGCCATCATTCAGCTGCTTGGCGGCCTTGCCATGTTCCTCTACGGCATTGAGGTCATGGGTGACGGCCTGAAAAACAGCTCCGGCGCAACATTGAAAAAGGTCCTGGAAAAGGTTACCGGTAACGTAATCATGGGTGTCCTTACAGGTGCCTTGGTTACGGCTGTGATTCAGAGTTCTACCGCGACCATTGTTCTGACTGTGGCGCTGATCGGTGCCGGCGTGCTGAATCTGAAGCAGGCTGTTTCCATTGTCATGGGTGCCAATATTGGTACAACCATCACCGCACAGATCATTCGTTTGTCAGATATTGAAGCAGGAGGCAACTGGTTCCTCTGGTTCTTTGATACCGATACCCTGGCACCCATTGCCCTGGTCATCGGTATTATCCTGCTGATGTTCGTCAAGAAGCAGAAGTTAAAGCCTATCGGCGATATCGCCATCGGCTTTGGTGTTCTGTTTGTGGGCCTGAACCTGATGACCGACGGTGTCAAGCCTCTGATCGGTTCCTCTGCCTTCGAGGCCTTCCTGCAGTTCTTCACCAATCCCTTTGCGGGTATCCTCTTTGGCCTGGTGCTGACCGTTATCGTTCAGAGTTCTTCCGCTACCGTGGGCATGCTGCAGACCGTTGCCTCTGCCACTGCCGCAGCCGGCGGCGCCACCATCACCTTCGCAATGGCTTATCCCATCATCATGGGTATCAATCTGGGCACCTGTGTCACCACCGCCATGGTCTGTTCCATCGGTTCTTCCAAGGATGCCCAGCGGACCGGTGTGGTGCATATTGCCTTCAATACCATCGGCACCATTTTGTTCCTCGCTGTTATGACCGTGATGCAGCATTATGCTGTTTTTGGCGCGGAGTTCTGGAGCAGGACAGTCGACAGCGGCGGAATCGCCAATTTCCAGACAATTTTCAATCTGGTTACGGCAATCGTCCTGGTTCCCTTCACCAACGTTTTGGTGAAACTGTCCATGTTGATCGTCAAGGACGAGAAGAAGAAGCCCAGCCGTCATCCCGAGCTGGAGACTCTCGATGAGCACCTGTACATCTCTCCTGCCATCGCCGTATCTGAGGCCACCAAGGCAGTTGCGGCCATGGGTGCCATTGCCCGTGACAACTTCGAAAGGGCATCCCGGATGCTGAACAAGCTGGATGACAATGTGGTTAAGCTGATCAATGAGGATGAGGACTGCCTGGATCAGTTTAAGGATACCACCGACCGGTTCCTGATTGGACTTTCCAAGGCTGTGGAAACCGAGTGGGATGACCGCCAGGTGGATATGCTGCTGCAGACTGTGCCCAACTTCGAGCGTGTGGGCGATTATGCCACCGACCTGGTGGAACTGGCGGAGCGTATGCAGAAGGCCAATACCAGCTTCTCTGAAACCGCCAAGCGGGAACTGGCACTGGTCAGCGAGGCTGTCAACGAGATTCTGACGATCACCGTAGATGCCGTGGGCCGGGACGACAACGAAGCTGCCAAGGCCATTGAACCCCTGGAAGAGACCATTGACGATATGATCATGATGCTCCGGGACCGCCATACCAAGCGCCTGAAGAGCGGTGCCTGCTCCATTGATTCCGGTCTGGTATTTATGGAGACTCTGGTGCACATGGAGCGCGCATCCGACCAGTGCTCTTCCATTGCGGTCATGATGCTGGCCCGGAACAACGAGGAAATTCTGCAGAATCACTACGATTACCTGCGGGAAATCCACGCCGGCAGCGACGACGATTTCAATGCTGCCCGGGCAAAGCGCCGGGAGCAGTATATCAAGCCTCTGAAGGAAATTCAGTAATGAAATGTGCAACCGCCCTCCGATCGGAGGGCGGTTCGTTTTTTCAAAATTTTACTTCCAATTGCTTTTGTAATTTGTTATAATAAATATAACAAATTCGGATGAATGGGGGTAATTATATGATCGTGTATTCCGTCATTATGTTCTTGTGCACAGCAATTTTTGTGGGAATAGGTATTGCAATATTCAGAGGAAAAACGGATTTGATTCACAGCTATCACCAAACGAAAGTAAACGATCAAGCGGGCTACGGCAAGGCCTTTGGAAAAGCAATGCTTGTTATCGCCATGGCATTGCTGCTCAGCGGGATCATGGCTTTGATGGATGATTTTGCTGTGTTTGCCGTTGCGGTCCTTGTTGTGGGAATTATTATTGGGGTCGGCTGCATAATTGCAGTTCAAAGAAAATACAATAAGGGAGTTTTCTAAAATATTATACTTTGCCTGTATGTTACACAACAGCGAAAAGCGGCCCTCCGGGAGTTCCCGGAGGGCCGTTTGTGACTTAATAGAACAGAATATCGGAGTAGGTGGGGTAGGGCCAGTAGGACTTGTCAGTGACGGCTTCCAGGCCATCGGCATGGTGCCGCAGGGATTCCATCACAGGCACAACCGTATTGCGGTAGTAATCTGCGGCGGCAGCGGTTTCGGCCGGAACATGCCCGAGGACCTCCTGCAGCGCGGTGATGCTCTCATAGAGCCGGTCGCAATTTTCGGAAATCCGCTCTAACAGTGCGGATTCAGCCCGGCAGGAGAGATGCAGCTCCTTCTTGGAACGAACACCGTTGCACAGATCCCGGGAGTAGTGCAGCGCTGCGGGCAGAATCTGGTGCAGGGCCATATCCACCATGGTCAGCGCCTCGATATTCACGGTCTTGTTATAGGTTTCCAGCTGGATGGCATGCCGGGCCCGGAATTCAGCTTCGGTAAAAATGCCATGGCTGGTGACGAGTGCGATGTTCTTCGGAGAAATATTGGAAGCCATACATTCGGCCGTGGAGGGATAATTGCTCAGACCTCTGCGGGCGGCCTCTTCCTTCCATTCCTGGCTGTAGCCGTTGCCATCGAAGATGATCCGCTGATGATCGGTGAAGGCCTGGCACACCAGATCATGCAGTGCCTTGTCGAAATCTTCGGCGGCTTCCAGGACATCGGCGAACTGCCGAAGCTCCTCTGCCATGATGGTGTTCAGGGCGATGTTGGGGCTGGCAACAGACTGGGAGGAGCCCAGCATACGGAACTCGAATTTGTTGCCGGTGAAGGCCAGAGGGGAGGTGCGGTTGCGGTCGGTGGTATCCTTGGGAATGGCGGGCATTACGTCCACACCCACGCGCATGACACGTTTTTCGGGATCCCGGTAATTGGTGCCATCGATGATGGATCGGACAACAGCGTTCAGCTCATCGCCCAGGAAGATGGATACGATTGCGGGAGGTGCCTCATGACCGCCCAGACGGTGATCGTTGCCGGCAGAGGCAACGGTGCATCGCAGGAAATCCTGATATTCATCCACACCTTTAATAAAAGCCGCCAGGAAGACCAGGAACTGGGCATTTTGGGCAGGGGTCTTGCCGGGCTTGAACAAGTTACGGCCGGTGTCAGTGCCCAGACTCCAGTTGTTATGCTTGCCGGAGCCGTTGACGCCCTCAAAGGGCTTTTCGTGGAGCAGGCATACCAGGTCGTGCTTGGCGGCGCACTTCTTCATGATGGACATGACCAGCTGGTTGGCATCACAGGCGTTGACGGCATCGGAGTAGATGGGTGCCATCTCATGCTGGCAGGGGGCGGCCTCATTGTGCTTGGTCTTGGAGAGAATACCCAGGCGCCACAGCTGCTCGTCCAGGTCCTTCATGAAGCTGGAGATCCGGGTGCGGATGGTGCCGAAATAATGGTCATCCATTTCCTGACCCTTGGGGGGCTTGGCACCGAATAGGGTCCGACCTGTCAGCCGCAGATCCTCCCGCTGAGCGTACATGGCCCGGGGGATGATGAAATACTCCTGCTCCGCGCCGACACTGGAGATGACCCGCTGGGTCTCGGTGTCGCCGAAGAGCCGCAGAATCCGAAGTGCCTCCCGGCTGACTTCTTCCAGGGAGCGAAGCAGGGGGGTCTTCTGGTCAAGGGATTCGCCGGTATAGGAGAAGAAGCAGGTGGGAATGTACAGGGAGCCGTCCTTGACAAAAGCGTAAGCGGTGGGGTCCCAGGCGGTGTAGCCCCGGGCCTCAAAGGTGGTGCGCAGACCGCCATTGGGGAAGGAACTTGCATCGGGCTCGCCCCGGACCAATTCCTTGCCGGAGAATTCCATGATAACTCTGCCGTCACCCACGGGCGTGATGAAGGAGTCGTGCTTTTCCGCGGTGATGCCGGTCATGGGCTGGAACCAGTGGGTGTAGTGAGTTGCGCCCTTGGCTGTGGCCCAATTTTTCATGGCCTCGGCGATCCGGTTGGCGGTGGAGAGCTGCAGGGGAGAACCGGTGGTGATGCAGTGCTTCCAGGCGCAGTAAACCTCCGGCTCCAGATGCTGCTTCATGGCCGCTTCGTTGAATACGTCGCTGCCGAAAATCTCGGGAACATTGATGATGTCCATGATGAAACAGGTCCTTTCCTGATTTTTAAAATGAAGGATTGCCATATTCCGACTTGCAAAAGCCGAATAAAAACCCATATTATGCTTATTTTACCATATTATTCTATTGCTGTTTTTCTTAATTTGCAAGGAGTAAAAGTGTTGAAAATAAAAGCGGTTCATGCACAAGTTTTGTTCAAATCTACAAAGTAACAGGAAAAATGAAATTTCACGCATATCGATGTTGCATTTTTCGGCACAACAGCATATAATAAGCCCATATTTTTCCGAAAGGATGATTTTTGTGACCGCCTATTCCTGCATGAATGAAGCTGAACTGAAGTATGAGTATGCCCGCGTGCTTGCCAAGTATGATCTGTGCAAATCCAAGGGCCTGAACCTGAACATGGCCCGCGGCAAGCCTGCAAAGGCGCAGCTGGATCTGGTCAGCGATATTCTGACTGTCATGACCACGGTAGAGGACTGCTTTGACGGCACCATCGATTCCCGGAACTACGGCGAGCTGGCCGGCCTTCCTTCCGCCCGGGCCTACTGGGCAGATGTGCTGGACTGCAAGCCTTCCGAGATCTTTGTGGGCGGCGCTGCATCCTTAAATATGATGTGTGACATCGTCTCCCGCGCTTATACCCATGGCCTGCTGCACAGCCCCCGGCCCTGGTGCAAGGAGGAGAAGGTTAAGTTCCTGTGCCCCGCTCCCGGTTACGACCGTCATTTCCAGATCGGTGAATTCTATGGCGCGGAGCTGATCACCATTCCCATGACTTCCACCGGTCCCGATATGGGCATGATCGAGGAATATGTGAAGGATCCTCAGGTGAAAATGATCTGGGTTGTTCCCAAGTACTCCAATCCTGATGGCATCATTTTCTCCGATGAAACCATTCGCCGGTTTGCCAACCTGAAGCCTGCAGCACCCGACTTTGCCATCATCTGGGATAATGCCTACTGCATGCATGAATTTGAGGGTGAGTACGTTCCGTTCCCGGACATCATCTCCCTGTGTGCAGAAGCAGGACGGCCCGATATGGTCTTTGAGTTTGCGTCTACCTCCAAGATCACCTTCGCCGGCGGCGGCACCTCCTGCATGGCCGCTTCCGAGGCAAATATCGACTACTTCACCGGCGTCTTCGGCGTGCAGATGATCTCCTATGACAAGGTCAATCAGCTGCGTCATGTGAAGTACCTGAAGGATAAGGCCCATACGCTGGAGATCATGAAGCGCCATGCCTCCATTATGGCACCCAAGTTCCGTTGTGTTTCCGAATGGCTGAACCGGGAAATCGCACCTCTGGGATTTGCTCACTGGAATGATCCTAAGGGCGGTTATTTCGTCAGTCTGAATACCATGCCCGGCACCGCCAAGCGAGTCTGGCAGCTGTGCAAGGACGCCGGTGTCACCATGACCAACGCCGGTGCAACCTTCCCTTACCGCAATGATCCCAACGACAGCAATATCCGGATCGCCCCCAGTCTGCCTCCCGTGGAGGAACTGGAGGAGGCAATGGATGTGTTTACCACCTGCCTCAAGCTGGCTGCCCTGGAAAAGCTGCTGAATAAATAAATGGAAATTGAGATGCACGTTCTGTGCATCTCAATTTTTTTATAAGACCTATTCCATTTTCCGAAGATTGTGCTATAATGACAAAAATGCCACCTTAGGAGGTTTTTTATGAGACAGATCGTGAACCTGAACAGAAAATGGGCTTTTTCCAAGTTTGCCACGGAGCTTCCTGCGGCTATCGACAGCCACTGGACCTTTGTCAATCTGCCCCACACCTGGAACGCACTGGACGGACAGGACGGCGGCAATGATTACTACCGGGGAACTGCCTGGTATGCAAAGGAGCTTGAGCGTGACGAGCTGCCCGAGGCGGATAAATATTTTATCGAGTTCCGCGGGGCCAATTCCTCCGCAGACCTTTATGTGAACGGTGTCCACAAGATGCGTCATGAGGGCGGCTATTCCACCTGGCGCTGCGATATTACCCGGGAAATCAAGGCTGGCCGCAAGACCTTCCTGGCAGTGGCCGTGGACAATGGCATCAATGAAACCATCTATCCCCAGGTGGCTGATTTTACGTTCTATGGCGGCCTCTACCGGGATGTGAACCTGATCTGCGTGAAAGAGAGCCACTTTGACCTGAGCTACCATGGCAGTCCTGCCATCCGCGTCACCCCCATCATCAACGGCCGGGATGCGCTGGTGAAGGTTCGCACCTTTGTGACGGGCCGGAAGGAGCATCATAAATTCCAGTATATTATCCGCAATGCCAAGGATGAGATTCTGGCTGATGTTACCGGCAACGCCTCCAAGGCTCAGATCACCATCCTCAATGCCCATCTGTGGAACGGCAGGAAGGACCCCTATCTGTACTCCGTGCAGGTGAACCTGCTGGATGGAGATGAAATTCTGGATACTGTTTCCACCCGCTTCGGCTGCCGCAGCTTCTACATTGATCCGGAGAAGGGCTTCATCCTCAATGGTGCGGAATATCCCCTGCGGGGTGTTGCCCGGCATCAGGACCGCTGGAATTACGGCAATGCTCTCCTGCCTGAACACCATGAGGAGGATATGGACCTGATCTGCGAAATGGGTGCCACAACCATCCGTCTGGCCCATTACCAGCATGACCAGTATTTCTATGATCTCTGTGATGAGCGGGGTCTGGTTATCTGGGCAGAGATTCCCTACATCTCCAATCATATGCCCGGCGGCCGGGAAAACACGATTCAGCAGATGAAGGAATTGATTCATCAGAACTACAATCACCCCTCCATCGTGGTCTGGGGTCTTTCCAACGAGATCACCATGAAGGGCGCCGATGACCCCGACCTGCTGGAAAATCACCGGATCCTGAATGACCTGGTTCACACCCTGGACAAGACCCGCCTGACGACCATGGCAGCTCTGTCCATGTGCCCCATGGATGCCGAGATCATCCACATCCCCGATGTGGTCAGCTATAACCACTACTTCGGCTGGTACGGCGGCGAGACCGATATGAACGGCCCCTGGTTCGACAAGTTCCATGCCAAGTACCCCAATACCCCCATCGGCTGCTCCGAGTACGGTGCGGAAGCTTTGAACTGGCATACCTCCAACCCTGTTCAGGGTGACTATACCGAGGAATATCAGGCTTACTACCATGAGGAACTGATCAAGACCTTCTTCTCCCGGAAGTACATCTGGGCAACCCATTGCTGGAATATGTTCGACTTCGGTGCCGATGCCCGGAGTGAGGGCGGCGAGAATGGTCAGAATCACAAGGGCCTGGTAACGATTGACCGGAAGTATAAGAAGGATGCTTTCTATGCCTATAAGGCATGGCTGTCTGATGAGCCCTTTGTCCATATCTGCGGCAAGCGGTATGTGGACCGGGTGGAGGATGTGGCAAAGGTCACTGTCTACTCCAATCAGAAGACGGTTGAGCTCTTTGCAAACGGTGTTTCCCTGGGTATCCAGGAAGCACCTGACCATTTCTTCCGCTTTGATGTGCCCAATGCCGGTCATACTGAGCTGGTTGCGCTGGCAGGGGAGTGCCGTGACGAGAGCGAGATCCGGAAGGTGGAAGTCTTCAATGAGGCCTACCGGCTCCAGGAGAAGAATGCGATTCTGAACTGGTTTGAGATCACCATGCCGGAGGGCTACTTCTCCATCAACGATAAGGTCAGCGATATTATGGCCACTGTCCGTGGCAAGATGCTCTTCATGAAGCTTGCCGGTGAACTGATGGCACAGATGCCCAAAAATTCCGACGGAAAGCCCAGCGCCATGGGCTTTGAGATGAACAGCTCCATGTTTGAGATGATGGGTTCCTTCACCATTCTGCGTCTGGCAGGCATGGTGGGTATGGCCAATATCACCATCACCAAGGAGCAGCTGCTGGATCTGAACGCCCAGCTGAACAAGATCAAGAAGAAATAAAACCATGTATCCCGGCACAGTTTATGTGCCGGGATTGCATATCTGAAGCAAAGGAGATGTTCCGATGCGTCCGCATAAAACGAAGCACACTCCGGGAAAAGCCAATCACGATCTGACACAGGATGGGTTCCGGTCCTTTCTTCTATTTATGATAATTTGTATCATGACCGTGGGTGTGGTGCTGTCGGATAAGGAACGTGCCCGTGAGCCTGTTCGCTTTTCGGGCAGACCGGTATTTTCCGCAGAGTTTGAAGACAAAAAACCTTATACTGTTGATCAAATCATTGAAGCGGGAGAATACCTGTACGTGCTGCCGGATGATACGGATGGGTTTGTTCAGGTGTACGATCTGAAAGGAAGCTATCAGCATTCCTTATTCTTTCCGGAAGAATCAAACGGGGTCTTTAGGATGGCAGCCGAGGGAAATGCGTTCTACTTTCGAAATCAATCCAGCGATGTTTTTGTGTTCCGGGATGGTGCGTTTCTGGAGCATGTACCGTGGAAGCTTGCCCGGGAACGATTTGCACATATTGATTTTGAAGGACATGGTTCCTCAACTGGTTACGAGATCCGGGGAACGGATCTTTGGCGCGTACTGGAGGATCAGGAGGAGCTTGTGATGGCGGATTTTGTCCGGTTTGATGCATCCCTTGCGCTGGCGTGCATGACTGCGCTTTTGTGTATTGGCATTCTTAGCCTGGCGGTCGGTTGGCTTAAGCGCAGACGAGTGAACCGATGAATTTGTTTTTACCGGCGTAGAATTCCGCCGGGACAAATTTGTACAATTTGTACCCAATAAATCCATTTTGTCAAGTGACAGACATGTTAAAGTTTTGTTCACAGTTTTGTTCAAAGCGCCAAAAATGTCCAAAACGTTACCAAAAGAATTGATTTTTTGACCAATAATCAGTATTATTACATTGTTAAAGGTATGCCTGCGGGCATTCCCGAAATGGCTTATTTTTAGGAGGCTAACTATCATGACTGTAATGGAAAGACTCGCAAGATCCGTCGTTGTCCCCGTTGTTGTTCTGGAAAAGGTCGAGGACGCAGTTCCTCTGGCTAAGGCTATGGCAGCCGGTGGCGTCGACACCATGGAAATCACCTTCCGTACCGCCTGCGCTCCCGAGTGCATCAAGGCTGTTGCCGAGAACTGCCCCGACGTCCTGGTCGGCGCCGGCACCATCGTCAACCTGGATCAGTGCAAGCTGGCCATCGAGATGGGTGCCAAGTTCATCGTCTCTCCCGGTTTCTCCGATGAGATCGTTGGCTACTGTGTCGCTAACGGCGTTGCTGTCGCTCCCGGCTGTGTCACTCCCACCGAGATCATGGCTGCTATGAAGCACGGCCTGAAGATGGTCAAGTTCTTCCCCGCCAACGTTTACGGCGGTCTGAAGGCTCTGAAGAACCTGGCTGCTCCCTTCGGCTCCATGAAGTTCCTGCCCACCGGTGGTGTCAACAATGACAACATCAAGGAATTCATCGACACCCCCTTCATCCATGCTGTTGGTGGTTCCTGGGTCTGCCCCAAGGCTGATGTCGTTGCCGGCAACTGGGACAAGATCACCGAGCTGTGCAAGAGCGCACACAAGGCTGCTAAGGGCGAGTAATTTCCCCCGGCTGTCATTGCGAGGAGCGTAGCGACGTGGCAATCTCCTGCCGAATATCGGGAGATTCCAGAGCCAGTGTGCGTTGCCTCTCGAAATGACATAATAAATATTGTTCATAAATTATATTTGAAAGGATTCTGATTACCATGGCAAGAATTGTTACCTTCGGCGAACTGATGCTGCGTCTGCAGCCCTTCAACTACGAGCGCTTTGTCCAGGCTTCCAACGTCGAGTTCACCTTCGGCGGCGGCGAGGCTAACGTGGCTGTCTCTCTGGCAAACTACGGCATGGACGCTGCTTTCGTTTCCAAGCTGCCCGCACACGCCATCGGCCAGGCTGCTGTCAACTCCCTGCGCCGCTACGGCGTCGACACCTCCCTGATCGTCCGCGGCGGCGAGCGCGTCGGTATCTACTACAACGAGAAGGGCGCTTCTCAGCGTGGCTCCGTCTGCATCTACGACCGTGCTTACTCCGCTATCCAGCTGGCTAAGCCCGAGGACTTCGACTGGGACAAGATCTTCGAGGGCGCCGATTGGTTCCACTTCACCGGCATCACCCCCGCACTGGGCCCCAACGTTGTTGAGATCTGCAAGCAGGCTTGCCAGGCTGCCAAGGCCAAGGGCATCAAGATCTCCTGCGACCTGAACTACCGCGGCAAGCTGTGGACCCGCGCTCAGGCTAACGAGGCTATGACCGAGCTGGCTAAGTACATCGACGTCTGCATCTCCAACGAAGAGGACGCCAAGGACGTGTTCGGCATCGAGGCTGAGGCTACCGATATCTACGGCGGCACCATCAACCACGAGGGCTACAAGTCCGTTGCTAAGCAGCTGGCTGACAAGTTCGGCTTCGAGAAGGTCGCTATCACCCTGCGTGAGTCCCACAGCGCATTCGACAACGGCTGGTCCGCAATGCTGTACGACGGCGAGAACTACTGCTTCTCCAAGAAGTACAACCTGCACATCATCGACCGCGTTGGC
>SVKV01000039.1 GCA_015068305.1 Oscillospiraceae bacterium
CGTATTCGCTTCGCTCAGACGAACTGCTTGCAGTATTCCAGCACACGCTGTGTGCCCACCGCGGCACATTTCATGTGCCCGCACCCCGGATACTGCTGCGCACTTCGCCGTACATCATTGTATTGTTCCAGACTGTGAGAGGGAGGGAAGTTTCATGATCGTATACAGGGAGCTTTCCTCCCTTGAACGGGATCTCGGCATCAGCGCGAAGACGCTTTATGCCGTCAGCAACAACATCAACAAGCATTACCACAAGGCGAAGCTACCTAAGAAAAGCGGCGGTTATCGCAATCTGTCTGTTCCGGATGATATTCTGAAAGCCATTCAGAGGCAGATTTCTGAGGTGCTTCTGATCCACATGCCCGTGTCCCGCTACGCAAAAGCATATCGGTTTGGAAGTTCCACTCTGCGTAATGCCAAGCATCATGTGGGTAAGCAGGTGGTGCTGAAGCTGGACATTCTCCATTTCTTCGATAGTATCCGCTATTCCACCGTGAAGGACAAGGTGTTCCCGGCGGAGATCTACGCAGAACCTCTGCGGATCCTACTGACCATGCTGTGCTATCACAAGGATGCCCTGCCACAGGGCGCGCCCAGCTCGCCGACCATCACCAATATCATCCTGTATGAGTTTGACGAATTGATTGGCCAGTGGTGCCGAGAGTGCGGCATCGCATATACGCGTTACTGTGATGACATGACCTTCTCCGGCGACTTTGAGCCAGAGGAAGTCATCCGATTTGTCAGATTGGAACTGAAGAAAATAGGTTTCCTGCTGAATGAGCAAAAGACTCGGATTCAGTACCCCAGTCAACAGCAGACTGTCACGGGCATAGTCGTCAACGAGAAGATGAGTATCCCTGCAGACTACCGTCGCAAGCTCCGGCAAGAGCTGTACTATTGCAGGAAGTTCGGTATCCAGGAACACCTGCAGAAAATCGGTCTGGAGATTCCAGAGGATAACTACCGAATGCAGTTGCTCGGCAAGGTCAATTATGTGCTGCAAGTGCATCCTGATGATCAGGATATGTTAAGAGCCAGAAAGTGGCTTCGGCAGATAACTACATAAAACAATCCCACCTGTGGTACATGTACTGCAGGTGGGATTTTACGTTATAGGTCGATTGGTAACTTAAAAAGGCGGATTACATTTTCTGTGGTTGCCTGCTCCACTTCCTCAACAGAAATGCCCTTCAGTTCTGCAATCTTATTTATGACTGCCGGGAGGATTAATGAGGTGTTCCGGGTGCGGCGGAGGAGTTTGGGCAGGAGCACGTCTTTGCAGTACGGAAGAATGAACGGCGCATCAGTTTCCACGAGAATCCGATCCAGAGGAATATGAGGCACTGCCTCCCACAGATCCTTCGCCCGTTCCTCCAAGTGGAGAACGGAGCCACCAATACCAACATGATATCCAAGCTTCAGATACTGTTCCACAATCTCCTTGGATCCATAAAAGCAGTGGATCACACCGCCCAGTTTTCTAGCCGGGTGCATTCTCAGTATCCGGAGTGCATTCTCATGGGCATCCCGGACATGGAGGATCACAGGCAATTTCATCTTCCATGCCAGATTCAGTTGGTAGATGAACCAGATGTGCTGCATCAGCCGGTGCTGCTCCTCACGTTTATAGTGATAGTCCAGACCGATTTCGCCGATAGCGATCACACCAGGCGTATTCGCATATGCATCCAGCTTATGCCGGTCAGACCATTTCTCAAAAATGGATCTGGTGGGATGGATACCAATTGCTGGAAATATCCGCCCAGGATATTCCGCACAAAGCTGTAGCACTTCTTCGCAGGACTGCAAACTCACACCCGACTCAATTGAGTATGGGATATTTGTCTCCAACAGTTCCTGGAATAGCTGCTCCCGCTCTCCCTCTTTGAGGGCATATCCGTCCTTGTCATATGACAAATAGCGAAACGGTTTCTTGTAGGCATTATTGTTGTAGTGCGCATGGGAATCAATAATCACGGATACCCCTCCTTCCATATTCATATGATACGTGCTTCTCTTATGCATGTCAATGGTAGGGCATAAAACAAGCCAGTCTGACTTTTCAATATATTTTACTGCTAATTTTTCTGACATTTCAATAGAATTCAAAGGTCAAAACACTGACATCTCAAAAACTGCGTACATAAGGGCACAATGATCTGCCTAGTGCATGTCACTGGGGTATACCCTAGTGGCACGAATGAAACAGGCTATTTCCTGTGTCATATAAGTTGCATTTCCTATTACGAATATTTCAAAATTCACAGATAGTTTACTGAAACAAAATCCGGTATTTGGCATCCCATCTACAATTGATGGCCCTTGATCTTGAAGCCAAAAGATCAAGGGTCATTTCTTTGCCTTTTTCACGTCCCGCAAGGGGCGCTTTTTTGTTGTCCACACAGAGAATGTGTGGTATATTGGATACACGGAGGGAGGTAATGGAAATGAAGATTCTGTTTATCAATCTGCCCTACCATGGCCATGTGATTCCCACGATCGGTCTGGTACAGGAGCTGATCAAGGTGGGCCATCAGGTTACTTATCTTATGCCCCACGACTGGGAAGCCCGAATTGCCGAAAGCGGAGCGGATTTCCTGGGGTATGAGAACAATCCCCAACTGGACAAGCAGATTCGCAATGCTTTCTTCAAGGCAGAAGAAGTGATCGCCTCCCATGATCTGGTGCTTTACGAGCAGTTCTTCTTCGTGGGTAAGCATCTGTCGGAAAAGCATGGTAAAAAGTGTGTCCGGATCTTCACCGCTCCGGCTACCAATAAGGAACTGATGCGTGCCTTCATTTCCTCCGGAGGCCCCATGGGCATCTTCCGCATCCCTCTGATCGGAACACTCTGGACCATGGATGCGGTCAAGGGTCTTGGAATCAAGCTCAAATGCCGCAACTGGCTGGATGAGATCGTAGAAAATCCACCGGATTGCAATCTTGTATACACCCTCCGTTCCTTTCAACCCTTTGCAGAGGACTTTCCCGAAGAACAGTTCCACTTTATCGGTCCATCGGTCTATGACCGGAAAGATGAGGCTTTCCCAATTCTGCCCAAACCCGTCATCTGTATTTCTCTGGGAACAATTCTCAAGGGGGCGGAGAATTTTTTCCGTGCCTGCGTGGATGCTTTTCAGAACGAAAACATCACGGTGGTTATGTCCGTCGGCAAGAGTTTTGATATCGCGAAGCTGGGAAAACTCCCGGAAAATTTCGTTGTGAAGAACCAAATCCCGCAGGTTTCTGTCCTGAAACAGGTCAGAGCGTTCATCACCCACGGCGGTATGAACAGCGTGTCCGAAGCTATGGTACACGGTGTACCCATGGTGGTGATTCCCTTTGTGTCCGACCAACCGGTGAATGCCCGGCAGGTGGAGAAACTGGGCTTGGGCAAGGTGCTGGACTATAAGACAATCACTGCAAATTCACTGAGAGATGCTGCATTTGCGGTTATGAAAAACCGGCAAATCCAGGAAAATCTACAAAAGATTCAAGAGGAAATCGCTTGTGCTCCCGGTAATTCCGGTGCGGTAAAAATCATAAGAAGCATACTACAATAGAGGAACTTTCGAATAATGGAGAATCACGAAAACACATGGGATAAACTCCTGCAAATCCAGACCTGCGGACGGGATGAGTTGGGTGCCGACGAATACCACCACCCATATGAACCCACACCATACAGCGTTCTGGAGCGTTTGGCGGGTAGCGGCTTGATTGGCAAAGACGATGTGGTTCTGGACTATGGCTGCGGAAAGGGCCGGGTGGGCTTTTTCCTCTCCTACCGGACCAAGGCAAAGACCATCGGCATCGAATATGATGAGCGGATTTACAAGAGTTCGCTGGAAAACCGGAAAACCGCCAAATCAAAAGCCAACTTCCTGTTGACCCGGGCAGAAGAATACGAAGTACCGCCGGAAATCAACCGGTGCTATTTCTTCAATCCCTTTTCTGTGGAAATCCTGCACAAGGTTATGGCAAGGGTCTGTGACTCCTGGTATGAAAACCCCAGAGAAATCTTCCTGTTCTTCTACTACCCGGCGGACGAATATATTTCCTACCTCATGACCGTGGACGAGCTGGAATTCTACGACGAAATAGAATGCGATGATCTCTTTGCAGGCAACGACCCCCGGGAGCGGATCATGATCTTTCAGCTACCCAATTACGAAGTCTGAAATAACGCAACAGCGGGTTGCTTGCGTTGCACACTGCATGGGAATATAATGGTTGTGAGGTGATCATACATGGATACAAAAGACATTATTCTGGAACTGAGAACCAAGCGGGGGCTTTCCCAGGAAGAGCTGGCTGAAAAGGTGTTCGTCACCCGGCAGGCCGTATCCCGCTGGGAAAATGGAGACACCACGCCCAATACCGAAACCCTGAAGCTGCTTTCCAAGCTCTTCGATGTTTCCATCAATACGCTGCTGGGTTCTCCCAGACAGCTGATCTGCCAGTGCTGCGGCATGCCCCTGGAAGATTCCAGTATCAGTAAGGAAACAGACGGTTTCTTCAATGAGGAATACTGCAAATGGTGCTACGCCGACGGCGAATACATGTATCATGACATGGATGATCTGATTGAGGTCTGCGTAAACAATATGGCAAGCGATGCTTTCCCCCCGGAACAGGCCCGGGCCTATATGCGGGATCTCCTGCCGAAGCTGGGTTACTGGAAGAATCAGACCAATCTGGAGGGCGCAGAAGCCTTTGCAAGCTTCAAAAAGCAGCTGATTGAGGAGATCAACGCTTTGCATATCGAAGGAATGCCGAGGCTCGAAAAGCTCAATGCCCTGGTGGGCGGATACATCAATATGGAGTATCAGCTTCCCAGCGGAAGTAAAGTCAGGTTCCTGGACGACGGCGCAACTTACCTGGGAAATCAGCTGGAAAGCACTCTGGAGAGCGGCCGGTGCTTTGGAATTGCTGCCAATGCGGACTTCATTCTGGTGTGTACCTACGAGGAAAACGGCGAGAATCCGGAACTGATCGTTTACAAAAAGAGGTAACCAACTTCAAAAACAACCCCTCCCGATCTCGGGAGGGGTTGCTGCTTACTTGGCATGATAATTGATGTTCGCTTTTCTTGCCTGGGAACACAGATCCTTCTTCTGTAGGGTGTATGTTCTGCCGTCCTTGATAAAGTGGGTTCCGCACTGGCGAAATTCAAAGGATACATTCTGCCGGATGCACTGCTCCCGCAGGGAAAGCACCCAGTCATAGTGCATGGGTCTTGCAAACCGGTCGGATTCGCCGCCTGCCACCACCAATTCCACGCCTGTTAAATACTGTTCCAAATCGATGGCGGAGATCATGGGCTGGCAGATGATGTTCTTGTGCTTGATGGGCAAGCTTGAGAAAATGCGCAGCCGTTCGTCGGAGCGCTTCTGGTTTTCCACGGTGCAGCCAACGATCACATTGCCCCAGCCTTCGCCCCAGTCTTCCGGGACACACTCCAAAAAACGCTCGATCCGCTTGGTCAGAAACAGGAACTGGCAGTCCTTCCGCTCCCGGATCATATCCCAGCACTCGCCCCGCCAGGAGTCGGCATCCTCCAGAAGGAAGTCCGAGGAAAAGCAGACATATACGAGACCGGGCTTCATTTTGTATTCGCCGTTTTTCTTCCGGGCGATGGGCGCGTCAAATTTGTCGGTCTTTGTGATCAGATTTGTGTCCACACCCCATTTGGCATCGCCCTTGTGGATGTAGCAGAACCTACAGCCCTCGCTGCAGCGGTGACAGCCCCGCCAGGGATCCCATCGTGCCATACTTTCCCACCTCCCTTTTTCCTTGATTTTACCATAGGCATTCAGGATTTACAAATCGTTTATGCATTTTTGCACAGTTGTGATATACTGATTTCAGAAACCAAAAGGAGGTAGCATGATGGAAAAATTCATTCCCTACGAGAAGCTCTCTAAAAAAGAGAAGCGCAAGCTGGACCTGGCAAAGCGGCAGACCTGGGGCGACTTAAACCCCGTCACCCGGAAACCGGAAAACAGCAAGGCATACAACCGAAACAAAGCCCGGAATTGGAAGTGTGAGTATCACGAAACCAGTTCCGGGTTTTCTTCTTTTGTTTAAAAGCTTAATTAACCTTTCTCAGCAAGAGTACAACCACCAGACTAATCACTGCGGTAAGTACCACCATAGCGAAATACTCGTCCACAGCAGTCAAAGGCCTTTGACTGCTGTCATATTGAAAATGTAAAAACCATTTTACACATCCCAGTCCTGGGCAAACAGGCCACCGGCGCCGCCGGTGTGGACGAACAGAACGTTGTCATCGGGCTTGTAGTAGCCCTCCCGGGCACGGCGCACCAGGCCGGCGAAGGCCTTGCCGGTGTAGCAGGTATCCAGCACGATACCCTCCAGGCGCATCATCATGGCGATGGCTTCGTTGCCCTCGGCGGAGGGAATGGAATAGCCGGGGCCCCACATTTCCACCAGGTCGGGAACGGGAATCTCCACCTGCACATCCAGCAGTTCGGAAGCTTCCCGCATCAGTCGGGGAACGATCTCGTCAAAGGGGTCGTTATCCACCATGGAGCACATGACCCGGGTATCCGGCAGATGGAGCTTTGCACCCAGCACGCAGCCCGCCGCGGTGCCGCCGGAGCCGCAGGCGCAGACCAGGTGGTCGAAGTGGACACCGGAATCGGCAACCTCCTTCATGCAGTCGATGTAGCCCAGGGTTCCCAAGGCATTGGAGCCGCCGCAGGGAATCTTGTAGACCTTCCGGCCTATTTCTTCGCCGATCCGGTCCATTTCCGCGTAAATATCCTCGTAGCTGTCCGTATCCATATACCGGACCTCCACGCCCATCAGATGGTTGAGAATCTGATTGCCCTTCCGGGCTGTGACACCCCGCTTTTTCAGAACCAGAATACAGTCCAGCCCCAGGCGCAGGGCGCAGGCGGCAGTCAGCATGGCATGGTTACTCTGGGCCTGACCGGTGGTCATCACCAGGTCGTAACCCTTCGCCTTGGCATCTTGAAGCAGATATTCCAGCTTTCTGACCTTATTGCCGCCCAGGGCAACGCCGCACAGGTCATCCCGCTTGATCCAGACATTGGTGCCCAGCTCCCGGCTGATCCCCGGCAGGCGGTACATGGGGGTAGGAAACAGGCCCAGAGACTCTTTTTCAAAATGATTCATGATCATTCTCCTTTAATTAAGTTCACACTTCCGATATAGGCATATCCCTGCAGGTCGGCTGTTTGCTCTGTTTTGAAGAAGCGGAAGGTATTTTCATTCGCCACATACAGATGCGCCAGCGCAATGCCTGCATCCAGGCGGCTTCCCTTTTGGCTGCACCAGACATGGATGGTATCGCCCTCATGGGTAAAGAACCAGGGCTGGCTGTTGACGGCGGAGGGCGCCAGGCGGGCAGGTTCCAGTCTGGAATCGGACTTATCCGTAATCTGCTCCATAGGTTTGCGCTTGAAGCCCTTCTGGTCGTGGCGCAGCTGGTCGCCCTTGGGGTGACCAAAGGCCAGCATGATGACAAACTTCATGCCCTCCACTGTCCCGGTTGTCTTGAGATTCATCCGGCCCATTCCCAGCCAGCAGACACCCAGGCCCAGAGTCTGCAGGTACAAATCCATCTGCTGGAACAAAAAGCCGATATTTTCCAGGTAGCCCTCCGTTTCCTCGGAGTAAATGGTGATCAGCTGGGGTGTGGTCCAGGGGCAGATGCACTTGACCTTGTCCCGGCTGACGATATCCATGCGGACCTTGATTTCCGGATACAGGGGCTTTAAGTCAAAGGACAGGATCTTTTCAATCATCTCCGCATCCACCGGCTTACCCGTAAAGCTCCGGCAGGACTTGCGCTTAAAAATCATTTCATTCAGGGTCATAGCTTACCTCCCAATCCAATCTGCAAGCATTTGTGCATAGGTTTCCGGGTGGTTGATGCTCAAATCCCCGTGGCGCAGTCCGGACAAGATTTCCATTTGACTGCCGGGGATGGCTGTGTGGAGAAGCTTCGCAGAATTCCGGATCTTTTTCTGCTCTTTGGAACCGGCAACGATTTCTACCTTTGCCTCTGTTTCGGAAAGGCTGGGCTTGATGGTGTACAGACTGTTGGCCTTCAGAAAGGCGATCATATCCGCCTTGCCGATCTTGCAGGTATCCCGGTAGTAGTCATCGAACAGTTCCCTGGGGATGCCCAGATACTCCGCCTGCAATCCGGCGAACCACTTCTGCTTGATCAGGCCAAAGCTTGCGCCAAAGGTGGGGCCGATCAGCGCAGCGGTCAGTTTCATGGGCTTCACCAAAGCACTTTCAAGCAAGGCATACCGGCAGATGTCTTTCCGTTGGGAGAGCATCTCCAGGGCAATCTGGCCGCCCAGGGATAGGCCGCCAATGGCCAGAATCTGTCCTCCAAAACGGTCATCGATGTAAGAAATCAGTCTGTCGGCATTCTCCTCAATTGAGGTAAAGGGTGCATCGCTGTCTGCATGACCGTCCAGCACAGGCAGCACCACATGATATTGGGCCGAAAGAATCTTCGCAGCCTCCCGATAATTCCACCAGGACAGTCCGCCGCCGTGGAGAAGCAGAACAACATTCCCATTCTGCTGTCCAAATTCCTGCACACGCATCTTATCTTTCCTCCCGGTCAATCAAATAGGCACGGCAGGGCGCACCGTCTGCGCCGCTTAAGTTCAGCGGTGCGGCACTTAAGAAATACCGTCCCTCCGGGACATCTTCCAGAACGATGCCCTCCAAAAGGGCGATTCCGGCACCCAGCAGGATGAGGTGCACCTGCATGGGTGCGTCTTCGGGGCCCACCGTCTGCCCCTCGTTGCCAAGGAGCTTGATGCCCCCTGCGGCAAACACTTCCGCCGCTTCGGCTGTCACGGTGGCCTTGCCTCCAATCAGGATGCGCTCCGCACCGCCCGCATTCTTCAAAATTTCTTTCGCATCCCCGGCCGTTACATGGCCCTCATGCCGGGCAACAAAGCAATCACCCACAAAACAGGTCAGATCCATCTGATCCACAGTCTTACCGTTTTGCAGGAAGTGAAACGGAGCATCCACATGGGTACCGTTGTGGGCACACATGGCAAAGGAAGTCAGGTTGTACAGGTCCCCTGCTCCGGTAGAATACACCGTTTGCCTTTCCGGTCTGGGGTCACCGGGGTAGACTGCACAGGAGAAGACTTCCTGGCTGATATCATAGATCTTCATGGAGGATTCCTCCTTTTGCTTTTCTTTTATTTTACCGCGCAAAAAACCGGCTGTAAACAGAAAGTTTACAGCCGGCAGTCCGAATCAGCAAAAGCATCCCGCTGATTTCCGGTTTCAGGCTTCCGGAGTGAAATCAAAGTCCTTCCATTTGCCGCCGTTTAAGCGATGCAGTTCTTCCGTTGCCAGGAAGAACTTCTCCACCACCCGATGCTCCGGATAGAATTCCACAAACTCGCCGTTCAGGAAGGTGTAGAAGCGGCTCAGGTCCGTACACATGCCATAGGTGGGCAGCGCGACGCTGGGAATATGGAACGTGAAGGGCTCGCCGTTTTTGGTGCCGGTGTAGCTGAGGCCGGTCCGGTCCAGGCGCAGCATTCCGCTGCCGACGATCTGAGAGGTTGCCTGGTTTTTCAGCAGTTCATACTCCGGCAGCATGCCCAGCTTCACCTGCTCTTCCAGGACAAAATCCTCCTGCTGCACCTCCCTGCGGATCAGATCCCGCTCCAGATTGAACCAGGCAGTCTGGGTCTCGGGAATCACGCAGGTATCGTCAAAGGGCACCAGCTCATAGGTATCCAAAAGGCGCGCGCCGTTGCCGCATTCGGTGCAGAAAATGGTATTGCCGGAGGTTGCCATGGTATGCTGCCTGCCGCAGCGGGGGCACCAGAACAGCAGATCTTCCAGATCTTCCGCGCCATTGTCGCCGATGTCGTAGTGGTGCTTGTGGATCTTATTCCAGGCATAATCATCGTGATAGATGGCCCGGTTGATCTTGGCTTCAATCTCCGCCGGGGTCATGCGCTCCAGATCCTCCACCGTAAACAGCTGGTCATATTCCACTTCCACATGGCCCACCCGGTCACGGAGGTTATACTTGGGGCTGGTCAGATAGCCGCCGCGGATCACGCTGTAATAGACCGGCACCTTATGATGCTTAAAGAGCTTGCCTGTGCCCAGGGCCACCGGCTGGTTGGCGCCGGAGATGGAGCTCATGCCCTCCGGGAAAATGCAGACGCCGTGGCCGGATTTGATGACCCGGCTGATTTCCTTCACCGTATAAAGGTCCGGGGTAAAATTCTTCTTGGGGATCACCCGGAGCAGATTGAACACCAGCGACAGATGGGAACGGTGGAACTCGTTGTAGCCAGCCACAAAATTCATCTTCAGCGGCAGCAGCGGTGCGCCCACAAAGATATAGTCCAGGCGGGATGCATGGTTGCTGATGAAGAAGAAGGGCCCGCTTTCCCTGCGGAAATCCTTCTTGAAGGAGTAGTGCACATGATACTTGGGGTAGACAAAGAGCTTCCAGGCCAGGCCCAGGGTATCGTAGATCCAATTGGGATGGCTGATTTTTCTTTTGTGAATGGATTTTTCAACAGATCGCTTTTCCATATTTCTCTTTCCTTTCTAGCAAAAAAGCAGCCCAAAGGCCGCCCAACACAGATATCATACCACACAGACTGTGCACTTGTCCATCCGCATTTTATCTGATAATTGTCTTTTTTTCTTATGGAACATCCCAACTTGTAAATGCCGCATTCCGGTGTTATGATAAAGACACAAAAGGAGTGAGTCCAATGTACTAATTAAACTCCCATACTGAAGAAAGTAGAGGTTATGCAAATGCCGGAACCCAACAACTTCTAAAACCCCTGACGTCAGATGTCAGGGGTTTTTATTTTGCCGTAAATTTCCCGCACCGGGATCAGAAAATGATCAGAAGGCCCACCAGGATGCCCACGATGGCGGAGAAGGCCGGCAGCTTGCTGTGGTACATCAGAATGGACTGGGGCAGGATCTCGCCGAATACCACATACAGCATGGCACCGCTGGCAAAGCCCAGGCTCAGGGTCAGACCCAGAGGGCCCAGTTCGCCCAGCAGATAGCCCAGCAGCGCACCGAAAATGGTGGGGATGCCGGAGGCTGCGGTGATCAGAACTGCCTTCCACTTGTTCATACCGCCGCTGATCAGCGGCACGGAAACTGCCATACCCTCGGGAATGTTGTGCAGGCCGATCAGCACAGCCAGCACCAGCGCAGCGCTGCCCATCACGCCGTCATTTCCGGCATAGGACGCGCCGATGGTCATGCCCTCCGGCACATTGTGCAGCGCGATGGCACAGGCCATCACAACGCCCGCCACAAACAGGCCCAGTCGGCTGTCCTGCCGGGCATAGTGCTGCTCCAGGTGATCCGAGTGGATCAGCTCGTCCAGATCGTCGGCAGTCTTGGGATGGTTCTCGTCGATATGGGGAACCTCCGGGTTGGTCTTCCGGTCGATCAGATAATTCAGAAAATAGGTAACCGCCACACCAAAGGCAATGGCCGCCACCACGGTCCAGATGCCCATATCGGTCTCAATGGCCTCGGTCACCAGATCGAAGCACACCACACTCAGCATCACGCCGCCGGCAAAGCTCAGCAGCAGGCTCACCGCCCGCTTGGAATCCTTCTGGAGCATGGCACCAACCAGGCCTCCCAGGCCCGTTCCGCCAACACCTGCCAGCGCTGTGGTCATAATCAGGGTTTCCAAAACACCCATTGCAATCTCTCCCGTTATGTAAAATTGACAGGCTCATGATAGCACAGCCCGGGACATATTACAACGGAATCCGACAAAATTCCTGCCTGAAAACAGGAATTATCTTTTATTTGCATCTGCTCCCCTGCCGCGCTATAATATAGGGCAGAGAAAGGAGCGATTGCCATGATCACCAAAGTTGTATTCGGAACCCCCTTCCGGACCGATGCCATCACGGCAGAGGTTCCCCAGGCAGAAATGCTGCAGCATTTCCAGGTTAATGCCGAGGGAGCGCAGACCCTCTTTACATATCCGCTTCAGCACCGGGACATCGTTTACGGTCTGAGCGAGACCATGGGCCGGGTCAACAAGCGGGGCGGCCGGTACATTTCCTTCAACACCGATACCGCCGACCACACTGACTCCAACCCCTCCCTCTATGCCTCCCACAATCTTCTGATCGTCGACGGCGGAGAGCATTTCGGCATTTTCTTTGACACCCCCGCAAAAGTCACCTTCGAGATCGACTACCGGAATTCCGGACTGATCCGGGTCCTGTGCGAGAGTGGGGATCTGAATGTCTATCAGATTGAAGGCAGCAGTTCCTACGAAATCGCCAGGGAGCTGAACCGGGCCATCGGCCGCTGCTATATCCCGCCCCTGTGGGCCTTCGGCTTCGGCCAGAGCCGTTTTGGCTACAAATGTGAGCAGGATTTCCGGGATGTGGTGGAAGGCTATCAAAAAGCGGGGATCCCCCTGGACTGGATCTGTATGGACATCGACTATATGGACCGGTTTATCGATTTTTCCGTGGATAAGCAGCGGTTCCCGGACCTTGCCGCCTTTGTGCAGGAAATGGCGGAGGAAAACATCCGTCTGGTGCCCATCGTGGATGCGGGCATCAAGGTAGAGCCGGGCAATCCCACCTACGAAGCGGGTATCCGCCGGGATGCCTTCTGCCGGAACAAAGAGGGCGGCTATTTCCGGGCCGGTGTCTGGCCGGGCATGACCCATTTCCCGGACTTTCTGAATCCCGATGCCCGGGCCTGGTTCGGCGAAGAATATGCCTTCTATACGGAAAAAGGCATTGAGGGTTTCTGGAACGACATGAATGAGCCTGCCATTTTCTACAGCGAATATGCCAAAGGCCCCAGAAAGCTGAATTTCTATCTGGATATGATCTTCGGCAAATTCCGGAAAAAGAAAAAAGAGCGGGATCTGATCCGGGATTACAAATCCTTCTTCCACCAGGCTGACGGTAAAACCTACCGCCACTACGATGTGCACAATATTTTCGGTGCCCTCATGACCCGGGCCTCCTCGGAAGGACTTGAGAAGCTGCTGCCCCACCGGTTTTTGCTGTTCTCCCGTTCCTCCTACATCGGTGCAGGCCGCTACGGCGGTGTCTGGACCGGCGACAACAGCTCCTGCTGGGAGCATCTGATGCTGAATCTGCGGCATATGCCGTCGCTGAATATGTGCGGCTTCCTTTACAGCGGCGCAGATACAGGCGGCTTCATGGGAGACACCACCCGGGAGCTGCTGCTGCGGTGGCTGGCGGTATCCGCCTTCACCCCCCTGATGCGCAATCACACCGGCTGCTTTACCCGTCAGCAGGAATGCTACCAGTTTGATGGCACTGAGGAATTTAAGTCCATCGTTTCCCTGCGCTACCGGCTGCTGCCCTATCTTTACTCCGAGTATATGAAGGCGGCGCTGACCGGGGATCTGTTCATCAAGCCCCTGGCCTTCCTGTTCCCGGAGGATGAAAAAGTCCGGGATATCGAAGATCAGCTGATCGTGGGCGAGGGCATTATGATGACCCCCATCGTCACGGAAGGTGCCACCACCCGCAGCGTGTATCTTCCCCAGGACATGACCATGGTCAAATATGACGGCAAAACCTTTACCTCCACCCCTGCCCAAAAGGGCACCGTGACCATTGAGGCAGCCCTCGGAGAAGCGGTGTTCTTCATTCTGGACGGCAAGCGGGTGCCGGTAGGCCCTGCCATCACCAACACCTCCCAGATCGACTGGGAGCATCTGGAACTGCTGGGCAACGGAGGCGAATACGCCCTCTATGCAGACGACGGTCTGACCCGGGAATACTCCCTTGATAATCTGCGAATCCTCAGATAAGCAAAAACCTGACCGCCGAAGCGGTCAGGTTTTTTATGTTTGATGAATTACAGAACAATGAAGGTGCAGCCGCCGGGCGCAACTTCCACCTTGCCGGTGACCTTGACGCCGGCCAGTTCGGGCAGCGCATCATTTTCACCAAGGACCAGTTCCTTGCCGTTGAGGAGCATGGTGCGGCTGCGCAGCTTGCCGTTGCCGGTCAGTGCGTAGACCTCTGCCTCGCCGGGGATCTCCAGGGTGGTGGTCTCCGTGTAGGAATTGTTGATCACCAGATACACGAAGCCGTCCTTGCCGTCCTTGCGGGAATGGCAGTAGATGTGCTTGCCCTCTTCCTTCTGTTCGGGAACAGCATAGCAGGTCTTGCCCATGAGCCGGTTCCACAGCAGAACAGCGAAGTAGTTGGGCCGGGGATCGAAGGTGCCGTGCTTTAAGTAGCCGTAGTCGGAGGAAGCCAGGGTGTTGTGGAAAATCACGCCGTCGGTGACGGTGCAGAAATCGCCCAGTTCGTTCAGCGTACGGGGAACGTCTGCATAGGTGGAACCCCAGGTGTTGCCGCCGCAGCCGGCATCGCCGGATTCGGTGACCCACATCTGACCGCCGGGAACATACTTGTCCCGCTTGGGTACATACTGCCGGGCACAGTTGCCGGCAACTTCCAGATACTGCTCGGAAAGGACTGCCTCATAGGGCCAGTGGCCGCCCATGGCTGCACCACGCTCGGAAACGCCGTTGTAGTAATGATAGCTGAACACATCCAGGGGGGACTTGTAGTCGCCCAGCAGCTGCTCGGTGGTAACCATGTCGAAGCCCGCTGCCATGCCGCCGCCTGCACCTTCCAGGGAGCCGAAGAGGTTAATATCGCCCACGGTGCAGGGACCGACAAACAGGCACTCGGGATAGTTTTCCTTCAGCCAGGCGCCGAACAGATCGTGGTCGCGGGCATGGTCCGCTGCGGTGTAACCCTGGGGCAGACCGGACAGAGCAATCAGATTGGGCTCGTTGGTAAACTCGGCAGCGGAGATGGGAACACCGTATTCCTTGGAGGTACGGAACAGCAGCTCAGCCTGGTCGAAGGGCATGGGCTCGTCCGCTGCGTGGATGCCGGGGCAGTTGGCGATGGAAACCAGCAGCTTTCCGCCGATGGCCCGGACAAAGTCCAGCAGATTCAGCCACTGCTGCTTGGTCAGCACATTCTGGAAGCCTTCGGGAACCTTGCCCTCGTATTTATTGTCAAAGTCATAGTAGGTCTTGTTGGCCCAGGTGCCGGAAACACGGACCCAGGCAGGACCCAGATCCTTGGCCAGCTTGATTAGCCGGGGATTGGTGGTATCGATGGGATCGTACCACTGCTGCAGGTTACCCATGTTGGTCCAGTCCTTGATCACGGGGAATTCTTCGGTGCCGTCCACCTGTGCGTCGGTGTAGGCCTTCCAGAAGGTGCCGCCGGTGACTTCGGTCATTTCCACATTGTAGGAAACCAGACGCCCATCCACGCTGCGCAGGGCTTTCAGTTCGGAGGGGTTCAGTTTGACAAAATTGGCCATTGGAATCAACGCTCCTTAAAAATTATAGTCACCTTCATTATAAAATCTGGGATTTGGCCATTCAAGGGACAAATCAGCGGTTTTGTGTCGCAGCAATTGAAAAGATCCGTTCCATATTTGGGCCAACTGCACAAAGTCCATCTCAGCAGGCCAGATAAATATAATCGTAGGGGTCCAGCCGGGCCTGCTCCAGGGCTGCCACCCGGTCATCCGGATCCATCTGCCGCAGCTGGGCCTCGCTGAGTCCTGCCTGCCGCAGTTCTTTCCGGAGAGGCTCATACTCCGCATCCAGCACCCGGTCCCAGACGGTCCGGGGCTTTCCTGTCTGGCTTACAAATTCAATGATCATGGTCCATTCCTCCCGCTTTTATTTTCTGCAATCATTTTACTGCAGGAGGAGTCCAATAAACCGGACCGTAAAAGCCCCGGCCGGAAATCCGGCCGGGGCTTTGTTATTCTTCGTCCGGCTGCTGGCCGTCGTGGGGAAGCCACTTGCATTCCGTCAGCTCCATATGGGAGAACACCGCCCGGAAGCTGGAATCCTCCGGGGAGCAGGCATAAATGCCGAAGCGGATCTTCCCGGTGCCTTCAAACAGATGGCAGATGCGCATCTGCTTAAAATGAACGCCGTCCTCGGAACATTCGATGCAGTAGTCGGATTTCCGGCGGCTGAGGCGGTACCACATGGATTTGACGGAGGCGGGAATGTCGGTGGTGGCCCAGTCGGAATAGCCCCGGTTGGTCACCACGCTGCCCAGACGCTGAAATTCTTCGTTTTCATACTCAATGGAGCCCTTCAGCCAGTTGTCGCTGTCCAAGTACACCGCCACACCGCATTGGTCAAACCGATGATGGCTGGAGGAAAAATCCGTTTTCACTACAAAGGAGAAGAATTCCTCCTCTGTTTCCATTTGCAGCACCGGCGCATTGTCGTTGCGGAAGCCGTAGTAGGTCCGCTGCCACAGATCCGTATGGGGCTCGGTGGTCACGGTGATCTCCGTTTCGGTCACCCGGTAATCTCTGGGCGGTCTGGTCCAGACCAGTCCGGAAGTATCAAACATGGGGAAATCCTCCTTTGTTTTTTGCTATTGTAGCACCGAACACTTTCTTTTGCAAGGGCCGTAAGAATGATTGAAGAGGCCGGAAATATCTGCTATAATGAAAGAAAACGTCCGGAGGTAAGCTATGAATCTGGAATATCTGAAGCAAAAAATGGATGAACAGCACTATGTCTACGATGAAACCATGGCAACGGTCCTGGCGGTGGCCCTGGCCTTGGGCCGGCCCCTGCTGATCGAGGGTGCCGCCGGTGTGGGCAAGACGGAGATCGCCAAGGTCATGGCCGCTGCCCTGGACCGGGAGCTGGTGCGGCTGCAGTGCTATGAAGGGCTGGACGAGAGCAAGGCCCTCTACGAATGGAACTACCAGAAGCAGCTGCTGGCCATCCAGGTGGGCCGGGAGCAGCAGTCCGGCGAGGAACTGACCCGGAGCCTCTTCAGCGACGAATATCTGCTGGAGCGGCCCCTGCTGAAATCCATCCGCGCCGAAAGAGAAGTGGTGCTGCTGATCGACGAGATCGACAAGGCCGACGAAGAATTTGAGGCCTTCCTGCTGGAGCTGCTGTCAGATATGCAGGTGTCCATCCCGGAAATCGGCACGGTCAAGGCAAAGACCGTTCCCTTCGTGGTGCTGACCTCCAACCGGGCCCGGCCCCTGAGCGATGCTTTGCGCCGCCGCTGCGCTTATCTCTATATCGACTATCCCTCTCTGGAGAAGGAGCTGGCCATCCTCCGGGCCAAGGTGCCTCAGGTGGATGAGCAGCTCCGGTCCCAGGTGGCCCTGGCAGTCCAGAAGCTCCGCGCCAACGATGCCATTGTGAAAAAGCCCTCCATTGCCGAAACCCTGGACTGGATCTCTGCGCTGAATGCCCTGGGTATCCGGGAACTGACCCCCCAGACCCTGCGCAGCACCGCAGGCTTCCTGCTGAAAGAAAACGAGGACATCGAATCCATGGAGAAAATGAACTTGCTGGGCTCCTGGAGCTACGGAGGCAGCCACCATGAATGACGGAAGGGTCTATTTGGAGAAGCTGTCGGCCTTTTCCCGACTGCTCCATATGGAAGGCCTGGCCGTCAGTCCCCAGGAAACCGCCGATGCCTGCCGGATCCTCATCGAATTGGGTCTTGAGGACCGGGCGCAGGTAAAGACCGCCCTTCGGACCGTCTATGCAAAATCCGGGAAGAACAAATTACCTTCG
>SVKV01000040.1 GCA_015068305.1 Oscillospiraceae bacterium
AAGAAAGGTGCCCCAAAGAAGCCGAGTAAAGGGGCGCTACGGACAAATGCGCCCCCTTTACAATCCCCCGCCGCATCGCCATCCAGCATTCAAAAATGTTCCGATTTTTGAACGCTTGCATTCTGCAAACTAACAAGTTTGCTCCGTAGAGCCCGCTGAAAAACGGGACATTTTCAGTGGGCGGTGGTCAAAAGCGGCGGGAGTGGGGTCCGGGGCGAGGATGCGATTTGCCCGTAATGCCTCGCCCCGGACGACTTCTTTGGTTACTTTCTTGTTCGGATCACAAGAAAGTAACACCTGTCGACTGATTGATAGGCTCCGATCTATTGTATCTCTGATGCAAAAACTCCCGATCCTTTGCGGATCGGGAGTTTTATTTTTAATCGCACATGGCATGCTCCAGGCCCATCTGCAGGATGGTCCGCACATGGTCATCCGCCAGGGAATACCACAGATTCTTGCCGTCCCGGCGGAATTTGATCAGATGCATCTGTTTGAGGATCCGCAGCTGATGGGAAACACCGCTCTGGGAAATTTCCACCGCCTCGGCAATATCCGTAACACACAGCTCCTGATTTACCAGCAGCAGCGACAGGATATGCACCCGGGTGGGGTCTGCAAAACCCTTGAACAGATCCGCAATATGGCCCATGATTTCTTTTTCGGGTACAGTCTGCATATTTCGGGTGCCTCCTTTCATGTTTCCTACATTCTAGCCCATTCTGACGGGAAACGCAACCTTATTTTTCCGGCCGCTTGAGATCTGTCGGGATGTCATTGAAGATCCCGTTTCCAAAGGGATAATAGCCGTTCAGTGTTCTGCCCTCGGAATTGACATAGTTGCTGATCTGGAAGCCGCCGGACGGATCAGCCCGGGTGTGAAGGCATACATACTGATCATAGCCATTCCCCTGGGTACCGCCGGCCTGCTCCAGACTTCTCCGGCCCACCAGGAAATTAGGGAAGTTGAAATCTATCAGATATCCGCCTTCCACCTTACCCTCGGAGCCGCTGTAGGCATCGTTGTAGACCAGGGTGGTATTGGGCTCCACCTGTCCGGGAATCAGCGGCCAAAGCACATGCTTATGTCCGGAAAGACCGATATCCAGCTCCATCTGATTCAGCAAAGCCGTCCAGTCATTGCGGAAAGATTCAAAATAGCCATGCTTGTCCACATATACCACCGGGATGTGGCAGGCCATCAGCCGGTAGCGATAGTTTTCGTATTCGCCCTCTTCCAGAATGTCTTCCAGCATTTCGGTCTGCTCCTGGCGGTAGAGGTCGAATTTGGCAGTTTCATAGTACTCCCACCAGTCGTCCTCGTGGTCCTCGCCCAGGTCCAGCACCACCGCGAACACATCATCATCGCCCAATGTGACGGTGTAGGCATACTGCTGATCCTTGCTGCCCACATATTTGTAAAGCTGCTCCGCATATTCTCCCTTGATCTCATGGTTGCCCCGGGCGTAGATCACGGGAATCTCACCGCCGGTGATTTTGAAGGCCAGTTCGTTGGCCAGCTGCACATCTTTTTCTGTTTCCACCATGCTCACCAGGTCACCCAGAAGGACAATGAAATCCACATTCTCAGTATCCATAGCAAGAGGCCTTGCATCCGTAGCAGCGGCTGCTGCAGCGGCAGCTTCCACTGCTTCATGGACATCGCTGATGGCAATATGGTACAAGCCGTCAGAGGAGTCCACCGGCCGGAACTTGTAATGCTGCGACCGCAGTTCTCCCAGATAACCGCCGAAGGGACCCCGGTAGATCATCTGCCGGTAATTGACAGAGTATGCTTCTGCTTCATCCAGCACTTCCTGGGGCACCGTAATCTTATGAACCTTGTCGGCAGATTTCATGGAGCCGGCATAAAGGTCGTAATACTCTTTTCCGCCGATGTTGACCCAGCCGACGGCATTGTCGGAGGTGGAAAATACGATCTGGTATTCATCCTCCACCGCATAGACCACCGGCTCATAGCTCAAGGTGCAGGGCCGAAGCTCATAGCCGATCACCACCGCCGCTGCTGCAACCGCTGCGATGAGCGCATACTTAAGCCCGTTTTTCCATTTCGGCGGGAACAGCAGAATCAGGCCGAAGGCAATGATGCCGCCGGAAACTGCCACAGATTCCCAGAAGTGGGGCAGAATGAAGCGGATGTAATCCTTGGCGCCAAAGATAATGACTGCAACAGCCGCCACGGTCATCACAATTCCGATCACAAAGGCCGTAACCGCAGGCCACTTTTTCCGGCTCCATACCTTCAGTCCTGCCAGAGCGAAGCCAAAACCGATCCAGGCTGCCGCAGTCACCATCACCGGCAGGTTCATTACCAGGAAGCTGGGATTGGTATCAGCGCCCAGGAATTTGGAAATGCCGCTGTGATTGATCCGCAGCGCCACCCAAAAGAGGGCAGCCAGCAAGGTAATGGTGAAGGAAAGGACCGGAAACCAATACTTTTTGATGCGCTCTCCCATGGTTACGCCTCCATTGCCTGCTGCAGTGCCTCTGCAATGGGCAGCATCTTTGCAGGATCCACTTTCTCCACCTTCCGGTCATAGGTGACAAGACCGTTAATCTCATCCTCCACATCGCTGACCTGGGTATAGATGGCAGCGCAGAGGCCCTTCTTTGCATTGGGAACGATCTCTTCCGTATAGAGTTTGACCAGGGCATCGTTCAGCGCTTCCAGTGTTTCGCAGCCGCCGTAGCCGTAGGATTTATCAGGATTGAACACATGGCCCTCTGCCTTATAGGTTTTGCCGCCGAATTCCGACAGCACCAGGGGCTTTTCCCCTGCCTTCAGGTTCACCTTCCGGAAATACACATGACGGCTGTCCACGTCGGACTTTTTCTGCCGGAACCAGCCGGAGGTGGAGTCGATGAAACGGGTATCGTCCAGCTTTTTGAACTGCTCATACACGCTGTCGCTGTCAAACTGGCCCCAGGCCTCGTTGAAAATGGTCCAGTAACAGATGCTGGGGTGATTCTTCAGTTGGTTAACGGTGGCTTCCATGCACTGCAGGAACCGCTGGCGCTCGTAAGGGTTCGGGTGTAGATTCTTGTCGCCCAGCTTCTGGATGCCCAGGGTGGGCAGCGCCGTATCCCGGAGGAAATTGTAGTCACTGTTGTTGATCATGTCCTGCCAGACGATCATACCCAGCCGGTCACACTGGTAATAGAATTCCTCCGGCTCCACCTTGATGTGCTTGCGCAGGGTGTTGAAGCCCAGCTTTTTCATCATCCGGATGTCGTCGGCATAGCATTCGGGTTTTGCGGGTGTGAAAATTCCATCGGGCCAGTAGCCCTGGTCCAGCAGGCCGTGGAAGAAATAGGGTTTACCGTTGAGGCACAACCGCTGATATGGGCCGACCTTCTTCACTTCCAGGGAGCGGATAGCAAAATAGGATTCAATCCGGTCCTGCCCTGCTTCGACTGTAAAATCATACAGGTAAGGATCCTCCGGGCTCCACAAATGGGGCTCTTCCGGCGTAAGGGTGACGCTGCCGTTGTTCAGCTGATATTCGCCGAGTCCCGCCACGGTGACGGTACCCTCCAGGGCAGGCTCCACGGAAACAGTCACACTGTAACCCCGGTTTTCAATATGGAGTTTTTCAATATGGACCTCCGGCACGCTTTCCAGCCATACCGTCTGCCAGATGCCGGACACCGGGGTATACCACATACCGCCCCGGTTCAGGGTCTGCTTGCCGTAGGGATAGGACCGGTCCTCCAGGTCGTCAAAGCAGCAGATCTGCAGCATGTTTTCCTCTTTCAGATGGTCCGTAATGTCATAGGAAAAGGCCTCATAGCCGCCCTTGTGGGTGCCCACAGGCTTGCCGTTGACGAACACATCAGCCCGCTGGTCCGCTGCGCCGATATGCAGGATCACCCGGCCCCTGTTAAAGCCCTCGGGCAGGGTAAAGGTCCGGTTGTAGCACAGCAGATCCCCCTCTTCATAGTGCTTTCCGATGCCGGAGAGCTTGCTTTCCGGGCAGAAGGGAAGGCGGATCTGGCCCTGCTTTTCATAATTGACGGAAAAATCCCAGGCACCGTTGAGATTGATGTAAGAGTCCCGCTTCATCTGGGGCCGGGGGTAGACGGTCCAGGGGGTACCGGTCAAGCTTTCTCCGGCCGCCGTATACAGATCACACAGCATCTTATTTCTCCTTTCTGTCCATCCGGAACAGGGGAATCAGCACAAACCAAATAAACAAAATTGCGATCAGCGCCACCAGGAAAATATTCTCATTGGGGATAAAGGAGGTGGTGCCGTCGTCATTGAGAACCGTTTCAGCATTTTTCAGCACGGCAGCGCCGATGGCAGGACCCACCACGCCGGGAATCAGCACCTGGCCGAAGATCCGCAGCCCCTGGAACATACCGGACTTGTTTTCCGGAGTGTGGGTACGGATCTTGGCGCCGATCACCGCGCCGGTACCCAGGAAGCCGCACATCATCAGCAGACTGAAGATAAAGACAGGGGCCGTGGACCGGAAGAAATAAAGTCCCACATAGCCTGCCATCAGCAATGCGATGGTGGGAATGACTGCTGTCCGGAAGCCCTTCGTGTCATATACCTTGCCGTAGAGGCCGGTGAAAATGGCTGCCAGCACAATGGCAGGGGCAAAAATCAGCACATAGTTGTCCATGCCCAAGGCCTCGGTGTAGTAGAGGATCAGATAGGGCATAAAGATCTGGATGGAGATGTTGAACATTGCCAGAGCAGTCAACGTCACATAGAGCGCCTTGTTGGCCTTTACCACGCCGGGCCGGAAGCCGTAGAAGATATTGCCGAAATAGTTGCTGTTTTCTGCGCACTTCACTCCGGTATCCCGGATGAGGAAGAAGCCGGCAATGCCGATGGCAATGACCGCGATGCCGATGATGTTGAAAATCGTGGTCCAGCTTTCGGCCAGATTCAGATCAAAGCCCATGAAGCCGCCGAAAACCACCAGAATGGAAACCAGGGGCATCATGGCATTGATGCCCTCCACCTTTCCCCGGTTGCTGTCGTCGGATACATCCGTCAGCCAGGCATTGAAGGCCGCATCATTGGCAGAGGAACCGAAGAAAGTCATCACACAGTCCAAAATGATGGTGATGGACACGCCCAGGGCCGCCGCAGAAGCAACGGAGGGGAACAGGGCGGAAATCACATCCATGCGCACCAGGGAAAAACTCCAGATGGTAATGCCCCAGAGGATATAGCCGCCGCAGATAAAGAGCTTGCGCTTGCCGATCTTGTCAGACAATGCACCAATCAGCAGTGTGGTCACCGTGGCCGCCACCGCTGAGGCCGCCACCATAGTAGATATGGCATCGGCAGAGGCGTGGAACATTTTGTAGATAAAGACGTTGAAATACATGTTTTCAACGGTCCAGGCCACCTGACCCGTAAGGCTAAAAATTACCAGAGCCAGCCAAAACCGGCCGTTTTTCTTTTCCTTTTTCATAACGCGCATACTTCCCTTCCTTATGTTGTTTGCTACATTTTATCATTAGGGAAATTGGGTGTCAATCCTTTAAGATTTTGGAAAAGGTATTGGCTTTTTTCGGCAGATGTGTTATAGTATGGTTGATTTTTAATGTACACCCATCCGTTGAGAAAGTAGAGGTATTCTCCATGAAAGACCTTTCCAATATTTCTGTCGTCCTTCCCTCCCTGGACCCCGATGAGAAGCTCCATCTGGTCATCGACGGTCTGCTGGAGTACGGATTTTCCCATATCATCCTGGTCAACGACGGCAGCAAGCCCGAAAACCTGCATTATTTTGAAGAGGAGGCCGCTGCCCATCCCGATGTGATCACCCTGCTGCACCATGAGGTGAACAAGGGCAAGGGTGCTGCACTGAAAAATGCCTTCAACTGGTTCCTCCGGAACCGGCCCGAGGGTGCAGGTGTTGTCACCGTGGACGGCGACAACCAGCACCACCCTGCAGATACCCTGGCCTGCACCGAGCACATGCTGGAAACCGGCAAGCTGACTTTGGGCTGCCGGGACTTCAACCAGGCCGATGTTCCCGCCCGCAGCAGCTTTGGCAACAAGACCACCTCGGCCATTTTCAAGATCTTCGTGGGTATGACCATCTCCGACACCCAGACCGGCCTGCGGGCCATCCCGAGGGATGATCTGGAAATCATCGCCACCATCGCCGGTGACCGGTTTGAATACGAGACCAATATGCTGCTGGCCATGAAGCAGCAGGGCATTCCCTTCGACGAGGTGAAGATCCGCACCGTCTACATTGAAGAGAACAAGTCCTCCCACTTCCGGGTGATCCATGATTCCTGGCGGATCTATAAGCTGATCCTGGCCCACTTTTTTCGCTACACGCTGAGCAGCCTTGCTTCCGCCGTGGTGGACACCGCTGCCTATTCCCTGCTGAGCGCGGTTCTGAAGAATATGCTTTCCGGTCTGGCCCTCACCGGTGCCGCCGGCGTGGGTGCGAGAGTGATCTCTTCCCTGCTGAATTTCTTCATGAATAAGCGCCTGGTGTTCAACTCCACCGTTTCCACCGGCAAGGCCATGCTGCGCTACTATATGCTGGCAGTGCCCCAGATGGCAGCCCAGGTGCTGCTGACCCAGGGTGTGTATGCCCTCTTCGGCATTCCCGACAGCGCCACCGGTCTGCGGACCCTACTGTATGCCGTTGTGATGGCTCTTTTGTATGTTGCCAGCTTTATGATTCAGCAGCGCTGGGTCTTTGCTGCAGAGAAAAAAGTAAAAGAAAAAGTATAAGTGAGGTTTTGCTATGTTTGAATTCCTCCGCGCCCTGCTGGATTCTCTGGCAGTCAGCTTTGATCTTCCCATTCTGGACTGGATCGCCGCCAACCTCTGGTGCCCGGTTCTGGATACTGTGATGCCCATCATCACCATGTTCGGTGACGGCGGCATTTTCTGGATTGGCATTTCCGTGATCCTGCTGTTTACCAAGAAGTACCGCAAGGTTGGCCTGGGTATGGCCTTTGCCCTTTCCATGGGTCTTCTGGTGTGCAACATCATTCTCAAGCCCGGTGTTCAGCGGATGCGGCCCTATGATTTTCAGATGGAATACTTTGCCAAAGAGATTCAGCTGATTGCCGGCGGTATGCACGACTTCTCCTTCCCCTCCGGCCACACCATCGCTTCCTTTGAAGCCTGTACGGTGCTGATGCTGGGCAATAAGAAATTCGGCATTCCCGCAACCCTTCTGGCAATTCTTGTTGCCTTCTCACGGCTGTATCTGTACCTGCACTACCCCACCGATGTGATTGCTTCCATCATTCTGGGCACCCTCTTCGGTATTCTGGGCTACGCGCTGGCATGCAAATGTAATTTGAGAAATCCCTTCCGCAAGGGAAAATATCAGAAATAATGTCAAAAGCCCACCGGAAATCCGGTGGGCTTATTTTAGTGCTTACTTTTCCGGTTCAGCTCTTCGCACATTGCGATCATCAGCACCAGAATTCCTCCCTCGTACCAGGGCAGCAGCGAGGTGCTGATGTGGTTGGCGATGAGGCCGAACAGCGGCGGCATCAGCAGCGTTCCCGTATAGGCGCTGGCCATCTGGATGCCGATGATGGCCTGGGAGTTTTCTTCACCGAAATGGTCCGGGGTCGAATGGATGATACAGGGGTAAACCGGCGCACAGCCGAAGCCGATGAGCAGCAATCCGGCAGTTGCAGCAATTTCCCCCAGAGGCAGCAGCATCACAATAACACCTGCCGCAATCACGCTCTGGCCCAGCCGGATCATGTTTGCATCCGAAAACCGATAGGTCAGAAAACCGCTTAGAAAACGCCCGGAAGTAATACCGATGAAGAAAAGGCTTCCCAGGCTTGCAGCCCGCTCCTCCTGCATTCCCAGCTGCCGCACCAGATAGGTGCTGCCCCAGAGCATGGCCGTCTGTTCCAGCGCGCAGTAGCAGAAGAATGCGATGAGCACTTCCTTTGCCCCGGGAATTTTTACGATCTCTCTCAGGGCCAGAGGTTCCCGCTGTTCCGTTTTTTCCTGTTCCTGTTGGTTCTTTCTTTCCTTCCAGATCGGAATGCTGAAGATCAGCACCGCCGTCAGAGCCATCTGCAGCACCGCCACATAGCGGTAGCCCATGTTCCAGCCCCGGCCGCCGGTCAGGGCAAGGCCCATGATGTAAGGTCCCAGTGTCGCACCCACGCCCCACATGCAGTGCAGCCAGCTCATATGCCGGCTGGCATAGTGCAGCGCCACATAGTTATTGAGGCTGGCATCCACACTGCCGGCGCCCAGACCGTAGGGCACCGCCCAGACAAACAGCAGCCAGTAATTCTTCGTCACGGAAAAGCCCAGCAGCGCCAGAGCCGTCATGGCAACACTGAATGCCGTGACCTTTCCGGTACCGAACCGCAGGGTCAGCCGGTCGCTGAGCAGGCTGGATACGATGGTACCCGCCGCAATGGTGACGGAAATCAGTCCTGCATAGCTCACCGGAACATCCATCTCCACACACATGGTGGGCCATGCGGCGCCCAGAAGGCCGTCCGGCAGTCCTAGACTGATAAAGGACAGATAAATGATTGCAAGAAGAAAGCCGATCATACTTTTTCTTCACCCTTCAAAAGTTCATCCGCCTTGGCAAACTGGATGATCTGGCTGGTGTACAGGCCGCTGTGGCCGGAAAGCACAAAGCAGATCACGCAGACCAGCGCGAACAGGTACAGATTGGCACCGCCGAACATCTCCACGCTCAGCACGATGGATGCCAGAGGAGAGTTGGTAGCGCAGCAGAACAGGCCAACCAGGCCCACAGCTGCCGCAAGGCCTGCGTCAAGCCCCAGAAGGCCGCCCACCAGGCAGCCGAAGGTGGCTCCGACACAGAATGTGGGCACAATTTCGCCGCCCTTGAAGCCCACTGCCAGTGTCACAGCCGTAAAGAGCATTTTCAGCGCAAAATTATACCAATCCGTCTTGCCGGCCACGGCCTCCAGGGCCATGTCCATGCCGGCGCCGTTGAACCGATGGTCACCCACCAGCAAGGTCATCGCTGCGATCAGCACGCCGCCCACGGCAATCCGCACAAAGGGATTTTTGAAATAATGGGCCGCCAGATGCTCCGCCTCGTGGAACACCTTGCACATAACAATGCCCAGCAGGGATACCAGCACCGCCAGTACCGCAAAGCCGCCAATATTGGCAAAATCCAGGGCCGCCGCATTTTCCAGAATGAAAATCTCTGCATGGACACCCAATGCTGCAGATACCCGGCTTGCAACAAAAGCTGCCAGATAGCAGGGCAGCAGCGCAGGGGTAAACAGCGTACCGACAGACTCAAACTCCATGCAGAAAATGGTGGCCGTCAGCGGGGTACCGAAAAGGCCCGCAAAAACCGCGCTCATGCCGCTCATGATCAGCACCGTCCGGTCCTTTTCCTGCAGCTTCAGCATTTTTCCCAGCAGCGATGCCACGCTGCCGCCCAGCTGCAGCGCCGCACCCTCCCGGCCGGCGGAGCCGCCGAACAGATGGGTGATGGAGCTTGCCAGGAAGATCACCGGGGCCACCAGGGGGCTGACGGGCTTTCCGTCCAGGATGGCATCGATGATCTCATTGGTACCCCGGTTGTTGCGCAGGCCGAAAATCCGGTAGATGCCCACGCTGAGCACACCGCCCAGGGGCAGCAGAAAGATCAGCCAGTTGTTGTCGCTGCGCAGATGGGTAACAAAATGCAGCGCATGATGGAAACCGGCACCCAGCAGTCCACCGAGGATGCCGATCACAACGCCCAGAACCAGCCATTTCAGAAAGGTTTTCACATAGTATTCAGGATGATGCAGTTTTTGCAGCCAGGCCATCAAAATCTCTTCTTTCTGTATAGATATGTGAAAATTTTACCACACCATACTCAAAAAGGCAATATAAAACGGCGCTGTAACAAACAGCGCCGTTTGTGTTATTGGATTGCCGCTTCCAGTGCGAATACCGCAGTTTCATTCATGGTACAGGCCAGGTGATATACCGGCACCTCAGCGATCAAATCCTCCAAAAGCGCCATAGCCCGGACATTGGCATCCCGGTTCCAGCGGTTGACGGTGATCTGACTGTAGATTTGCGTGAAAGCCTTCATGGGAGAAAGGCGCTCCGCCCTGTCCTCCGGCGCCTGGGAAAGCATCACGAGGCAGCGGATGGGCATCTGGTCATTGTGGCAGATTTCACTGGAGCCGCAGACCGGCCAGCCCCGGACAAACCAGCGCCCGTCAATTTTCTGCAGCAGTCCCCGGTCGCCGTTGACCGTCCGGGCTCCACGGTATTTTTCCCAGAGGTTAGCCTGGGTGGTCTTTCCGGTTTCAGAGGGGGCCGAGAAGAGGATGGCCTCCCCTTTGTATTCAATATAGGCGCAGTGGAGCACCAGCGCGTCAAAACCCATCTGACGCCGCTCCAATGCCAGCAGAGATGTAAAGACCGGATCGCAGTTGAGACGGTTGTAGGGCTCCATCCGCAATAAAACCTGTGCCGCATCCGGTGCCGTTTCCTCATAACAGGCATAGGGCTCCAGATTTCCCTTGACGCCGATATAGCGGCATTCCCCCGCCTCGGTCTGCATCACCAGCAAGTCCTCCCGCCGGGCCAGAACTTTACCTCTGGGCTCCGGGAAGGTATCCTCCGGCCGGATGGTGTATGTATAGACCGGCCCATCGCCGCCCCGGAACTTCAGGAAATTTTCGGGGATCTCGATACCCTCATCGCAAACAATGCGGAAGCAAAAATCGCCGATTGTAAAGATCTCATTCATGGGCTTCTTCCTCCAGACTCAGCCGCAGCAGCCGCTCGGTTTCGGCGGCATATCGGCAGAGGTATTCGGGTACACCCATGTAGTCACCCGTCTCCAACAGGCAGGCCTCGGCGCAGGTGCGGCAGACAGGGCGAAGGCGGCAGTTTGAACACTTGGAGCAGAAGCGAACCGCCTGGAAAGCAGAACTGATCTGCTTCCAGCCTTCCTGGAATCCCACCTCAAATACATCCGCAGAAGGCTCGGAGCTGACCACACAGGGTCGCATCTGCCCCTGCCAGTTGATGGTGAAGGAGCATCGGCCGGCATGGCAGGTGTTCTCACTGGGGCGTTCTTCTCTCCCAATAAAAGCATCTACTCTCTCCAGCATGAGTTTCCGATATTCAGCAAAAAGTGTTTCTCCCATTACACCCCGGAGAGATTCTACCGATGCTGCGGCAGCCCTTTCCGGCATCATGCGATGCTGCTCTTCAAAAGGTTTGCCGCGTTCTCTGACTGCAGGCATAACATAAGGATCCATTCGCATGGGAGCGTCCAGTTCTTCCGCAATGGACATCAAGCGGGAAATATCAGTTGTATTGTCCGGTGTTATGGTACAGCCAAGGCGCACATCCACATTACGCTGACGGAGCAGGCGGACAGCGCGGACTGTCTTTTCAAAACCGCCCTTGTAATGGCACAGATTCTCATAGGCTTCTTCGTCTGCCCCATAGAGCGTAATATTAATGCGCCGGGGCTTGTTCTTTGCAAAAAAGTCCGCCCAGGCTTCGTCGATGAGGGTGCCGTTGGAATTAATTGTGAGAATGAATCCCTTCTTTTTGAGGCCAAGGTAGATTTCCCTGAAATCCGGGTGCAGCAAGGGCTCGCCGCCGGTGAGCAGCATGAACATCGTCCCGGCATCTGCCATTTCCCGGCCCAGAGCCAGCCACTCGGCTCCGGTGCGCATTCTGCCCTGCTGCTCCATTTCCTGCTTTGAAAGACGCACATAACACATATCACAGTTCATGTTGCAAAGAGGCAACAATTCCAGCGAACCATTGATTGGGGTATTAGTTTCTCTGGCACGCATAAATAACCGACGCTCTGCTGTTCCATAATCCTGCATTTCATCCATTGGTACAAACCTCCCGTAAAAGTGCGAAAGGGCCGGGTTTCCCCGGCCCTCTATGTATTTCAAATTAAGACTTAATAATAGGAAGGCTACCGACATCGGTCAGTCCGGTACAACAATGTGTATTATTATTATACGGACCGCGCCAAACCAGAACAGGAATTGCAGCAGAATCGGGATCTCCTGCTTTCTTATAGTAGCAGTTAGAAATAAACTGATCAATACCAGAAAGAGGAACTTCATGAGTTTCATCACATGCATGGAAACTGCTGCTGGTCTGAGAAATCCGCCTGTCAGCGTCATATCCGTCCCAACCCCACTCACCTTGGCTCTGCAGACCCTCAATTTTGTTGGTTTCCTCCCAAGCACCACCCTTTGCGCCACCGCCGGCATTGCACACAAACTTATACACAGGGTCTGTCTTGTCGCCGCAGGCAGCAATATACTCATTGGGCATGAACTGTTCCACAGCAGCCACAGGACGGGTCCAGGTCATCTTTTCCATCATTCTTCCTCCTTAAGAATCATGCCGTAGTGCACACACTCGGCGATAAACTGTAAAATCTGGGCTTCCATCTCACCGGATGGGTCTTCGTAATCTTCCTTCGCCTTTGCCAGAGCCTCGGGAATCGTAACCGGTTCGCTGAAAAGCTCCCACAGATAAGTAAACGTCTCATTGACAGAGATCATGCTGTTTCCGAAAACGGAGTCTCCCGTGGGCACCAGAACCGCCTCACCGGAGATTTTACGCAGAATGAAATCGGAATTCGTGCGGTAGCGATGCGGGTCATTCCGGTCTGTTAGCTTCTTATCCGGCATGGGCATCTCCTCATTCTGCTTCGTATTCAATGGGCACAATTATCCGTCCTGTAGTCGATTATCCGGCTACTACAATTACTTGTACCACAGCTTATTGATTTTGTCAAGCATAATTTCTCATTAAAAGTTGTTTTTCTGTCTGTCGCCGGATTATCCCTCCGTTCCGGCGACAGACCAAAAATGTTTTGGTAGTGTTGAAAAATGATTACCACTCCTATAGATGTTTTCAATCAAACCCCTTATAGTTTTAAATATACTGAACAATTGCTGTTAAATTCTAATCATAAGTAGTATATTCCATTTTCCGCAAAATCGTTCTTGCATCAAGTCGGATTCCCGCTTATGGATTGTTCTTATTATTCGGGGAATTCTGTAAAATGGATAAAAATGATGGGGGTTTGCTTATGGAATTAAACTATGCAGAAATCGGAAAACGGATCGCGCGGCGCAGAAAAGAGCTGGGCCTCAAGCAGGCTGAGGTATGCGAGCGGGCGGGCATCAACGATAAGTATTTGTCCTGCATCGAGCGGGCCACCTCCATCCCTTCCCTGGAAGTTGTGATGCGCATTGCCATCGCTCTGGATACCACCCCGGATGAATTTCTGATCGGCAGCGTTTTCCTGAAGTCTGACGAATGGCGCGATGTCGCCGAGCTCCTGAGAAACATGAATTTACCAAGCTGACTTTGGCCAGAAGTTTTCTCATCTGGCTGAATGATCATGTTTTTTAATATCGATCTATGTAGCGGATCTCCTTTGAATCAGGCCGCATCCTTTCCTGTAAATCAGGTTAAAAGGATGCGGTTTGATTATTCCACTGAATATTAAACAGTCGGTTCCCGAGCATCGCCCGGGAACCGACTATACTCATTTCATATAGAACATACCCAGCATATCGCGCATATCATAATAATTCTGACTCTGTCTCCAGCCCGTATCCGTTGGATGCCTTCCGCTGACAACCACCTTTGTGTTCGGCAACGATTTAATCAGAGTATCTATTTGCGATTTATTGTGACCAGCATTAATCGCCCATAAACGCTTCAGCCATGTCATTTGTGCCAGAATCATCGGATCATCGAAACGGGTTTTGCCAACATTCAAATCTTCCAATTTCGTAAGTTCCAGCAAAAACGAGGCATCACGCACCGGAGCAATGAAGATCTCCAGATAGATCAGTTCTTTCAATGTTCCGATCACGGAATAGTCATCAGCCACTGTGTCTGCTACGATCAAGTATCTCAGTTTTGGCATATACTGCAGGAACGAAATGTCTTTCATCCGCATATGTCCCAGATCCAGACACTCCAAATCCACCAGATATTTCAGTTCTTTTGCCTGCTTGTCATAGAAGGGCAAATGAATGTGATACCCATACTTATACGGAATGAATGCTTTCACGTCAGTCCGGACAAAGCCATTTGCCATAGGAATCGCCCAAACAAAACGGATTTCCGGATGACGCTTCCAAAGTGCATCCATCTCCTCGCTGGGAATTCCGCACTGGCACATTTCCACCCATTCCAAATTGTAGAAGTACTTCAGCGCATCTTCCACTTCCTTTGTTGATTCCATGGGGATTTTATTCAGTAATAACTCAGCAGCAGTACTCCTGGTCTCAATACCAAATAGTTCAAAACACCAGTCGACCACAATCTCCGGATAGCGGCATTTCAATTCATACATCAAGCCATTATCCGTTGCCAAACCAGTAAACGTAACTGAGTTCAGACTCGGGAAATACTGTAAAAGATTCAAGGCCTCTCCGGCATTCGAAATGTCCAGGGTAAGCGAAACAGCATCACTGTCATAGGAACCTTGTCCTATTACCACATCATAGCTTACTGTTACATCCGGCCGTGCCTCACGAATTTCCATCAGGGCATTATAATCCGTACATCCATCAGAACTAATTATCTTTAATTCCGGAAGATATTTCAGTGAATCCAGGAGTGCTCTGACATTTTCATTTGTCACCGTGCATTCCATTGCATTCTCCCGAAGCTGAACGTTACCCAAATCTACGAAATATAGCACATTCAGATCCGGTCTGTTCTGTTTCAAGTCTAGCAGAGAATCATATTCCTGGCATTCCCGTGCATCCACCGTCTGTAGATTCGGGAAGTAGTTTAGCGCCACAACATCCTCAGCAGACATCGTTTTTACCGAAACCTCAGATGTAGTGCTGTCCCAGTATTCACCCTGGTATGGAATGCTCCACACTATTTCACACTGCGGAAGCTGCCCGGAAAGCGCATCATATTCATCAATAGAAATCTTCACTTCTCTCAGGTCCAGCGTTTTTAGTCCGTTGATTTTCAGCAGTTGCTTTACCTCAGGTATAGCATCTCCCTGTAATACCACACAGTCAGCATCGCGGTCAATAATAGTCCCGTCGATCAGCACGTAATTGCTTCTGAAGACACATACACAAATAAGCAAGACAATGCACGAAACAAGCATAATTGTCTTTCTCATAATTATCCATCTCTCTTTCTATTAATTCTTTTTTAATACTACCACATGCATCCTTCAATTTCTAGAGTATAAACAAAATGATTGAAGAAAAAAGCATCCCCATGATAAACTTTACAATGCCACAACTAAAATATATATCATTTGGTATTAAAACGAACATCTGTTGTTTGACAGGTTCTCACGGGCATAACGACGTCTATGTGTTCTGCATTTCCCCGAAGATGATTATGGTAGTATGTTATATTGAGAGATGATAAAAGATTCATAGACCGCTTTTAAAGATGCAGAAAGATGTGTTGAGATGTTAATTTTCTGCTTCAAATAGGCCGCATCCTTTCCTGTAAATCAGGTTAAAAGGATGCGGTCTGAATTTGCCTATGCAAATAAGAAAAACCCTTGAACCTCTAAGAGATTCAAGGGTTTGGAGCTGCTAGCCAGATTTGAACTGGCGACCTCATCCTTACCAAGGATGCGCTCTACCGGCTGAGCTATAGCAGCAAATATGAAATTGGAGCTGCTAGCAGATTTGCAAAATCATAGAGCGGCTCGGTCGAGCCCTCGCCGGCAACGCTCGTCCGCGTTGCATTTAGATCTTCAAATCTGTCTGCAAAGATAAAACCTTCGGAGCCAAAAGGCTCCGTAGATTATATGGAGCTGCTAGCCAGATTTGAACTGGCGACCTCATCCTTACCAAGGATGCGCTCTACCGGCTGAGCTATAGCAGCATTTCTTGACAGCTAGAGTATTATACTATGATGGTCCCGGTTTGTCAAGCATTATTTCGCCTATTTTCGAAAAAACGGCGCAGCTTCCGCTGCGCCGTTATCTCTTTTCTCAAACAGAAATTACACCAGCTCGATGACTGCCATCTCAGCAGCGTCACCGCGGCGTGCACCAATGCGGGTCACGCGGGTGTAGCCGCCGTTGCGGTCAGCGTACTTGGGAGCGATTTCCTTGAACAGCTTCTGGACCACATCTTCCTTGGTCACGAAAGCCATAGCTCTGCGGTAAGCAGCCAGATTGCCCTTCTTGCCCAGGGTGATCATCTTCTCAACCACGGGCTGCACTTCCTTAGCGCGATAGAAGGTGGTCTCCATCTTGCCGTTCTCCAGCAGGTCGGTAACCTGCTGACGCAGCAGGGCCTTTCTCTGAGTGCTGGTCTTACCCAGCTTACGAGTGCCGAACATGAACGTTTCCTCCTTACTGTAAGGTTAACTTAGTTGTTGCTGCCAGAATCTTCGCTGGCCAGGGACAGACCCATCATTTCCAGCTTCTTCTGAACCTCGTCCAGGGACTTCTTGCCCATGTTGCGGACCTTCATCATGTCCTCACCAGTCTTGTTGATCAGATCGGCAACGGTGTTGATGTTGGCGCGCTTCAGGCAGTTGAAGCTACGGACAGACAGATCCAGCTCATCAATGGTCATGGCCAGCTTCGCATCGGGACGGTCAACCACCTTGTCCACAACAGTGGAAGAGGTGCTGACGGAATCGGACAGGTTGGTGAACACAGTCAGATGATCGCTCAGGATCTTTGCGCCCAGGGAAACTGCATCCTTTGCAGTGATGGTGGAATCGGTCCAGACCTCAAGGGTCAGCTTGTCGAAGTCGGTCTTATCGCCGACCCGGCAGGGCTCCACCGTATAATTCACCTTCTTAACAGGAGAATAGATGGAGTCGATGGGAATCACACCGATGGGCATCTGGGCATTCTTGTTCCGGTCAGAGGAAACATAGCCACGGCCCTGGCTCAGAGTGATCTCCATGTTAAAAGTGGCGTCGGGACCCAGAGTGCAGATATGCAGATCGGGGTTCAGAATCTCCACCTCGGCATCAGCCTTGATGTCACCGGCAGTAACGGTGCAGGGACCGACTGCGTCGATGTGGACAGTCTTTGTTCCGGTGCAGAACAGCTTGGTGATGATCCGCTTGACATTCAGCACGATCTCAGTCACATCCTCGGTAACACCGGGAATGGTGGAGAACTCATGCTGTACGCCTTGAATCTTCACGGAAGTTGCTGCATAACCGGGCAGGCTGCTCAGCAGAATCCGGCGCAGGGAATTGCCCAGAGTCATGCCGTAGCCGCGCTCCAGAGGCTCTACAACATACTTGCCGTAGGAGAGATCCTCAGGATTGTCCAGACAGGTAATGCGAGGCTTTTCAATTTCTACCATTAATCAAAACCCTCCTTAACGTGTGGGGCAGAAACTGCCCCACCAGACATACATGCGAACAAAAACAGGGGGTAGATTACTTGGAGTACAACTCGACGATGAGGTGCACTGCGATATCGAAGTCGATATCAGCCTTGGCGGGCATTGCAATAACCTTACCCTGGAGGGTATTCTTATCGCGATCCAGCCACTTGGGGGCAGCAACGAAAGCATCAGCTTCCTTCAGGCCCTTGAAGAAAGCGTTGGAAGCGCTCT
>SVKV01000006.1 GCA_015068305.1 Oscillospiraceae bacterium
CAAAGTATTGATTTTCCCTGATGTGATATGATACAATATGACAGAAGGGAAAATCCCCTAAAGTGTTGAGATAACGCAATCTGACACGATATGATAAGTTGAGGAGGCATTTCCCCACCATGAAGCCTCTGGATACTCCGAAGAAGGATGAAACTGCTGCGCCCAAGGCTGCACCTGTGGCTGAAGTGAAGGAGGAAGCTCCCGTAATCGATTTCTCCAAGGTGGAGGTTGAGCCCCTGTTTGCCGACTGCGTGGATTTTGAGACCTTCTCCAAGTCCGATTTCCGGGCAGTGAAGGTTCTGACCTGTGAGGCTGTGAAGAAGTCCAAGAAGCTTCTGAAGTTTACCCTCAATGACGGCACTGAGAACGAGCGTGTGATCCTCAGCGGCATCCACGCCTACTATGAGCCGGAAGAGCTGATCGGCAAGACCCTGGTTGCCATCACCAATCTGCCTCCCAGACCCATGATGGGCATCGAATCCTGCGGTATGCTGCTGTCTGCTGTCCATAAGGAAGAGGGCGAAGAGCGCCTCAACCTGCTGATGCTGGATGAGCGGATCCCCGCCGGTGCAAAACTGTATTAATTATAAAGGCCTGTACATCTCCGGATGTACAGGCCTTTTCTCTGCTTATGGAGTATGAACAAATGGATCGGTTGCGTAACTCCTAATAAACAAGGAAAATTGTATATCATACTGTAATTACACTGGTTACTTGAACCATGTTTTGCCGATACTGCCAAGTTTTTATTATGTGTTGAAAAAGCAGGGAGACTGTGCTATAATCATAAAATATAATAGTATAACTATGTAATTCTTGAAATGATACTGTACTGAGGATCGATTGTTCATGAAAAACAGAGACCAATATAAAAGACTGCTGTTGGCCGCCGCCACAGCTGTGATACTTGCAATGCAGACCGGCCTCTTTGCGGCGGTTTGGTTCACTTGCTATAAAAATGCCGGCGCACAATTTTTTGTCAGAGGCAATTATGCCGTGGTTGCACTGTACGCACTGATGGTGTTTTTCTTCAACCATATTTTTGGCGGCTTTAAAATTGGAAGGGCACGGGTGTTCGAGGTTTTCTATTCACAGATTTTCTCGATTCTCTTTGCCAACACGATTACTTACCTGCAGCTGTGTCTGATTTGCCGCTGGAGACTGATGGAAAATCTGATGCCACTGGTATTTATGACGGTTGTGGAACTGGTACTGGTTTTGGGATGGAGCTTCTTTACCAGATGGGTTTATTCCATACTGTACCCCCCCAGAAAAATGCTGCTGGTTTACGGTGCCTATAGCCCCGATAATCTGATCAAAAAAATCCAGACCCGGGAGGACCGCTACGATATACAGGATGTGATTTCCATCGATGAGGATTTTGAATGCATCAAGGAGCGTATCCTGAAAAACGGGAATGTGGTTCTGACAGATATCCCGGCCCATACACGTAATGAGATTCTGAAATTCTGCTTTGAGAATGACATCAGATGCTACTGCGTTCCCAAAATCTCTGACGTGATGATCCGAAGCGCAGATACCATTCAGTTGATGGATACGACACTTCTGCTGTTCCGGAATATTGGACTGGCTGCTGACCAGCGGGTACTGAAACGGTTGTTTGATGTCATTGCATCTTTGATTGCAATTATTGTTGCGTCACCGGTCATGCTTCTCATTGCCTGCTGCATCAAGCTATACGACGGCGGTCCTGTATTATTTACCCAGGATCGGCTGACGGAGGGTGGAAAGGTATTCAAGGTGTATAAATTCCGCAGCATGTGCGTGGCAGAGGATTCCTCTGAGTACATTATGACCCGAAAGAATGACAGCAGAGTGACACCAATCGGCAAGATCATCCGCAACATCCATTTCGATGAGCTGCCTCAGCTGTTTAACATTCTCAAGGGCGATATGTCCATTGTGGGGCCCCGGCCGGAATGCCCGAATCTGGCAGAAGAATACAAGCAGATCATTCCCCAGTTTGATTACCGTCTGAAAGTGAAGGCGGGACTGACCGGCTATGCACAGGTATACGGCAAGTACAATACAACGCCTTACGAAAAATTAAAACTGGATCTGCATTATATTGAGAATTATTCTTTCCTCCTGGACCTGAAACTGATCATCCTGACCGTAAAGATCCTGTTTCAAAAGGAGAACACAGAGGGAATTGAGGAATGGCAGAAGTCTGCTGCGGATCCGTCTGCAAAGAAGTAAGATAACGGAGAATAATGGGGTACTGATATGAACGAACCGCTTGTTTCCGTAATTATGCCTGCATACAAATGCGCATCTACCATCCGGGCTGCGATTGATTCTGTGCTGCTCCAGAATGTTCCGCTGGAACTGCTTGTGATTGATGACTGCTCACCGGAGCTCCTGGATGAGGCGCTTGATCCGTATCGGAATGAGGAACGGGTGAAATTCTACAGAAATGAGCAGAATCTGGGTGCAGCAGCATCCCGAAACTGGGGTGTCACACTGGCTCGCGCACCGTATATTGCATTTCTGGATGCAGATGATATCTGGAAACCGGAAAAGCTTGAAAAGCAGATTTCACTTCTGGATGAAACGGGGCTTGTCTTATGTGCCACAGGCAGGGAACTGATGGATCCCGATGGCCGGCTGACCGGTCGTGTCATTCCGGTTCCGGAGAGAATTACCTATCGGGAACTGCTGAAGCATAACTGTATCAACTGCTCCTCTGTTGTGATGAGAACGGAGGCAGCCCGGGAATTCCCGATGGAGCATGAGGATGCCCATGAAGATTACATCATGTGGCTTAGGGTCTTGCAAAAATACCAGTATGCCTGCGGGATCAATGAACCCTTGCTGAAGTATCGGCTTACCAATACGGGAAAATCCGGCAGCAAGCTCCATTCTGCCCAAATGACATTCCGGGTATATCGCTGCATGGGGTTCGGGCTGTGTAAATCTGCTGCGCTTTTTTCCAGCTATGCGGTTCACGGTGTGATGAAATATGCCCTCAGCTATTTGGGAGACAGAAAATGAAGCTTGATATTCTTTTGTCCTGTGTGAATCAGCAGGATGACCGGTTGATTCGCAGTTCCCGGATCACGGGAAATGCCGTGGTGATCAATCAGTGCGGTAATAATGATCTGCGTTCCTGGAAAACCGAAGGCGGAACAGTCCGCTGGTTCGACTCTGCCACAAGAGGATTAACGGTTAGCAGAAATCTCGCGCTGGAGAAGTCCGATGCGGATGTCTGTCTGCTGTGCGATGATGACGAGATGTTTGTTCCGGATTATGAAGACCTGATTTGCAAGGCTTATGAAGCATTGCCCCAGGCGGATGTGATCATTTTTAAGATGGTTGGAAGGGCATCTTCTCTTGAGAACCGGATTATGGAACTGAAGTTTCCCAAGACCATGCACGTTAGTTCCTGGCAGATTTCTTTCCGCAGGGAGAGTCTTCTGCGAACCGGTGTCCGGTTTGACGAATTGATGGGCGCAGGAACCGGAAACGGTGCGGAGGAAGAACTGAAGTTTCTGGTGGATTGCCAGAAAGCCGGTCTGAAGATCTGGTATGTTCCGGAGGAAATTGCCTCCGTAGCCCAGACAGAGTCCACCTGGTTTAAAGGCTTTGATGAATCGTTCTTCTATAACCGGGGTGCTACCACCCGCTATATTCTGGGATGGCCCCTTGCGGTTGCATACGGAATTTACTATGTGATAAAGAAAAGACCTATGTATACCGGGGACATCTCACCGAAGAAGGCATTCGACGCTCTTTTTCGTGGAATTCGGGAGAATAGAATCGGAAAACAAGCTGGGATGAAGTGAGCGGTCCCGAAGAAAGAGTTTTGCTATGAAAGTTTTATCACTGATTGTTCCGTCCTATAACAGCGAACAGTTTTTAGATAAGGTAATTCCGTCCTTTCTGCATCCTGAGGTGATTGATAAGCTGGATATCATCGTTGTCAACGATGGTTCCAAAGATGCAACACCTGAGATTGCAAAAAAATACTGTGACGACTATCCAGATTCGGTCCGGCTGATTAATCAGGAAAATAAGGGGCATGGCGGTGCACTGAATACGGGCTGCGCTGCGGCAGTTGGAAAGTATCTGAAAGTAGTTGATGCTGACGACTGGGTGGAAACGGAGAATCTGCCTGCGTTTATCAGTTTGCTGGAGGACTGTGTCAGCGATGTGGTTCTGACCCATCACCATACCGTCGATATCTCCAGCGGGGAAATAAAAAAATGGAAGAGTTACCCCGAGCAGTTTGGAAGAAGCTATACCATGGAGGAAATCATGGGTCAGTGGAAGAACTTTGACAGAAGTCTGACTTTCCACGGAATCACATACTCCACGGAATTCTATCACCGCAACGGCATTCAACTGTCAGAGCACGTGTTCTATGAAGACCATGAATTTGCAACATTTCCCTGCTGCATGGCAAAAAGTATCACGCCATTTGATTTATTTATTTATGACTATCGCATCGGCGATGTGCAGCAAAGTGTTTCCAACGAGAATCAGCTTCGCAGAATCGGTCATACAGAGACGGTTTTGCGGCGTTTCGTCCGGGAGTATTATAACCTTCCGCTGGAAAAAGATGATGCCGGACGGAGTTACGTGTGTATGAAAGCCCAGGGCTTGCTCATGAGTTATCTGACAACGGTCATGCTGGTGCATCCTGACCGGAAGCAGGGAAGAATGATGGGCGCCCGGATGATGGACTATTTTAAAGAGAATTTACCTGATACATGGGAATTGTCCTTCAAACAGTACCAGGCATTCCGCATCATGAATGTTCTTTCTATACAAAAGCAAACTTTTGAATCTATGTTGCACTCGCGAGTTTTCAATTGGTTGCGGCATAGTCGTGATTTTGAATAAGGAGAAATTATGAATAAGTCAAGTAGTAAGATTGTCCAGTATGTCCAGGAATTCTGGAAATACCGGGATTTGTTGAAGCTGCTTGTTAGCAGAGATATTAAACTCAAATACCGCAGAAGCTTTCTGGGTTATATATGGAGCGTTTTGAATCCGCTGCTGATCATGGTTGTTATGACGGTGGTGTTCTCAACCATGTTCAAGCGGAATATCGATAATTTCCCGGTCTATCTGTTTTGCGGTCAGCTGCTGTTCAACTTTATGAACTCATCCACCCACCAGGCTATTTTTTCAATTACCGGTAATGCAGCACTGCTGAAGAAAACCTATGTCCCTAAGTATATTTTTACAATTGCAAAAATCACCAGCGGCATGATTGATATGGTATTTTCTTTAGGTGCATTGGTTATTGTCATGCTGGTTACCCGGGCGAAGATTTCCTGGACTGCGCTGCTGTTCCCGTTTGTACTGCTGCAGCTGTATCTGTTCTGCATTGGCCTTGGCCTGTTCCTGGCGCAGGGCAATGTGTTTTTTAAGGATATCCAGTATATTTATAATGCGATTACCACGGCATGGATGTATCTGACACCGATTTTCTATCCAATTGAGGCTTTGCCCGAATGGCTGTGCTGGTGCGTGAAGCATTTCAACCCGATGTATTTTTATGTCGGTCAATTTCGGGACCTGGTTTGGACCGGTACCGTTCCCGGTCCATTGATTACGCTTGCAGGATGGGGTGCTGCTGTGCTGATGCTGACAGTTGGTACATGGAGCTTCATGCGTTCTAAAGATAAGTTTATTCTGTATATTTAATTAGGAGAACTGTTATGGATGAGAAACGGGTCATGATTGACGTAGACCATGTGACAATCCGATTCAACCTTGCCAACCAAAAGGTAGATAATCTGAAAGAATACTTCATTAAGCTGATCAAAAGAGAACTGATGTTCCAGGAATTCCTGGCTGTAAAGGATGTGAGCTTCCAGGTCCGCCAGGGTGAAGCCTGGGGCCTGATCGGAACTAACGGTTCCGGAAAGTCAACCATGCTCAAGGCAATCAGCGGAATCCTGAAACCCTATAAGGGAACCATTTCGGTTAACGGTAGTGTGGCACCTTTGATTGAACTGGGTGCAGGCTTTGACCAGGAAATGACAGCCCGGGAGAATATTTTCCTTAACGGCTGTGTGCTAGGACACTCGGAACAGTTCATGCGGGAGCATTTTGATGAGATCGTGGACTTTGCGGAGATTCGCGATTTTCTGGATTCGCCCATTAAAAATTACTCATCCGGTATGAAAGCACGGTTGGGCTTTTCCGTAGCGACGATGGTCAAACCGGATATCCTGATTGTGGATGAGATTTTGTCTGTGGGAGACTATAAGTTCAAGCAGAAGTGCATGAAGCGAATGAAGGAACTTCTTAGCGGCGGTACGACGCTGCTGTTTGTGTCCCATAATATTGATGAAGTTAAACGCCTGTGCGACCATGCAATTTGGATCCATAAGGGCGAGGCAAAGATGATCGGCGAAGCCAAAACCGTGTGCGACACCTATATGGAAGAAATGAAGAAATAACGCTGGTATAATGATTGCTGTATATGTCAATGCAGGGGCCCACATATATACTGAAGCAACGCCGGCTCTGAGAGGATTGGAGTCGGCGTTGCTGCTGCACATATGAAGAATAGTGTGGCAGGTTTCCTTATTAGGAAACCTGCCACACTTTACATTTAAATAGAACTGTGCGATGTTTAATCAGTTGTGGTTCAAAAATTTGTTGATTCTCTGCTTAAGTGTCTTTTTTGGGGAGGTGGACTCATCTTGCTTGGTTGTGGAGAAACCGTTGCCCTGTAGTGCAGGGCAATCCGTTTGCACGGATGCGGGAACAGTAAATCCTGTGTTCAGATAGTTGTCAATTTCTTTCCGGAGATTGGCGATATCATTTTGGTACTTTTCATTTTCAGATTCCAAAGCTTTAACACGATTGGACATGCCGATAAACTTGCGCATATGATCGACATTTAGAGTGCGCATTGTTTCGATACCTGCTTTTGTCGGGCAAACGAGTGCATTTTCTAACCATGCCATAGCACGTTCTTTTTCGAAATGAATACACCTGTTAACGGCAACGTAGTCGATGGGCGCATATGCCCGGTCACTGTTACAGATATCGTCAGGATTCAGGAATAGACGATCTCTCAGGCCGAGGGCATCGGCAACTGTTTCAAAACGAGTGATGCCACGGCTTGCGTTGCCTATAGCGGCATAGGGCTTCTCATAAATAATGCCGAAGCAGGTACCATGATGAGAGTCGGTCATAAGGTAGGAACAATTTTTGATGTAGTACAGGAACTGACTCGAAGTGATCCTGGGCAGAATCGTACCGACATGCCAATTATTGATGGCATAATTGTGCTCCTTCAATCCCAGAATTGTGATAATTTCAAGGTTTTCATGTTCAGCAATCGCTCTTGCGGCTGCTTCCTTTTCGGGGGTTGGGTCAAGAATATAACAAAGAAGATATTTTCGGTCGATTACATCATGAACCTTGTCTGCTACACGGTTATAGTCCTCTTTAGTACAAAGGAAAACAGGATCAATAATCTGGTCTGCATCGATGCCAAACCGTTTCTTACAGACATCAATACCGGATTTTTCGCGGACGCTGATAGCATCAAAGCGTTTCAGGAAATCTCCTGCGGTAGCACGGACCTCATCGCTTGCATAAAAATCGCTTTGGCCAAACGATGTGGAAAATGCAATCTTTTTCTTGTCCTTATCAACAAAATCAAGGAAGAACGTATAGCCAACCAAATCTGTGCTTCCGCCTGTCCACATCTGGTCAGAACCTAACATAAAGGAGTCACAGAACTGGTTGAATTCATACATTTTATCAAAGCTGCGGGTTTTGCCGATATGGAAGAACTGGGAAAGAAAATCAACGGTATACTTGATTTCAGGCTCCCATGGCGTACCATTCACCTTGGCGATGGGAACCATTAAGACCTGTTTGCCCAGGTTTTCAAGAATTGTACCTAAAGCATAGTAGGTCAGCGAACTGCCATAGTTAGAGGCAAACCACCAGCCAACAATGCCTACGTCATAACGCATGCCACGGCCATACCATAGTGCTTTGTGATAACCATAGTCCTTCAAATGAGAAAAGAAAAACTTTCTGGAAGGGTGAGGAGGGGTCGGATGGCGGAGCTGACCATTAAACTGGCTCATGAAATCCAGAGGAATAGGTTCGCATAGCTTCATGCGGGAACGCAGTTTCTGGAAGAGCTTCTGTCCGTGTTTTGAGTTGACCAAAACGAGAGACGTACCCTTTCGGTCATCATACGAGGGATTATGACGGTGAACCTGCCAGCAGTCTGCCATTGTAATGTCAGCGATACGTTCTGCTCTGGCATAGGGGCAACTGTAGCAATTGGTTCGATTGATAATACCGTCCAGGAATCCCTTATACCACATACCTTCGTTCCAGGCAGCTTTTTTTACTTCGCCGTTTTTCAGGTAAACCACGGTGGGCGTAGACCAAGTGTAATGTACCTTGTCACGGAAGTCGACCTTTGCAATCTCCTTCCCTTCGGAGAATTCCTTGATAAAGGACTGATAGGCAGTTACGGAATTAGAACCGTGGCACACGAGGTCTGCGGTGTACAGATTCTCATATTCCTTACCCAGATAACCATAAAGACCGGCAATCTGACAGGGGCAGCCGGTATATAAAACCATGCGTCCCTGATCAAGATACTGTTTTGCCTGCCTGTATGTCAGCTCTGTATCGCTTTGCACATATTTGGATCCACGCAAAGGTGCTAAATCTGCTTTATACTCAGCCCAAATATGATGCACGAACTGATAGTCATCTGTGTATGCAGCACCACATACGGCGCCACCATGTTCAAGCACGTAGTCAGCCAACAAAGAGAACATGCCACCGGAAGAACTCTTAAGACGAACATCATCTGCAGCCCATACAGCATAGCTTGCAGGCTTATCATGAAACTTCAGCGGATTCAGGGCGGGACAGACGTTCTGGCATAAACCGCAGTTAACACATGTATCTGTTACCTTGGGGAAGATAAAACCCTCTTCATCATATTCCATGACGATTGCGTTTGTAGGGCATTTGTTATAGCAAGCACCACAGCCGGTACATTGATCGTGCGATACCTGATTGATTGTTTTATCCATAGGGGTCTCCTTTTTGTGGGTTAGATATCTCCTCGTCTAACGGTATTAGCAAGTGTTGCGATATGGGCGGGCATATTATCCAGGTGCTGAGACAAAGCAAAGTCTTGAATCAAAGCATTCACTTCCTGTAAATGCTCTGCAGCCTGCGTTACCTGAGTGCTGCGGATATCCGCCACCAGGAATTCCAGCAACCACTGAGTAAAGTCCTTTCCGTACAGATCAAGCCAACCCTGGCTCTTCCAATAATCACAGATGACTCTGGTCAGGAATAAGTGCTTTCTGATCTTCTCGTCCATATCGTCGTGGTTGGTCTGCATGAGAGATCCCTCACGGTACCAGCGATAATTGTACAGCTTATCAGAAATAAATGCATAGTTCTTGCCGTGGGGAAAAGCTTCCATCTGGAAGACAGTATCCTCGCCGTATTTGATGCTTTCATCAAACAGAAGCTTGTGCTCCGTAAAGAAGGTTCGGCTGTAGGCATGACGCCAGACAAAAGGCTTGGCTGCAGGCTCATTGAACAAGACATCAGGGGTGAACTCCCAACGGCGGTGTGTGCGGACCGTTAGGACATGATAATACCAGTTTGTGGCACGAGGTGTTGTGGGAAAGATATGCGTTCCAAAAATGACCACATCAGTGGGTGCCTCCAGAGTTTCACACCAAACACGCTCACAGGCATTTAAAGCAAGGGAGTCGTCCGAATCCAGAAACATTAGGTAGCTTCCGGATGAACAGGCGATACCGGCATTACGGGCGGAGGATAGGCCACCGTTAGGCTTGTTCACAATCTTGATGCGGTTATCACGCTTTGCAAATTCCTGCAGGATCTGCAGGGAAGAGTCAGTACTGCCGTCATTGACACAGATGATCTCGATATCGTATAAGGTCTGGTTGATACAACTGTGCAGACAGGCGCTCAGATACTTTTCTACATTATATACTGGAACAATTATAGAAATCTTAACAGGAAGTCCACTCATTTGCTTACCCTCCCAATGATCTTTTTGACAAACAGTTTGATTGTGTAGAGAAGGCCGTGTTCGCGAATGCAGTCGAAGCCGCCGAGGATCTTATCCAACAGATAGGGAACTTCCTTGCCATTGATTGTGCGCTTGGGCTTGGGTGCTGCTTCGTAAAAATCAGGGGCAGGTTCACCATTTTTAATCTTAACCTGGATCATGTGATAGCGGTCAGGGTCTTCAATGATCTGGTTTACCGCCTTCCACTTATACCACTCAAAGTAAGCTTTATTCAGAAGACCATCCAGCTGATGCCGACGGAAATCTTCAGCGAAGCGCTGAATGAATTCAGCCTGGAGGGGCTCGGCCAGGCGCTCATAATTCCAGTTATAGCTATCGTATTTTACGCGGACCATAACCGGTTCAACAATCCCTTTTTCCACGGGGTGGTCGTTTAGAAAGCGCTCCATCTCTTCGTATTCATCGCAAATGCAGTAAACCTTGCCAGGGGAGTTGATAGAAGAAGCCTCGTTGTCCTGGCGATAGTGCAGGAAGCACTCCTCCATCAATCGGACTCGCTGGGCGCAGACCCATACCTTAAAGTTGAAACTGGCATCCTGATAGGATGCGCCGGGGGTCTCATTGAAGCGAATGTTATTGGAGCGGATGAAATCTTTGCGGTAGATCGCAGACCAAATGGTGGGCTTGATGTTGAAGAACTCCACCATTTCCATCTTGGACTTGAAAGCGGTCAAAGGACAGAAAGTACGGTTGCTGGTTGCGGAAGATGCAATAGGAGCAGGTGTGTTAGTTTCAGTAGGTTTGGAAAAATAGAAGAAGAAGCCGGACTTAACAACATCCAGGTCATGCTCTTTGGCAGTAGCATATAACTTCTCAAACATATCCAGTTCGGCGTAATCGTCGGATTCGATAATGCCAATATACTCACCGGTAGCCATGTCAAAGCCGCGGTTCATGCTGTCGCCGTAACCGGCATTAGGCTTGTCAATGATTTTGATTCGGCAATCCTTTTCAGCATACTCTTGAATAATAGACAGTGTGGAATCTTTGGATCCATCGTTTACACAGATAATTTCGATATCCTGCAGGGTCTGATTAATGACACTGTCGAGACACTGGTGCAAATATTTTTCTACATTGTAACAGGGAATGACAATAGACACTTTGGGAGAACTCATCTTTATACCTCGCTTGTTGCGTGTGAATTAAATAATATGTTTTAGGTCGTCCAGTGCAGCACGGATGACTTTATCCATATCGTAGTAGCGGTACTGGCCCAGACGGCCACCGAAAATCACATTGCCCTGGGCGTCGGCAAGCTCTTTGTACTTGGCATAAAGAGCGCCATTTTCCGCATCGTTGACGGGGTAATAGGGTTCCATGCCGGGTTTCCATTCAGCGGAGTACTCCTTGCTGATGATGGTGGTAGGCTGCTTGCCGAATTCAAAGTGTTTGTGCTCGATGATGCGGGTAAAGGGCTGGTCCCAGGAGGTGTAGTTGACCACAGCATTGCCCTGGTAGTCTTCCATATCCAGCTCCTCAGTTTCAAACCGGACACTGCGGTACTGGAGATTGCCCAGCTTGTAGTCAAAATACTCGTCGATACAGCCGGTATAGACGATCCTGTCTGCGATATTGGGCTCCTGGCGGATGAGATCCTTAAAATCTACCCCCAGACGAACCTCTACACCCACCAGCATTTTCTCCACCATGGCGGTGTAGCCGCCAATGGGGATACCCTGGTAGCGGTCGTTGAAGTAATTATTGTCGTAAGTAAAGCGGCAGGGGAGGCGCTTGATAATAAAAGCGGGGAGTTCCTTGCAGTCCCGGCCCCACTGCTTTTCGGTGTAATCCTTCACAAGCTTGGTATAAACATCCGTACCCACCAGACTCAGAGCCTGCTCTTCCAGATTCCTGGGTTCGGTGATGTTCAGTGCCGCACGCTGCTGGGCTATCTTTTCTTTTGCCTGGGCAGGTGTGCGAATCCCCCACATTTTGGAGAAGGTATTCATGTTGAAGGGGAGATTGTACAGCTCATCCTTGTATACTGCGATGGGACTGTTGATGTAATTGTTAAACTCAGAAAACTGGTTTACATAATCCCAAACTTCCTTGTCGCTGGTGTGGAAAATGTGAGCACCGTACTTGTGGACATTGATGCCGGAAATGCTCTCGGTATAGATGTTGCCGGCGATATGATCCCGGCGATCAATAACAAGGCACTTTTTGCCGGATTTCGTCAGCTCATGGGCAAAAACAGCACCATAAAGACCGGCGCCCACAATCAGATAATCATACATAGTGGTATTCCTTTCTATAAGTGTTGAGTCTAAGTCAAGACCACAATTATTACAATATTATAATACACGGCATGTAAAAAAGCAATCGTATAATCTATAATACCATAACACGGTAAATGTTTAATAAAGAGGTGATACACTGAACCTGGTTAAAAACTATCTTGAAAAAGAATTCAAAACTGATATAATATAAAATTATATTATGGATAAGTGTTTGTATTGTAAATACAAGGAAAGGGGGAGAAGTCGTGCTGCAGAAAGATTCCAAGGGAAGCTTTGTGGTTGGCAAGAGAAACCGGGCGCTGAGTCCGACCAAGGTGATCGCGCTGACCTTTGCGCTGATTATTCTGACCGGAGCGCTGCTGCTGATGCTTCCCATTGCCTCCCGAAGCGGTATTTCCTGCGGCTTCCGGCCGGCCCTCTTTACGGCCACTTCTGCTACCTGCGTCACGGGACTGGTGCTCTACGACACCTGGACCCAGTGGAGCTGGTTCGGTCAGATTGTCATCATCAGCCTCATTGAGATCGGCGGTCTGGGTTTTATGTCCGCGGCTTCTCTGGTGGTCTTTCTGTTTCGGAAAAAGGTGGGGCTGAAGCAGCGGCTTGTGATGGCCCAGGCCTTGAGCCTGACAGATATGGAAGATGTGGTCAAGCTGCAGAAGGTGGTGATCTTCGGCAGCCTGGGCGTTCAGAGTGTGGGTGCGGCGATTCTATTTGTCCGGTTCCTGCCGGAGTTTGGCTTTCGGCGGGCGCTGCGCTGGGGTGTGTTCCACTCCATATCCGCTTTCTGCAACGCAGGCTTTGATATTTTTGGCTGTATGGAGCCCGGCTCCAGTCTGATTCTCTTTAACTCTGATCCTGTGGTGATTCTGACGCTGGGTGCGCTGGTGATTGTGGGCGGCCTGGGTTTTCTGGTCTGGCAGGAAATTGTACAGGTGCGCAATTTCAAAAAATTCAGCGTCTATACCAAGCTGGTGCTGCTGATGAGCGGCGGATTGCTGGCTCTGGGAACAGTCTGTTTCTGTGCGCTGGAATGGAGTAATCCCGGAACACTGGGACCTATGAGCATCGGGGATAAGATCCTTAATGGCTTTTTCCAGTCTGTGACGGTTCGTACCGCTGGTTTTGCTGCCGTCGACCAGGCGGCGCTGACCGATGCGGGCAAGGCGGTTTCTCTGGTGCTGATGTTTATCGGCGGATCTTCCGGTTCCACCGCCGGCGGTGTCAAGACCGTGACGATGGTGGTGCTGCTGCTGTTTCTGGCAGCCCGGGCCCGGGGCCGGGACTCGGTCAGCGTATTCAGACGCACCATTCCCAATTCTCAGGTTCTGGATGCCATGACCATTGGATCGATCGTGATGGGTCTTGCAATTTTTGGAAGTATTTTCATCTGTGTTACATCGTCGGTGTCCTTTGTGGATGCGGCTTTTGAAACGGTTTCTGCCTTGGCAACGGTGGGCCTGACGGCAGGTGTTACTCCGTCTTTAAGCATCCCGGCACAGATTTTGATGATCGTTTATATGTATTTCGGACGGGTGGGTGTTCTGACCATCAGCCTGGGCTTCCTGATGGGAAACAGGGCGCAGGACCGGTTCCAGTATGCCCAGACCAATCTGCTCATCGGCTAGGAGGAACATATGAAGTCTTATCTTGTAATCGGACTGGGTCTGTTTGGTGCAGAGGTTGCCAGACAGCTGTGCAGCCTGGGCTGCGAGGTGCTGGCCATGGATATCAACAGCACTCTGGTGCAGCAGGTGGCCAACGATGTGACCCATGCGGTGGTGGGTGACGGCAAGGACAAAGAGGTGCTGAAGGCTTTGGATGCAGGCAGCTTTGACTGCGCCATCATTGCTATTGGCGACGACCTGTCGGCTTCCATTCTGACCACCATGAATCTGAAGGAACTGAATGTGCCCTATGTGGTCTGCAAGGCCCACGACGAGACTCACCGCCGGGTGCTGGAAAAGCTGGGTGTGGACCGGGTCATCATCCCTGAGTGTGAATTTGCCGGAAAGCTGGCCCGGAGCCTTTCTTCCCACAATGTGCTGGACTATATCGAGCTTTCCAAGGACTATGGCATTCTGGAAGTGCCGGCTCCCAAAAGCTGGGTGGGTAAGACCATCCTGGAGCTGAATGTCCGGGCAAAGCTGGGCGTGAATATTATTGCGGTGGAAAATAAGGAAACGACCAATGTTTCTCCTTCTGCAAATTACCGGATTGAAGCGGGAGATATCATGGTGGTGCTGGGTGAGAATAAAGCATTGGAAGCGGTGCAGAAGCTATGATGACAGAACGAATTTCCTCCCGGAAGAATCCGCTGCTGCAGCAGGTGAAGAAGCTGCTTTCCTCCAAAAAGGAGCGGGAAGCGGCAGGCCTTTTCGTGGCGGACGGAACCAAGCTGCTGGCAGAAGCGGTGAAATATTACCCCGGACTGGATACGGTGATCCTGTCTGACGGAGTGGAAGCACAGATTCCGGAGCATGTGCGCCTCGTGCGGGTGCCAGAGGATGTAATGGCCTCCATTTCTCCCATGGAAACACCCCAGGGGGCACTGTTTCTGTGCCGGCTGCCGGAAAAAACGGAGTTCCGGCCCAAGCCCGGTATGCTGTTGCTGGACGGAATCCAGGACCCCGGCAATATCGGTACCATTTTGAGAACCGCCGATGCGCTGGAGGTTCCGGTTGTGCTGCTGGAAGGCTGTGCCGATCCCTACAGCCATAAGGTGGTCCGGGCTTCCATGGGCGCAGTGTTCCGCACACCGGTGCTCCAGACCACCTGGGAGAAGGCAAGGGCAGCCTGCGCAGAAGCCGGGATTCCGGTGGGCGTGACGGCCCTGTCTGACCGGGCAAAGGATCTGCGCAGGGCAGACCTTTCCAAAATGGCGGTGGTCATCGGCAGTGAAGGCCGGGGCGTCCGGAAAGAGATCCTGGATGCGGCGGACGCAGAGCTGATCATCCCCATGAATCCCAGATGTGAATCGCTGAATGCGGCAGTTGCCGCATCCATCGTCATGTGGGAAATGACAGAACTTTAAAGACAGAAAGAGGGGAAAGAAAATGATCGTACACTGGATATGGCTGGCCACACGGCAGAATCTGTCGGACCGGCTGAAAGTGGAGCTGGTGCGTCATTTTCAGGACCCGGAGAATGTATATTTTGCGGATGGGGAAAGCTACCGGGAGATCGATGGTCTGACCGCCGAAGGTGCAGCAGCATTGCAGGATAAGGACCTGTCCCAGGCCAATCAGATTCTGGATGACTGCGACCGGGCAGGATTGCGGATTCTGACCTACCGGGATGCGGCTTATCCCAGCCGGCTTAAGAATATTTCGGATCCGCCCCTGGTATTTTACTATAAAGGCCGGCTGCCGGATTTTGACGGACAGCCGCTGATCGGTGTGGTGGGCACCCGGGGTGCGTCGCCCTATGGCCTGACCGTTGCCAAACGGATGGGCTATCAGATTTCCAGATGCGGCGGAATCGTGGTCTCCGGTATGGCCTACGGCATTGATGGACTCGCCATGCGGGGCGCATTGACTGCCGGTGGAACGGTTGTGGGTGTTCTGGGCTGCGGTGCGGAGCAGATCTATCCGCCCTCCAACCGGGCCCTCTTTGCAGACACCGAAAGCTACGGCTGCATCCTGTCGGAGTTTCCACCCGGAACACCGCCGATGGCCCGGAATTTCCCGAAGCGGAACCGGATCATCAGCGGCCTCAGCTGCGGCGTACTGGTGGTGGAAGCTCCGGAAAAGAGCGGCGCGCTGATCACGGCCCGGCTGGCAGCGGACCAGGGCCGGGATGTATTCGTGGTACCCGGAAATATCGATGTTGCCACCTTCGTGGGCAGCAACCGGCTGCTGCGGGACGGTGCCATTGCCGTCAGCCACGGCTGGGACATCCTGAGTGAATATGAGGCCCAGTTCCCCGGAAAGGTTCGGCGGGACATTGCCGGAAATCTGCAGACAGCCTATGCTGACGAAGTGTCGGAACCGGTCGAAGTGGAGAAAGAAGTCCATAAAGTGGCTCAGAAATCCCGGGTTCCGGCCCAAAAGAAGCCTCCGAAACAGGAAATTAAGAAAAAAGTCATTGACAAGGGGAATTCTTCGCCTTATAGTGACGTAAACGATATCCTGCCAAAGCTGTCCTCTGACGAGCAGACCATCGTGTCCGCCATCGGCAAGGAGGAACAGCTGGTAGACGACGTGATTGCGGCAACAGGCCTGCCGGTGGGCAAGGTTCTGGCAACGCTGACCCTGCTGGAAGTCAAGGGTGTGGTCAGACGTTTGCCCGGCAAGCGCGTCCGCCTGGGATAAATCCCGGCAAATTTTAGGAATGGAGAACATTCATGAGCAAACCTGCCAATCTGGTGATTGTGGAGTCCCCCTCCAAAGCAAAAACCATCGGAAAATATCTGGGCCCGGATTTTGCCGTCAAGGCAAGCATGGGCCATCTGCGTGATCTTCCCAAATCCACCATGGGCGTGGACCTGGAGGGAGATTTTACCCCCCGGTACATCCCGGTCAAGGGCAAGGAAGATCTGATCAAGGAACTCAAATCCGCGGCTGCAGCAGCAGACACGGTGTATCTGGCGACCGACCCGGACCGGGAGGGCGAAGCCATCTCCTGGCACCTGAAAGAGTTGCTGAACCTTTCGGATACCAAGGCCCAGCGGGTCACCTTTAATGAGATCACCCAGAAGGTGGTCCGGGAGTCCATCCGGAACCCCCGGGACATCGATTACGACCTGGTGGATGCCCAGCAGGCCCGGCGGGTGCTGGACCGGATCGTGGGCTACCAGCTGTCCCCGCTGCTGTGGAAGAAGGTCCGCCGGGGCCTGTCCGCAGGCCGAGTTCAGTCTGTTGCGACCCGTCTGGTTGTGGACCGGGAAAATGAGATCCGGGCCTTCCAGCCGAAAGAATACTGGACCCTGGATGTACAGCTGAACCTGACCGGAAAGACCGGCAGCTTCACCGCCCGCTACTGGGGCGAGGAAAAGAAGCGGGAACTGGAAAACGAAGCCCAGACCCAGGCTGTTATCGATGATGTGACCGGAAAGCCCTTCTCTGTGACCAATGTGAAGAAGGCGGAGAAAAAGCGCTCTGCAGCGCCTCCCTTTACCACCTCCACCCTGCAGCAGGAGGCGTCCCGGAAGCTGGGTTTCACCCCCAAGCGCACCATGGCCGTTGCCCAGCAGCTGTATGAAGGCGTGGATGTGGCAGGCGAGGGCACTCTGGGTCTGATTACCTATATGCGTACCGACTCCCTGCGGCTTTCCGAAGAGGCTATGGCCGCCGCCGCCGCGTTCATCAAAAACCGCTACGGCGCACCCTACTATTATGGAAAGTTCCATGTATTCAAGACCAAGTCTTCTGCCCAGGATGCTCACGAAGCCATCCGGCCCACCCATGTGGAGCTGGATCCCGAGCAGATCAAAGACAGCCTCAACAAGGATCAGTACCGGCTTTACAAGCTGATCTGGAGCCGTTTCCTGGCGTCCCAGATGGCCAATGCCGTTTACGATACCGTTTCCATCGACACCGAATGCGAGGACCATGTGTTCCGCAGCGCCCATTCTTCCCTGCGCTTCCCCGGCTTTATCGCGGTTTACGAAGAGGGAAGAGATGATGAGGGCGAAGTCCTGGGTGCAGCGCTGCCGGACCTTTCCGTGGGCGACCGGGCAACGGCAGTCAAGTTTGATAAGGAACAGCACTTCACCCAGCCTCCGGCCCGTTATACCGAGGCCACTCTGGTCAAGGCAATGGAGGAAAAGGGCGTGGGCCGTCCTTCTACCTATGCAGCAACCATTTCCGTTATCCAGGACCGGGATTATGTGGTCAAGCAGGATAAACGCCTGATGCCCACCGCCCTGGGCGAAGTGGTGACGGGTCTGATGGTGGAGCGGTTCAATGACATCATCGATGTGGAATTTACCGCCAATATGGAATCCCGGCTGGATGCCGTGGAGGAGGGCAAGCAGAACTGGAAGGAACTGCTGGCTGACTTCTATGAGGGCTTCAGTAAGGAGCTTTCCGATGCGGAGGCCGCCATGGAGGGCCAGCGTCTGAAGGTCCCCGATGAGGAGACCGAGGAGGTCTGCGAGCTCTGCGGCCGGAAGATGGTCATTAAGATGGGCCGGTTCGGCAAATTCCTGGCTTGTCCCGGATTCCCGGACTGCAAGAATGCAAAGCCTCTGGTGGAGCGGATGCCCGGCCGGTGCCCCAAGTGCGGCAGCGGCATGCTGAAGAAGAAGTCCAAGCGGGGCTATGCCTACTATGCCTGTGAGCAGGGGCAGGAATGCGGCTTTATGACCTGGGATGTGCCCACGGCGGAGGATTGCCCCAAGTGCGGCCAAACCCTCTTCAAGAAGTCCGGCCGGGGCAGAATGAAGCCCTTCTGCATCAACGAAACCTGCGAAGCCTTCCTGCCGGAGGACAAGCGGGGCTACTATAAGAAGAAAACTGCCGCAGAGGGCACCGAGGGTGAGCCCGCCGGTGAACCTGCAGCACAGAAGAAGCCTGCAAAGAAAACAGCAGCGAAGAAGCCTGCGAAGAAAACAGCAGCGAAGAAGCCTGCGGCCAAGAAAACCGCAGCAAAGAAGACCACAGCCAAGAAGACTGCCAAGAAGAGCAAGGAGGCCTGAGTATGAAAGTAAAAGTCATCGGCGCGGGCCTTGCCGGCTCCGAAGCTGCCTGGCAGCTTGCAAACCGGGGCATTGAAGTGGAGCTTTATGAGATGAAGCCCCATAAGATGAGCCCAGCGCACCACAGCCCCTATTTTGCAGAATTGGTCTGCTCCAATTCCCTTCGGGGTGACCGGCTGGAAAATGCGGTGGGCCTTCTGAAAGAGGAACTGCGTCGCTGCGGCAGCCTCATCATGCAGTGCGCCGAGGCCACCCGGGTGGAAGCCGGCGGCTGCCTGGCCGTGGACCGGGATGGCTTTGCTGCCATGGTCACGGAGAAAATCCGCTCCCATCCGGCCATTGCCGTCATCGAAGAGGAAGTAACGGAAGTGCCGGAAGGCCCGGTGATCATTGCATCCGGCCCCCTGACCTCCGATGCCCTCAGCGAGGCAATCGCAGGCTACTTCGGCGAGACCGGGTATCTCCATTTCTTCGACGCGGCAGCGCCGCTGGTAACCGCCGAATCCATCGATATGGACAAGGCCTGGTGGCAGAGCCGCTACGACCGGGGTACCCCCGACTACATCAACTGCGCCATGAACCGGGAAGAATACGAAGCCTTTATGAAGGAACTGGTTTCCGCCCAGGAGGCAGAGGTTCACGGCTTTGAGGATAAGAACGTATTTGAAGGCTGTATGCCGGTGGAAGTCATGGCCCGCCGGGGCTTTGATACCCTGCGCTACGGCCCCCTGAAGCCCGTGGGCCTGACGGATCCCGCCACCGGCAGAGAACCCTATGCGGTGGTGCAGCTGCGGCAGGACAATGCGGAAAAGACCGTATTCAATCTGGTGGGCTTCCAGACCCATCTGAAGTTCGGAGAACAGAAGCGGGTCTTTACCATGATCCCCGCATTGAAGAATGCGGAATTCGTCCGCTACGGTGTGATGCACCGCAACACCTTCCTGCAAAGCCCCAAGCTGCTGGATAAATACTATGCTGACCGGCGCAATCCTCTGGTTGCCTTTGCGGGCCAGATGACCGGTGTGGAGGGTTATGTGGAGTCCACGGCATCGGGCTATCTGGCTGCCGTCGCCATGGCAGCGAAGCTGCAGGGCAGGGAATTGCCCGATTTCCCCAGGACAACCGCCATCGGTGCTCTGGGACAGTACATCAGTGACGAAACCGTCATCAATTTCCAGCCCATGAACATTAATTTCAGCATCATTGCGCCTCTGGAGAAGCGCATCAAGAAGAAAGCAGAGAAGAATCTGGCAATTGCGAACCGGTCCCTGGAAGTGATCGATTCCATGGTTGCCAAGGGTATCTAAAGAAAGAGGGTATGGCTATGAAGATCATTCTCGACGCAATGGGCGGCGACAATGCACCGGAAGCTCCTGTGCTGGGCGCCATCGAAGCAGCGAAAACCTGGGGATCTCAGATCACGCTGGTTGGCCGGGGTGAAGAAATTCTGGCTGTGATGAAAAAGCACGGCATTGAAACCCTGCCCGACGGCATGGAAATCGCCAATGCCGACGATGTGGTGGATATGCACGATGATCCTGCCAATGTGGTCCGCAAGCGCAAGAACTCTTCCATGATCGTGGGACTGAAGATGCTGTCCGAGGACCAGGGCGATGCTTTTGTGTCCGCCGGCTCCACAGGCGCGCTGCTGAGCGGCGCTACCCTGGTGGCCAAGCGGGTCAAGGGTATCCGCCGGGCAGCCATGGGTCCTGCCATGCCCAATAAGGCCGGCGGCAAGACCGTCATCTGCGACTGCGGCGCCAATGCCGAATGCACACCGGAGTTTTTGCTCCAGTTCGGCATTGTGGGCACCCTGTTTGCAAAGAAAAACCTGGGAGTCGAGAATCCCAGAGTCGGTCTTCTGAACATCGGCACCGAGGACACCAAGGGCACTCCCCTGCAGAAGGAAGCCTATGCGCTGCTGCAGAATGCCCATGAGAAGGGCCTTGTGAACTTCATTGGCAATGTGGAAGGCCGGGAAGTGCTTCTGGGCGGCGTGGATGTGGTGGTCTGCGACGGCTTCTCCGGAAATGTGCTCTTAAAGACCATTGAAGGTACTGCCATGTTTATGGGAAGCCTTCTGAAGCGGATGTTCAAGAAGAATATCTTCAGCAAGGTCGGTTACTTACTGTGCAAGAGCGGCGTTTCCGATCTGATGAAGATGATGGACTACCGGGAAATCGGCGGCACCCAGTTCCTTGGCATCAAGAAGCCCGTGATCAAGGCCCACGGTTCCTCCGATACACTGGCTTTCCGCAATGCCATCCGGCAGGCGGAGGAGGCCGCAAAGGCTGATTTCTCTGCAGAGCTGGAAGAGAGTCTGAAGGCACTGGCCGCAGCAAAGGAGAAGACAGATGATTAAGGATCTGGAAGCGGCCATTGGCTACCGATTCAAGAATATCACACTGCTTCAGAATGCACTGACCCATTCCTCCTGTGCCAATGAGCGCTGGCACAACAGCCTCCTCAGTAACGAGCGGCTGGAATTTCTGGGGGACTCCATTCTGGGCATGACCGTGGCGGAGTATCTGTACCGGAACTTTCCGGACCGGCCGGAAGGCGATCTGACCCGGATGCGGGCGGACATGGTCTGTGAAAAGGCGCTGGCAAAGGTTGCGGCCCGGATCGAACTGGGAAAGCATCTGATGCTGGGCAACGGCGAAGAGCAGGGCGGCGGAAGAAAACGGGATTCCATCCTGGCAGATGCGGTGGAATCTGTCATCGCGGCCTGTTTCCTGGATGGGGGCATGGAGGCAGCAAGACAGTTTATTGACCGGTTTGTGCTGGTGGAGGTGCCTGTGAAAAAACTCCACAATGCAGACTATAAGACCGCGCTGCAGGAACTGGTTCAGCAAAAGAAAAACCAGGTGCTCAGCTATGTCCTCATCGGAGAGTCCGGTCCGGATCATGACAAGCGGTTTGATGTGGAGGTCAAGCTCAACGGCGTGACGGTGGGCACCGGCTCTGGCAGCAGCAAGAAGCGTGCAGAGCAGGATGCAGCCCGCTGCGCACTGGAAAAAATGGTTTCTGAATAATTGTTATAGCGCCGGCTGATTCATCAGCCGGCGTTGTCTTTATGCCAAAATCCGGACAGGTTGACAAAAACAAGGAAATGCAGTATAATCACTAAAATGCCTATTTATAGGGTTTTGTATACGGTTATTGGAAATTTCTATCGCACCTGCTGCGTAATGATACAGAAGTACAGCAAGAGGGTTTTAACATGGACTTAAACAAGAAACTGGAACAGGTCAGCAGACTCTTCCGTATCGAGGGTGAGTATGTTGGCTATGAGACCATCTGCATCGGTAATGTCAACCAAACCTATGAAGTGAAATTCATTCTGCCCGAAGGAACGCCCAAGTCTTTCCTGATCCAGAATGTCAATACATATGCCTTCCGTCAGCCGGTGCAGCTGATGGAGAACATTGACAAGGTCACAGAGCACATCCGGGCAAAGAAGCCCGGCCAGGTGGCCCTTCATTTTCATCACACTGCGGACCGGAAGACCTATGTTTCCGACGGAGCAAACTTCTGGCGGATGACAAATTTCATCCCCTCCAAGACCTACGGATCCGTGGCAGACCCGGAGATCATCCATAACGCAGGCCGGGCCTTCGGTGAATTCCAGAATCAGCTGGCTGATTTTGATATCAATCAGCTCTACGAAACCATTCCTAATTTCCACAATACCCGGGCCCGTTTTGACCAGCTGGCAGATGCGGTTGCAAAGGATCCTGTGGGCCGTGTGGCTGAGGTCCGGGCAGAGCTTGACTATCTGATGAGTGTCCGGGAAGAAGCCTGCATTCTGACAGATATGGCCAATCGGGGCCAGCTTCCTCTGCGGGTAACCCATAACGATACCAAGATCAACAATGTGCTGTTCAGCCCCATCGACAAGCGGGCTATGGTGGTGGTGGATCTGGATACGGTTATGCCGGGTCTTGTGGGCCATGATTTTGGCGATGCCATCCGGTTTGCAGCCAACCGGGAGCCGGAGGATTCCAGAAATCTGGACAACGTCGGAGTCAATCTGGATGTGTTCCGGGCCTTTGCGGAAGGCTTCCTGGAAATGACTGCAAAAACGCTGACACCCAATGAAATCGACACCCTGGCTGCCAGCTGCCTGACTCTGACGGTGGAGCTGGCTACCCGGTTCCTTGCTGACTACATTCTGGGTGATCCCTATTTTAACATCAGCAGCCCGGATCACAATCTGGTCCGTACCCGCTGCCAGATCGCTCTGGCAAAGGATATGCAGAAGAGAATGCCGGAGATGAAGGAAATCGTGGCAATGTGTGTTGCTGAAGCAGAATAGTTTTCTCACCCCTGCAGCCCAGGCTGCAGGGGTTTTGACTTGGGATGCTTCATTGACAATCTGTAGAAAATAGTATATAATGATAAAAATTTAGGCTTTTCTGAAAAAAAGACTTGCAGTACTTTGCAGGAGGTGGAAAATGGAAAACACCAAACCAAAGGTTCATCCCCAGTGGGAACAGCGGGCGATCATTCTGGGCGTGGCGGACTTTCTGTGTCTGTTGGCATCCTACTTTTTTGCGCTGTATTTAAGACACGATTTCCGGTTTGCAACCATTGATCCGCTGTTTATCCAGGGATATATTCGCACCATCCCCCTCTGGGGTGTGGTTGCCATCGGCGTCTTCTATGCATTCCGGCTGTACCACAGCATCTGGAGTATGGCCAGCATCCCGGAAATGTACCGGATCATGAAGGCATTTCTGGTGCTGATTGCCTTTTATCTTGCCTTTGCCTACGGTACGAATATGTATATGCCCAAGTCCTATTACATCATGGGCACACTCTTCCATTTCTGCTGTACAGTTGCTCTTCGCTTCTCCTACAGAATGATCCGGTTCCAGGTTCAGGGTATTTCCAGAGGACAGAGCGGAAAGAAGCGCCGGATCATGGTCATCGGTGCCGGTGCTGCGGGACAGGCACTGATCCGGGAGCTCTATACAACCGAAAAGGTGAAATCTTCGGTTGTTTGTGTAATTGATGACAATGCCAATAAGCATGGCCGCTATATCGAGGATGTGGAGGTGGTGGGTGGCCGCCATGACATCGTGAACATGGCAAAGAAATATCTCGTCACCGATATCATCTTCGCAATTCCCAGCTGTTCTGTTAAGGCAAGGTCGGAAATCCTGAACATCTGCAAGGAAACCGGCTGTCATCTGCAGACCATGCCTGGCATTTATCAGTTGGTCAACGACGAAGTTCGGGTCAGCCAGCTGCGGGACGTGGAAATTACGGACCTTCTGGGCCGGGAACAGGTGAAGGTCAATAACGAAGAAATTCTGGCATCCGTCTTTGGCCAGGTGATCCTGGTTACCGGCGGCGGCGGATCCATCGGCAGCGAGCTTTGCCGGCAGATTGCCGAGGCAAAGCCGAAGCAGCTGATCATCTTCGATATTTATGAGAATAACGCCTATGACATCCAGCAGGAACTGAAGAAAAAGTATCCGGAACTGGACCTGGTGACTTTGATCGGCTCCGTCCGCAATACAAACCGCATCCGGTCCGTGATGAATACCTATCGGCCTGATGTGGTGTTCCACGCGGCAGCCCATAAGCATGTGCCGCTGATGGAGGATAGCCCCAACGAAGCCATCAAGAACAACGTGATGGGAACTTACAAGACCGCAGAGGCTGCGGCAATGGCCGGCGTGCAGAAATTTGTGCTGATTTCCACGGACAAGGCTGTGAATCCCACAAACATTATGGGCGCTTCCAAACGGCTGTGCGAGATGATCGTGCAGATGATGGACAGACGCTATGAAGACACCAGCTTTGTGGCGGTGCGGTTCGGCAATGTGCTGGGCAGCAACGGCAGCGTCATCCCGCTGTTCAAGAAGCAGATTGCCGAAGGCGGCCCCGTAACGGTGACGGACAAACGGATTATCCGCTATTTCATGACCATTCCGGAGGCAGTTTCTCTTGTGCTGCAGGCGTCATTCTATGCCGACGGCGGTGAGATTTTTGTTCTGGAAATGGGCGAACCGGTAAAGATCGATGATATGGCCCGAAATCTGATCCGTCTTTCCGGATTCAAACCGGACGTGGATATCCAGATCGTATACACAGGCCTCCGTCCAGGTGAAAAGCTCTATGAGGAGATCCTCATGGACGAAGAGGGCCTGCGGGAAACGGAGAATAAGCTGATCCACATCGGCAGACCCATTGATATGGATGATGTCTGGTTTGCCTGGAAGCTGTCGGAATTGGAAGAAGCCTGCAAGGGTGAATCCGACAGAATCAAGGAACTGGTATCGGAAATGGTGCCCACCTACCGGCTTAAGCCTGCGGAAAAGAAGGAAGCCGAAAAGGTTACCGTGTAAAATTTTATCCAATACGCCCAGTCGCGAAAGCGGCCGGGCGTATCTTTTTGTAGCCGGGAGAAGAAAGTAAACCTTGCTTTTTTTGCGTTTTCTGGGTATAATAAACTGATTCATTATAAGTTTTACAAGAGGTTTTACTGTGTACTTAAAATCATTGGAATTACAGGGCTTCAAGTCCTTCCCGGACAAGACCTTGATTCGCTTCGGCGATGACATCACCGCCATCGTGGGCCCCAACGGCTCCGGTAAATCGAATATTTCCGATGCGATCCTCTGGGTCATGGGTGAGCAGAGCAGCAAGACCCTGCGCGGTGCCAAGATGGAGGACGTGATCTTCGGCGGCACCCAGAAGCGCAGCGCCGTGGGCTTTGCAGAAGCAACCCTGACGCTGGACAATACCGACCGTGCGCTGCGCTATGATGCGGATGAGGTGATGGTCACCCGCCGGTATTACCGCTCCGGCGACTCGGAATACTATATCAACCGCCAGTCTGCCCGGCTCCGGGATATCAACGAGATGTTCATGGACACCGGCATGGGTAAGGAAGGCTACTCCAACATCGGCCAGGGCCGCATTGACGAGATTTTGTCTTTGAAGAGTGCGGACCGCCGTGAGATTTTTGAAGAGGCTGCCGGTATCTCCAAGTACCGTCACCGCAAAGAGGAGACTGAGCGGAAGCTGGAACGCACGGAGGACAATCTGCTGCGCATCGGCGACAAGGTTTCGGAGCTGGAGCTGCAGCTGGAGCCTCTGAAGATCCAGTCTGAGAAGGCTGTCAAATATCTGGAGCTGAAAGACGAACTGAAGGGTGTGGAAGTGGCTGTCTGGATGGATATGCTGGACAAGCTCTCCGCAGTTTCCAGAAAGGCGGAAGAGGACTTTAAGTCTGCCTCCTTTGTGCTCCAGCAGGCCCATGAGGAACTGGAAGGCCTTTACCGCCAGGTGGAGCAGTTGGGCGAAACCCTCCGGGATAAGGACGGGGAACTGGAGACTGCCCGGCTGAAGGTCAATATGCTGGAAGCAACCCACCAGCAGCTGGACGGCCAGATGGCTGTGCTCCGGAGCAATATTGACAATAACAATGGCAATATCCTCCGGATTGAAGAGGAACTCCAGGGCCAGGAGGACCGCAGCGGCGGCATTTCCAGCCAGATCGACCAGGCGAATAACCGTATCGGTCAGATCGAAACCACCCTGGGGGAAAAGAAGAAGGAAATCGAACAGCTGCAGCAGAAGCTGGCAGCCATGACTGCCAATGCGGAAGGCTATACCCGCCAGTTCCTGGAACTGCGGAGCAGGGAAACCGGACTGGCTTCCGATATTGCCGGCCGGGAGGCTGACATCCGGGGCCTTGAAGAGAGTATGGTTCAGACCAAAGCGCGGCTGCAGCAGCTGGAAGCAGATCTGGAAGCCGGAGAAGCCCGGGAACAGGAAGCCCGGGACAACCTGCACGGCAGCCGGCGGGAGCTGCGCCGAGCCAGGGAAGATGTTTCTGCAGCAAATAATACCATTGCAGGCTATGCCCTGCGCCAGACCACCCGGCTGAAGCGCCGGGATGAACTGGCAGAGCAGCTGCGCAGCCTGAATTCCAAGCTGGATTCCATTATGGCCAAGACCCGGGTCTACCGGGCCATGGAGCGGGATTTTGACAGCTACAATAAATCCGTGAAAACCGTTATGCAGGAGGCCCAGCGGGGCGCGCTGCGGAATATTCACGGTCCCGTATCCCGGCTGATCCGCACCGAGGACAGCTATACCGTGGCGGTGGAGATCGCCCTGGGTGCTGCCATGCAGCAGATCGTGGTGGGTTCCGAGCAGGACGGCAAGGCAGCCATCTCTTATCTAAAGCGCACCGGTGGAGGCCGTGCCACTTTCCTGCCGCTGAATACCGTCCAGGGCAGGAAACTCCAGGAAAATGGCCTGGAAGACTGCCGCGGCTTCGTTGGCGTGGCATCTGATCTGGTGTCCGCGCAGCCTCAGTATCGGGGCATTGTTGAAAATCTGCTGGGCAGAACGGTGATCGTCCAGGATATGGATGCCGCCATTGCCATGGCAGGAAAATACCACAACCGATTCAAAATCGTCACGCTGGACGGCCAGGTGATGAACCCCGGCGGTTCCATGACCGGCGGTTCGGTGAATAAAGAAGCGGGCATTCTGTCCCGGGCCAATGAGCTGGAAAAGCTGACGGTCCAGGAGAAAAAGCTCCAGTCCGACAAACAGAAATGTGAAACCGGCCTGCAGGAGGCTCAGCGGCAGTTCGACGAAGTGGAATTCGAACTGACTACTGCCCGGGAACAGCTCCGTGAGGCAGAGGACCAGGTCCTCCGGCTGGACGGCGTGGTGAAGCAGCATGAGATTCTGCTTGGCGCCATTGAGGAAGCAGCGGAAGCTGCGGACCGGGAGCTGGACAGCCTCAACAGCCGTGACCGGGCCGACCGGGAGCGGTTTGCAGCCCAGCAGGCAAAAATCCAGGTCTTTACCCAGCAGCTGGCGGAAACCCGGCAGGCCATTGCCCGGCTGGAAGGCAGCCAGACCGAGGCTGCGGAGGCAACTGCGGCCATCAATGAGCAGATGACCCAGCTGCGTGCCGCCGAAGCGGCGCTTGATGCAGAGCGGGCAACGGCGCTGCTCCATGTGGAGGATCTGAAGAGCCTCCGTATTGCCATGGAGGGCGACCGGGAGAAGAAGCTGGCGCTGATTGATGCCATCCGGGAAGAATCTGCCCGGCTGGAAAGCCAGATTGCCGAGCTGAAGCAGCAGCAATCGGACAATGACATCGAAACCGACATAATGCGGAAGGCCCTGCAGGACACCCTGTCCGGCCGCGCCGAAGCGGAAGCCGCCAAGACCCGCGCAGAGCGGGATGCCCAGGAAAAGAGCAAGGAAATTCTCAATATGGAGCGGGCCTGTGCCCTGCTGGAACAGAAGAAGCTTACTTCCGACATGGAAGAAAAGCAGATTATCGACAAGCTGTGGGATTCCTACGGCCTGACCCCCGGCACCGCAGGGGAGCATCGGGGACAGATCGAATCCGTCACCGCCGGCAACCGCCGGATCGGCGAACTGAAGCGGAAGATCGGCGCCCTGGGAACCCCCAACCTGGGTGCCATTGAGGAGTATGCCCGGGTCAACGAGCGGTATTCCTACCTTTCCGAGCAGCGGGATGATGTGCTCAATTCCAAGAAGGATCTGGAAAGCATCATCCGGGATATCACCCGGGAGATGACCGTCATCTTTGTGGAGGAATTCCGGAAAATTGACCATTACTTCGGCCAGGTCTTTGAAGAGATGTTCGGCGGCGGCAAGGGTCAACTGATCCTGGAGGATCCGGAGAATCCGCTAACCTGCGGCATTGAGATCCGCGTTCAGCCCCCCGGAAAGCAGGTCAAGACCATCACATTGCTCTCCGGCGGCGAGAAGGCCTTTGTGGCAACGGCGCTGTACTTTGCCATTCTGAAGGTCCGGCCCACGCCTTTCTGTATGCTTGACGAGATCGATGCGGCGCTGGATGACCGGAATGTGGAGCGGTATGCTTCCTATCTGCGCAATCTTGCCCAGAGAACCCAGTTCATCGTCATCACCCACCGCCGTGGCACTATGGAAGCTGCTGACGTACTCTACGGCGTGACCATGCAGGAGCAGGGTGTTTCCACGCTGCTGCGTCTGGATTTGAACCAGATGACCGAATATCTGGGAATTGTGGAATAAAGGAGTAAAATCATGGGATTTTTTGATAAAATCAAGGCCGGCCTTGCAAAGACCCGGGCCGCCCTGAGCAATACATTGGATGAAGTGTTCACCGGCTATGAATCTATCGATGACGATTTTTATGATGAGCTGGAGGAAACGCTGATTCTGGCTGATTTGGGTGTGGATACGGCTACCAAGGTGGTTTCCACCCTCCGCCGCCGGGCCACTGACCGGGGCTGGGTCTATACGGAGCATGTCCGCTTCGGACTGAAGCAGCTGCTGACCGAGATGCTGAATGTGGGTGATCCGGCGCTGAATATCAGCACCAACCCCTCCGTGATCCTGGTCATCGGTGTCAACGGCGTGGGCAAGACCACCACCATCGGCAAGATTGCCAAGCAGCTGACTTCCCAGGGAAAGAACGTGATGCTGGTGGCCGGTGATACCTTCCGGGCTGCCGCAGCCGATCAGCTGGAGATCTGGGCAGGACGGAGCGGCGCATCCATTGTCCGCCAGCATGAGGGAGCGGACCCTGCATCCGTTGTCTACGACGGCATTCAGTCCGCCAAGGCCAAGGGCAGCGAGGTCATCATCATCGACACCGCAGGCCGGCTTCACAACAAGGCCAATCTGATGAATGAGCTGAATAAGATCAGCCGCATCGTGGACCGGGAGCTGCCGGGCGCGGCCAAGGAAGTGCTGTTGGTGCTGGACGGCACCACCGGCCAGAACGGCCTTATCCAGGCAAAGCAGTTCAAGGAAATTGCCGGCGTTACCGCCATGGCCATCACTAAGCTGGACGGCACCGCCAAGGGCGGCATCGTCATTGCGGTATCCGATGCTCTGCAGATTCCAGTGAAGTTTGTGGGCGTGGGCGAACAGGCGGACGATCTGATGCCCTTTGTTGCCGAAGACTTTGTGAAAGCGCTGATTGGAGACGAATAAATGAAAGTTGTACTGGCAAGCAAGAATCCCCACAAACTGGTGGAAATCAGTAAGATTACCGAGAAATTCGGCTTCGAGCTGGTCCTCCAGTCTGAGCTGGGTGTGGATATCGATGTGGAAGAAACCGGCACCACCTTCGAAGAGAATTCTTTCATCAAGGCAGAGGCTGTGATGAAGGCCACGGGCCTTCCCGCGCTGGCAGACGATTCCGGTATCGCGGTGGATGCCCTCAACGGCGAGCCCGGCATCTACTCGGCCCGGTACGGCTTCGACGATTCTCTGGACGACTGGGGCAGACTTCTTCTGCTGCTGAAGAATACCGAGCATGTGCCCGACGGCCAGCGGCAGGCCCAGTTCGTCTGCGTGATCACCATGGTGACCCCGGAAGGACAGGTGATCCAGGCCCGGGGCGAGATCCACGGCGAGCTGCTGCGGGCCCCTGTCGGCGAGAACGGCTTCGGCTATGATCCCATTTTCTACTATCCCCCCGCAGGCATGAGTACTGCGGAAATGCCCCCGGAAGAGAAGAACAAGGTTTCCCACCGGGGCAATGCACTGAATGTATTTTATGAGAAATTAAAGGAGGCAGGTTATGCTGACAAGTAAGGAACGGGCAGAACTTCGCGCTCAGGCAAATACCATCGACACCACTCTGATCGTGGGTAAGGACGGCGTGACAGAGAATACCATCGCTGAGGCAGACCGGCTGCTGACCGCCCGGGAACTGGTAAAGGGCAAGGTCCTGGAGACTGCGCTGATGAGCGCCCGGGAAGTCAGCGACGAGATCTGTGCTGCCACCGGTGCCGACGGTGTTGCCTGTGTGGGCTATAAATTTGTGATTTACCGCTTCAGCGAAAAATGCCAGGAGGAGCGGAACCAGACAGGCCGGGCAAAGCGGAAAGAAACCAAGGTTAATCCCGTCCGCAAGGGTGCCCAGGCCCGCCGCCAGGCAGCCCGGAAGGTCCGGGAACAGCGGAATGAATATTTCCGCCAGCAGGCAATTGAAAAGTCCATCGAGAAGGCAAGAGAGAAGAAACTGAGAGAACAGGAATAATTCCAATTCCGAATGAGATTGGTTGTCACAGGAGGGATCTACGTTGAAAATCGGCATCTACGGCGGTACCTTTAACCCCATCCACACGGGTCATATGCATGCGGCAGTCCAGGCGATCGATACGCTGGGGCTTGACAAACTGCTGATGATCCCGGATCGGATTGCGCCTCATAAGCAGATCCCCTCCGGATCCCCGTCCCCGGAGCAGCGGCTGGAAATGCTGCGCATCGCGGTGGAGGGCTATGAGAAAATCCAGGTTTCCGATATGGAACTGAAGCGGGAAGGGAAGAGCTACACCTATCTGACGGTGGAGGCCCTCCGGGAAGAATATCCCGATGCGGAAATCTTTCTGCTGATGGGCACCGATATGTTCCTTAGCTTCCATACCTGGATGAATCCTGACCGAATCACTGCCCAGGCAACCCTCGCGGTGATGTACCGGGGAGAAAAGGGCGAAGAAGCGAAGATCGAAGCCCGGAAGCAGGAAATGGAAGCTGCGGGAGTCAAGGTCGCGCTGATAAAAAATGACACCATCAACATTTCCTCCACCCAGCTGCGGCGGCTGATTGCATTCCGCTGCGCCGGTGAATTCCTGCCTGCCGGAGTGGGTGACTACATCCGGGAAAAGGGGCTTTACGATTCCGCTGCCGACTGGAGAGACCTTCCCATGGAAGCGCTGGAGCCTATTGTCATCCGGCTCTTAAACCCCAATCGGGTGGCCCATGTCCTGGGCTGCCGGGATACGGCGGTGGAGCTGGCAAAGCACTGGGGCGCGGAAGTGGATGATGCTGCCCGGGCGGGCATTCTCCATGATATCACCAAGGCGCTGGATGGCCCCCTGCAATTGACATTGTGCCGGGAGTATGGTACGATACTGGATGGATTTGGATATAAATACCCCAAAACCCTCCATGCTTTGACCGGTTCTTTGGTCGCGGAGCGGATTTTCGGGGAAGATGAAGCAGTCGTTTCTGCCATTTGCCACCACACAACCGGCAAAGCGGACATGACCCTGCTTGAAAAGATCATCTATGTGGCAGACTATATGGAGCCCTGCCGGAATTTCCCCGGTGTGGAGGAGCTCCGGGCACTGGCTTTTTCCGACATCACGGCTGCGCTGAAGCTGGGACTGGAAATGACACTGCGGCATCTGGCAAATCTGGGAGATGAGGTCAGTCCCGCATCCCAGGCTGCCCTGGAATTTTTGAATTCGTAATATTCTTTCTAGAGAAAGGAAAGATCATATGTTAAGTGCAAGAGAAGTGGCCCTGGCTGTGACCAAGGCACTGGATGAAAAGAAGGGCATTGACATCAAGCTGCTGAAAATCGACAAGGTCAGCTCCCTGGCAGATTATTTTCTGATCTGCACCGGTACCGTCAATACCCATGTCAAGACCCTGTGCGACTACGCAGAGTATACCATGGAGCAGCTGGGCGAGCCCATGCTGGGCCGGGAAGGCCACCGGGGCAACAGCTGGGAACTGCTGGATTTCGGCTCCGTGGTTGTCCATGTGTTTACCGACGAAGCCCGCCGGTTCTATGACCTGGAGCGGCTCTGGGCCGATGCAGAACTGGTGGACCTGAGCGACATCGTGATGCCCGAGTAATCTGTAATATTGACTGAGGTGAGAGAAATGCCTGTTTACGATTTTTCCGCCATTGAAAAGAAATGGCACAAATACTGGGAGGAGAACAATACCTTTGCCACCGATGTGTGGGATTTCTCCAAGCCCAAGTACTATGTTCTGGATATGTTCCCCTATCCTTCCGGTGTGGGTCTGCACGCAGGCCACCCCGAGGGCTATACCGCAACCGATATCATGTCCCGCATGAAGCGCATGCAGGGCTACAATGTGCTGCACCCCATGGGCTACGACTCCTTTGGTCTGCCCGCCGAGCAGTATGCCGTCGATACCGGCAACCATCCTGCCGGCTTTACGGAGAAGAACATTGCCACCTTCTCCGGTCAGCTGAAGGAACTGGGCTTTGACTATGACTGGTCCAAGGTCATCGCTACCTCTGACCCCGAGTTCTACAAGTGGACCCAGTGGATTTTCAAGAAGCTGTGGGAAGCAGGCTATGCCAAGCGCATCGAAATGCCTGTCAACTGGTGTGAAGCACTGGGCACGGTCCTTGCCAACGACGAGGTCATCGACGGCAAGTCCGAGCGCGGAGGCTATCCTGTCGTCAAGAAGAACATGATGCAGTGGGTCATTGACCAGCCCGCCTTTGCAGAAGCCCTGCTGGAGGGCCTGGATGAGATTGACTGGCCCGAATCCACCAAGGAGATCCAGCGCAACTGGATCGGCAAGTCCACCGGCGTTGAGGTGGATTTCAAGCTGGTGGGCGGCGGTGCATTCTCCATCTACACCACCTGCATTGAAACCATCTACGGCATCACCTTCATGGTTCTGGCTCCCGACGGCAAGATCACCGCATCTTTGCTGGACCGTGTTGAGAACCGGGAAGAAGTGGAAGCTTACATCGCAGAAGCTGCCAAGAAGAGCGACATCGATCGCACTGATGCCACTAAGACCAAGACCGGCTGCCCCCTGAAGGGCGTCTATGCCATCAACCCCGTCAACGGCAAGGAAGTCCCCGTGTTCATCGGCGACTTCGTCCTGGGCAACTACGGCACCGGTGCCGTCATGGCAGTTCCCAGCCACGACCAGCGTGACTTTGAGTATGCCATTGCCCACAATATCCCCATGATCCAGGTCATTGAGGGCCGCGATGTTTCTGAGTGTGCTTTCGAGAAGCAGGATTACCTGGGCAAGGGCTGTAAGCTGATCAACTCCGAGGAGTTCACCGGTCTGACCGTGGAAGAAGCTAAGGAAGCCATTACCTGCAAGCTGGAAAATGCCGGTGTTGCAAGACGGAAGAATAACTACCACTTCCGCGAGTGGATCTTTGCCCGCCAGCGCTACTGGGGCGAGCCTGTTCCCTGTGTGTATACCGAGGACGGCGAAACTGTCTTCCTGCCCGATGAAGAACTGCCTCTGGTGCTGCCCGTTCTGGAGGATTACAAGGGCCGCGGCGGCCAGGCACCTCTGGAAAATGCCGAGGAATGGAAGTACTATGACAACAACGGCCTGAAGGGCAAGCGGGAAACCTCCACCATGCCCGGCTCCGCTGGTTCCTCCTGGTACTACATGCGCTATATTGATCCCAAGAACGACAAGGCCCTGTGCGATCCGGAACTGCTGAAGCACTGGCTGCCTGTTGACCTGTATGTGGGCGGTCCCGAGCACGCCGTGGGTCATCTGATCTACTCCCGTATCTGGAACCGGTTCCTGTATGACCAGGGTGTTTCTCCTGTCAAGGAGCCCTTCAAGAAGCTGGTCCATCAGGGCATGATCCTGGGTGAGAACGGCATCAAGATGGGCAAGCGGTTCCCCGAATTCGTGGTTAACCCCTCCGACATCGTCCGGGAGTACGGCGCAGATACCCTGCGTCTGTACGAGATGTTCATGGGTCCTCTGGAGGTTTCCAAGCCCTGGAGCGCCACCGGTGTTGCCGGTGCCAAGAAGTTCATCAACCGCGTGTGGAACTTCTTCTCCGAGAGCGCCAACATCACCGATGCCGACGATGGCAAGCTGACCAAAATCTACCACCAGACCGTCAAGAAGGTCACCTCTGACTTTGAGACTCTGGGCTTCAATACCGCCATTGCCCAGATGATGGTCTTCGTCAACGAGGTTTACAAGGCAGGCACCTGCCCCAGAGAATATGCCGAGGGCTTCATCAAGATGATGTCCTGCATCACTCCCCATGTGGGCGAAGAGCTGTGGCAGCTGCTGGGCCATGACAAGACCATTGCCTACGAAAAGTGGCCCGAGTACTCCGAGGAAAAGTGCAAGGACAACGAGGTTACCATCGCCGTCCAGGTCAACGGCAAGATGCGCGGCACTGTGATGATGGCTGCAGATCTTGACAATGATACGGTTGTTCAGAACGTCCTGGCCAACGAAAAGATCGCTGCTTTCCTCTCTAAGCAGGAAGGCCAGATCCGCAAGACCATCGTGGTTAAGAACAAGCTGGTCAATTTGATCGTGAAGTAAATCTGTCAAAACAGGCTGCGGATCATACGCAGCCTGTTTTTCATCGGGAGGCTTTTTATGGACAATCGAATCTGGTTTAAGCAGGCCCAGTACGGCATGATGGCCCACTGGGGGCTTTACAGTCTGCTGGCGGGAGAATACCGGGGCAGACGTTCCGGTAATTATGCCGAGTGGATCCAAAGCGACATGGCAATTCCTAATTCCGAATATGCCCGGCTGGCGGAAGCATTCAATCCGGTATACTTCGATGCGGATGAGTGGATCCGGCTTGCCAGAGATGCCGGGATGAAGTATTTTGTTTTCACAGCAAAGCACCACGACGGCTTTGCCATGTTCCGTTCCAAAGCGGACCGGTTCAATGTGGTGGATGCAACTCCCTTCCGCCGGGATGTGGTGGAGGAACTGGCCAATGCCTGTGACCGGCATGGACTGAAATTCGGCCTGTACTATTCCCAGGAACTGGACTGGGCCCATCCTCACGGCGGCGGCTATACCCGCACAGACCCCTGCGCCGGAACCAGCTGGGATAACAATTGGGACTTTCCTGACCGGGAGAAGAAGGATTTTGGCATCTGCTTTGAAGAAAAAATCAAACCCCAGGTCCGGGAGATCCTTACAAACTACGGCGATTTGTGCCTGATCTGGTTCGATGTGCCCCATACCATCACTTCTGATCAGAGCATGGAGCTTTACCGGATGGTCAAGGAACATCAGCCCGGGTGCCTGATCAATTCGCGCCTGGGAAACGGAGCCTATGACTATGTTTCCCTGGGGGACAATGAATATCCCCGGGAAGCACCCCCGGAAAACTGTAAGGCAGACCCCAACAGTGTGGACGGGTTTAAGGATTCTCCCTATGGCCTGTATGAAACACCCGCTACCATGAATGCATCCTGGGGCTTCCGCTATTATGATCAGAATTGGCTGTCGGGGGATGCGATCCGGAAAAAGCGGGAAGCGCTGAAGGGACTGGGAATCAATTATTTGCTGAATGTGGGGCCCGATGGACTGGGAAGAATTCCTTCATTTTGCCGGGATGCCCTTCTGGAAGCAGCGATTCGGGTAGACGGGTAAAGATTTTTGTAATTTTATTGAATTCCTGCTTGACATTCGGCGAATTACTGATTATAATATTCAAGCCTAATGTTAGGTCCTGAACGCATCCTGGACTTAGCCGGATGCTATTGAGGGGAGGGAAAACAATGTCTGAAATTCGCGTTAAGGAAAACGAAACTCTGGAGAGCGCTCTGCGCCGTTTCAAGCGTAGCTGTGCCAAGGAGGGCGTTATCGCTGAAGTTAAGAAGCGCGAGCATTACGTCAGCCCCAGCCTGAAGCGTAAGCAGAAGTCTGAAGCTGCCCGTAAGAACAAGAGAAAGTTCTATTAATTGAAAATCCCTCTTGATTTATGCTCAAAACCGCTCACCGAAAGGTGAGCGGTTTTTGCATCTTAATTGGTATGTTTTGTTGTATGTACCTTGTGCTCAGCCAGGGAGTGGAAGGTAGCCATGTTTTTTAGATACATTTCAATTCCACTCAAAATATCTTCATCTGCCCCATTGGTGATTTGGACATCAACGTGTGTAATACCGTTGAAGGCATCCAATTCTTCCTCACGAAGAGGCTGACTGGTGGCAGTGAACAGGTATTTCACTTCTTTTTTATGCTCAGCCTCAAACTCAGCAACAGCCAAAGCTGTTTCGTAATCTGTCAGAATAACTGCAGGCTGAAAATGATATCTACCGATGAGATCGGCAATCTTCTGCCCCAATTCTTCGGTTTCTGCTACGACAATGGCCTGCTTCCGGGCGGTATTTCGGCCCAGCAGTTCATCCGTTGTCACTTCAAAAAAGTCTGCCAGTGCGCAAAGCATCAGAATATCCGGCAGGGTATAGCCATTCTCCCATTTGGATACGGCGGCTGCGGTGACACCCAGCTCCGCCGCAAGCTCCTCCTGGGTGATGTTTTTCTGTTTTCTCAGTTCCTGAATATTTCTTCCGATGTTCATATTGAAACCTCCAAAGTTGATTTCAAAGATCTTTGATGGCTTCATGATAGCATGGAATCTGAGATTCCGCAATGGAGCGTCAGGCAGATGACTTTCCTGTTGGGAAAGTCCCCAGCTCCTGCCACAATCCTACGGCGCGGCTCACGCCCAGCTCTGCGGCCAATTCCAGTTTCTTTTCGAGGCTTTCCGGGGTATCAAACAGAGTGAAATTAATGGAATCTCCGGTGATCTGCGTGCGGTAGCAGCAGCGCAAAGCTTCCTCATAGAAGCCGCCCTCAAGCTGCTGTGTGGGAAAAACCGGATGATGGGTCATTCCTTTTTCTGTGATCTGCACCTCTTCCTGGCACAGGGCAGCCTCCAGCCAGATATCTCTTCCGCGCCACGGTGCGATGTGCTGCTCCGAAGGAATGTGAAGGGGAGCAGGGGAGAGAAAAACCGGACAGTCAAGGGGCTGCGCAAAGCCTTCGGTGACTGCTGCGGGACAGGGCAGCTTCTTAAGGATCGTTGTCACCATTGCGACGGATTCGGGCTCCGGGGGACGCTGAAAGTCCAGCAAAACACTTTCGCAGCTTAGACGGGAAACCGCATCGGCAAGCTGACCGGCCACCAGATCGGGACTGTGGCCGGCGCAGGCCATCCGGTCGTTGAGAATGAGCATGGCTTTTTCCGGCAGGACATCCGGGATGCCGGCAAGACCTGCGCCGTAAGGGGAAAAGTGGCAGGCCATATAGGCGCAGGGAAAGGTGGGGGATGGCGCCGCGGAAATTTCAGTGGCAGTCATCGCAAGATAAAGGGGCAAAACCATGGACAAATCACCCTCGTCGTGTTATAATTCATCCATATCCTATGAAAGCTAAGAGGTATGATATGCCTTTTCCGTTACTCCCCGGTATCATTACCGACGAACTGACCGACCTGACCCCGGAACTGCTGCAGGAGCATGGCATCCGGCTGCTGATGATGGATTTTGATAATACCATCGTCCCCTATACCACCGATGCTCCCACCCCGCTGATGGAGCAGTGGCTCATGGATATGGCGGAATGTGATATCCACATTTGCGTTGTGTCCAACAGCAAGCGGGACCGGGTGAAGGTTTTCTGCAATAAATACGGCATTGCCTGCATCACCCACGCGAAGAAGCCCTTTACCAAAGGAATTCGGGAATGCCTTTCAAAGTATGGCATCCCGGCATCCGAAGCGGCGTTGGTGGGCGATCAGATCTACACCGATACCTTCGGTGCCAACAATGCAGGCTGCCTGCCCATTCTGGTCCGGGCAATCGACAATCATAATATCTGGCTGAAGCTGCGTCATGTGGCGGAACTGCCTTTTATTTTTGCTGCAAGAAAAAGGAGAATCAACCATGAAAAATCTTGATAAGTATCTGTCCCTGCTGGGAGAAGAAGTGGACGGCCTGCTGCTGACCAGCCGCTACAGCCGTCACTACGGCGCTGAGTTTGACATTGCCGAGGGCGTTGCCATCGTCACCGCCAAGGGCTGCCGTTATTTCACCGACAGTCGCTACATCGAGTCCGCCCAGCGGGATCTGAAGGGCTTTGAGGTGCTGTGTGTCGACAAGATCGGCTACATGAAGCTCCTGAACGACGCCATCGCAGATTTCGGTGTTACCGTTCTGGGCTACGAAGAGCCCTATCTGACCGTTGCCGAGCTGATGGGCTATGAGAAGAATCTGAACGCCAAGCTGATTCCCTTCAATGAGAAGATCTATGCCTTCCGGGGCGTTAAGGAAAGCTGGGAGCTGGATCTGATGCGCAAGGCCCAGGATATCACCGATAAGGCTTTTGCTGAGGTGGTTACCCGCCTGAAGGCAGGCATGACTGAGCTGGAGCTCCAGGCAGAACTGATCTACTGCCTGTACAAGAACGGCGCCACCGGTCTGGCATTTGATCCCATCGTGGTTTCCGGCCCCAACACCAGCCTGCCCCACGGCGTGGCCGGCGAGCGTGTGATCTGCGAAGGCGACTTCGTGACCATGGACTTCGGCGCTTCCTACATGGGCTACTGCTCCGATATGACCCGCACCGTTGCCGTTGGCTTTGCCACCGAGGAAATGAAGAAGGTCTACAACACCGTTCTGGAAGCACAGCTGGCAGGTCTGGCCGTCTCCAAGGCCGGTGTGCCCGGTATGGACATCGACGGCGCTGCCCGGAAGGTCATTGCCGATGCCGGTTACGGCGAGTACTTCGGCCATGGCTACGGCCACAGCCTGGGCCTGGAGATCCACGAGGGTCCCAACCCCAATCCCAGAAATGAGCTGGGTATGCCGGTGGGTGCGGTTGCTTCTGCCGAGCCCGGCATCTATCTGCCCGGCAAATTCGGTGTCCGCATTGAAGATACCTGCATTTATCTGGAGGATGGCATCGAAATTCTGACCCACAGCCCCAAAAATCTGATGATTATCTAAAAAAATTGCGATTCCCTCTTGCAAATTGTATCTTCTTCGGTTAGAATATACAAGTTAAAGTATGCAAACATAAAACATCCGCAAGGATGACCATTTTAGGAGGATATTACAATGATTTCTGCAGGCGATATTCGCAACGGCATTACTTTCGAGATGGACGGCAAGGTTATGCAGGTCATCGAGTTCCAGCACGTCAAGCCCGGCAAGGGCGCTGCATTCGTTCGCGTGAAGATGCGCAACGTCATCACCGGCGGCGTGACCGAAACTTCCCTGAACCCCTCTGCCAAGTTCCCCACCGCTTTCATTGAGAGAAAGAAGATGGAGTACTCCTACAACGACGGCTCCCTGTACTACTTCATGGACCAGGAGACCTACGAGCTGGAGCCCATCGACGGCGCTAACCTGGACGACTCCTTCAAGTTCGTCAAGGAGAACGACGTTTGCACCATCATGAGCTACAAGGGCAAGGTCTTCGGCGTCGAAGTCCCCAACTTTGTTGACCTGGTTGTTACCGAGACCGAGCCCGGTTTTGCCGGCAACACCGCTACCAACGTCACCAAGCCCGCTACCGTTGAGACCGGCGCTGAGGTGAAGGTGCCCCTGTTTATCAACGAGGGCGACAAGATCCAGATCGACACCCGTACCGGTGAGTACCTGGGCCGTTCCAAGGCTTAAGTTTATAGCGGTCACCGCTGTAAATCCTTTTCTGCCCTGTTGGCGTGTCTTTCGGCGCAGCTCGGCAGTTTGAAATCCTTGAAATACACAAAGTATTCCTTCGGTTTTGAACTTTGATCTGCACCAAAATCCGTCGCCATCTGTACAAAAAAGTCTTTTCATCGGCGCCCGACTGTCCGATTGGATAAACTGTTAATTTCGGGGGACGATGCGCATCGTCCCCCTTTTTCAAAATTGTAGTAAGGAGTAATTACTATGACCATTTCTGAAAAGTCCGCTTACCTGAAGGGCCTGATGGACGGCCTGAAGCTCAGCACCGAGACTGATGAGGGCAAGATGATTGCCGCCATCGTGGATCTGCTGGGTGATCTGACCCGCAAGGTTACCGACATCGAGGATACCACCATCGCCATCTCCGATGAGCTGGATGAGATCGAAGAGGATCTGGATGCCATCGAGGACTTCATCATGGACGAAGATGAGGATGACTACGAGGACGAAGAGGACTTCGACTGGGACGACGAGGACGAGGAATTCGAGGAAGGCTTCGACTTCGGCGACGAGGACACCACCATCTACGAAGTTCAGTGTGTCTGCGGCGAAGTGATCAACTTCGACGAGGAGACCCTGGAAGAGGGCTCCATCATTTGCCCCAACTGCGGCGAGACTCTGGAATTCGACGTGGAAGAGGACGAAGAGTAATCAGGAATACTGAACCCGGGTATGCGAGCGCATACCCGGGTTTTCTGCATTTATAGACTGTTTTTCTAATGACGGCAGAACTATTGGAACGGTCAATTTGTACAAATGAAACTGATGTGCTATGATAATTCTATGTAGTTCGCACAGTTTTGCTTTTGCTGCAATCAGAATAAACAAATATACAGGAGGATAAATATGGCCAATTATGTTGAAATGTGGAAGGATCTGGGAATGAATCTGGAAAACCATGACCTGCTGTGTCAGGTGCTCCCCACCGCTGTGGGTGATGTGTTCCTGTCCCAGGAGAACCGCCCCAATGCGATGGATTTCTGGGATCTGGTCATCTCCGAAGTTCATGGCATTCGCCCTGCTGAGCTGATCGAAGCCCAGAAGGCAGGCAGAAAAGTCTTTGGCACTTTCTGCGTCTATGTTCCTGATGAAGTTGTCATTGCTGCCAATGGTATCGTTACCGGCCTGTGCGGTGGCTCCCAGTTCTGGGTTCCCGACGGCGAGACTGTTTTGCCCAAGGCTACCTGTCCTCTGGTGAAGGCATCTGTCGGCGCAAGATTGGGCAAGACCTGTCCGTTCTTCCGGATTGCGGATATGTATGTCGGTGAGACTACCTGTGACGGCAAGAAGAAGGCCTATGAGATCCTGGGTGAGGATGTTCCCATGTACATCATGGACCTGCCTCAGATGAAGCGGCCCAAGGATATCGTCAAGTGGAAGGAAGAAATTGCCGACTTTGCCAAAAAGGTCGAAGAGTTCACCGGCAATGAAATTACTGTGGAGAAGCTGAACGAGGCCATCCACATCATCAACGAGCGCCGCAAGGCCATGGCCCGTGTTTATGAGTGCCGCAAATCCGAGTGCCTGCCCATCTCCGGCCGTGATGCTCTGCTGATGACTCAGATTTCCTTCTTTGATGATCCTGTCCGCTGCGCTCAGATGTGCAACCGTCTGGCAGACGAGCTGGAGCAGAGAATCAAGGACGGTGTTTCTGTGGTTCCCGCCGGAACCAAGCGCATTCTGGTCACCGGCACTCCTCTGGCTGTTCCCAACTGGAAGCTGCATAACATCATCGAAACCAGCGGCGGTGCTGTTGTCTGCGAGGAGATGTGCACCGGCACCCGCTACTTCACCAACCTGGTGGATGAGACCAAGACCACGCTGGATGAGCAGTTCATGGCTCTGTCCGAACGCTACATGAAGACCAATTGCGCCTGCTTTACCCCCAACACCGGCCGTATCGAGGACATCCTGGAGCTGGTCAAGGAGTACAAGGTCGACGGTGTCATCGACTGCAGCCTGAAGTTCTGCTGCCTGTATGATACGGAAAAGCGCGGTGTTGCTGCTGCACTGAAGGAAGCCGGAATTCCTGTGCTGAGCCTGGAAACCGACTATGCCGATACCGATGCCGAGCAGCTGCGCACCAGAATCGGTGCTTTCATCGAACTGCTCAATGGCTGATCCGGATCTTCGTTGGTACGTCATGTTTGCCAACTATGAGCAAGGTTTGGCACTGCGGGACCTATTAATGAAGCATGGCGTGAAAAACCGCATTGCACCGGCTCCCAGGAGCATTCAAGGGGAACTCAGCTGCGGCATGAGTTTGCTGATTGAGGATGCGGATATTGAATCTGCCTTGACATGCATTGTGACAAACAATGGAGCGTACCATAGCATTGTACCGCTAAGAAATCAAATCAAATCCCGACGGGATAAATATTGCTGATCATTGACTCCTCCGTTCATGAATTTGGGCGGAGGAGTTTTTTAGATCCCCGGTTGCCGGATTCTCCAGCAGTTTTCCGCCTTCTGTGAACCGGGAGCCGTGGCAGGGGCAGTCCCAGCTTCGCTCCGCCGGATTCCATTTCAGTGCACAGCCCAGATGGGGGCACCGGGGCTTTGTGGGCGTGAGCAGATTGAACGTGGATTCCACCGCATTAACCGCCAGCTGGGGCCGCAGGATGGTCCTGGAGGGGGAGAAAAGCTCGGCATAGGGATTGGACCTGCCCTGGACCAAGTCCGCCAAAAGATGTGCGGAGACCATGGAGGCGGTCATGCCCCATTTGTTGAAGCCGGTGGCGACAAAAAGGTTTGGCGTATTGGCGCTGTACTGGCCGATATAGGGAATCCCGTCCAGCGTTATGCAGTCCTGGGTGGCCCAGCGGCAAACCTCCCGGGATTGGGGGTAGTGCTTTTTTGCAAAGGCCTCCAGTTCCGCCCAGCAGCCGCCCTGCTTTCCGGTCCGGTGCCCGCCGCCTCCGAGCAGCAGCACATCCCCATAACTGCGGAAGGAAAGACCGTCCGTTGCCCCATCCAGATACATGCCCTCCGGCTGCGGCGCATTTTTCAGCGCCAGGACGTAGGAGCGCCGCTGATACAGTTTCAGAAAATAGAGACCGTGCTTGTTGAAAATAGGGAAGTGGGTGGCAACAATGATTTTTTCCGGGAAGATTTTGCCGCTGTCTGTGATGACTGCGGTTCCGTCGAATGCTTTGACTGCCGTGTGCTCATAAATGCGCAGCTCTTTTGCAATGCCGGCAGCAAATTTCAGCGGATGAAACTGAGCCTGGTTCGGAAAAGAAACTGCCCCGGAAACCGGAAGAGGCAGGGGGAGGCGGCTGTGGAATTCTGCCGGGATACCCAGCTGATGCAGGGCCTGCCACTCCTGCATCGGGCTGTCCGTGTCTGCAGTTGCATAGATATAATTATCCCGGACCTCAAAATCGCAGGCAACAGACCGGCACATCTTCCGGTACCGGGTCAGTGCATCCTCGTTGGCCTGCCAGTAAAGCCGGGCCTTCTCCGGACCGAAGCGGCGCAGCAGCTTGTGATAAACAAGACCGTGCTGGGTCGTGATTTTGGCGGTGGTGTTCCGGGAAACGCCATGCATGATCGTATCCGCTTCGATCAGCGCATAATTGACACCCTCCCGGTGGAGCTGATGGGCGCACAGAATGCCCGCCAGACCGCCGCCAATAATCAGCACATCGGTATTTAAGTCCTGCTGCAGTTTCGCAAAAGAGGGGAGCTGTATTTCAGCCCAGATGGAGTTGTTCATATCATCACCGGCAGTAGTATGCGCGGTGGGAGAAGAATTAATCCCGGATCAGTGCTTTCATAGTGCGGTACCTTCTAACGGAATCCGATGTCGGGAACAGTGAAATGCCAAATTATAAGAATATGACTGTTAGTCGTGTTGAATTTTTAAAAAAATGAGCATCTGCCAACAGTCATACCGACTGCCGTCAGATGCTCATGGACTTTCCCACGCCCTAACTGACTGTCCACCGGACAGTCAGTTACCCCGTCTTCGCCGGGGCCGGGCTTTCAAGTCCGTGCCACGTCAAAAAACGCCAACCGCAAATGCGGTTGGCGTTTTTTGGCAGGGGCACTAGGACTTGAACCCAGAGCCTACGGTTTTGGAGACCGCCGCTCTACCAATTGAGCTATACCCCTATGTAAATATAAAGGGCGTTGCCGCCCGTATTTTTTGTGGTGGGCCTTCAGGGATTCGAACCCGGGACTATCCGGTTATGAGCCGGAGGCTCTAACCAACTGAGCTAAAGGCCCATCGGTCGCGGGTGCTGAGCACCAATCACTTGGATATGATAGCACATAGGTGCGCTTCTGTCAAGGTTTTTCTTTGGCGATTTTTGCGAAATTTGGTTGCATATTTCAAAATCTTGACAGTGGTACGGCATGGAACTATAATAAAACTATCAGTAGCGAAATACTGAATTGACCACCAAAAGATAAGGAGTGGATACAAAATGGATGCAAAGTACGAAGCTTTGTTTACCCCCTGGAAGATCGGCAATGTGGAGATCAAAAACCGCATCGTCATGTGTCCCATGGGCGGAACATCCCTGTTCGGCTGGTTTGAACTGACCGGCTGCGGCTTTGACAAGGAGGCAGCCAAGCTGTTCCTGGAGCGGGCCAATAACAACGTGGGTCTGATCATCCCCGGCATCGCACCCCTGCGGGATACCTTCTGGGGCAAGTGGCTCTGGCAGAATCCCAAGATGTTCGAGGAACTGAAGGAATTCATGGATGAGATCCATAAGACCGGTGCCAAGCTGTTCGTGCAGCTGACCGCCGGCATGGGCCGGTCCTGGGCCATCACCGAGCTGATCGGACCGCTGCACAAGAATAAGATTACCCGGGCCATTGTTAAGCCCGTCATCGACACCAGCCATGAGCTGGCCTGCCCCAGCCCCCAGCCCAACCGCTGGGCTCCGGACATCATCTGCCCGGAAATGACCGTGGAGCAGATCCATGAGATCATTGAGGCCTTTGCCAAGACCGCCAAGCTGTGCAAGGACGCCGGTGTTGACGGTGTGGAAGTCCATGCTGTCCATGAAGGCTATCTGCTGGATCAGTTTGCCATCGAATTCTTCAACAAGCGCACCGACGACTACGGCGGAAGCTTCGAAAACCGCTACCGCTTCGCAGCTGAAGTGGTCCATGCCATCAAAGAGGCCTGCGGCGACGATTTCCCCGTTTCCCTGCGCTACAGCGTCGAATCCAAGCTGAAGGGCTTTGCCGAGGGTATCGTCCCCGGTGAGGATGCCAAGGAAATGGGCCGTAATATGGAAGAGTCCGAGCGGGCAGCCAAATACCTGCAGGATGCCGGCTACGATATGCTCAACGCCGACAACGGCACCTACGACTCCTGGTACTGGGCCCATCCGCCCATGTATATGCCCCAGAACTGCAACCTGGAGGATGTGGCACACATCAAGCAGGTGGTGGATATTCCCGTGGTCTGCGCCGGCCGTATGGAGCCGGATGTGGCTGCCGCAGCCATCGCAGAGGGCAAGATCGACGGCATGGGCGTTGCCCGCCAGTTCCTGGCTGACGGCGAATGGATCACCAAGCTCATCGAGGACCGGATGGAGGACATCCGTCCCTGCATCTGCTGCCACAGCGGCTGCTTCAACTTCTCTTCCTCCAAGGGTCACTATAACACCCAGGATCTGTCCGATACCATGGGCCTGGCCCGCTGCGCGCTGAACGCTGAAACCATGCAGAGCAAGAAGCACTACATTAAGCCTGCCAGGAAGGCAAAGAACATTGCCATCATCGGCGGCGGCATCGGCGGCATGGAGGCCGCTCTGGTCTGCGCCAAGCGGGGCCATAAGGTGACGCTGTACGAAAAGACCAATGAGCTGGGCGGTGTGTTCATTGCAGCGGCAGCACCCTCCTTCAAGGAAAAGGATAAGGCTCTCATCGCCTGGTACAAGCGGGAACTGACAAAGTATCCCATTGAAGTCAAGCTGAATGCAGAGGTCAAGGATCTGTCCGTGGTCAATGCGGACGAGGTGATCATCGCTACCGGCGCAAAGGCCAACCGGATCCCCGTGCCCGGTTTCGACAAGGGCATCCAGGCCATCGACTTTCTGCTGGGCAAGGCTGAGGTGGGCGAGAATGTGACCATCATCGGCGGCGGCCTGACCGGCTGTGAGATCGCCTACGAGCTGTATCTGCAGGGCAAAAAGCCTACCATCGTGGAGATGCTGGATGATCTGGTCTGCACGCCCGGCATCTGCCTGGCCAACACCAGCTTCCTCCGAGACTTCTTCAAGGCAAACAAGGTTCCCGTCCACCTGGAAACCAGCGTCTGCGAGATCCAGGATGACGGCGTTCTGGTCAAGGACAAGAACGGCATGCAGTACAAGATCGCATCCGACAATGTGATCCTGTCCGTCGGCTACAAGCCCGATCCTCTGGCACCCAAGGCAAAGCATGTTCATGTGATCGGCGATGCGGACAAGGTGGGCAACCTGCGCACCGTTATCTGGCAGGCCTGGGATGTCTGCATGAAGCTGTAAGCGGCGAATCAATAAGAAAGGATGCTCACATATGTACTTAACTCCCGAACAGCAGGCCATTTTGAACGGCTCCCAGGGCGAAACCATGGCAAAGGTCATGAAGACCCTTGTGATGTACGGCGAAACCTTCGGCGCAGACAAAATGGTTCCTGTGACTTCTGAATATAACCATCTGGTGACCTCCTTCGGTCTGAAGATGCTAAAGCCCGTGTTTGAGCTGATGCAGCAGCTTATCGATGCCGGGGCTGTTTCTCAGCAGCAGTTTTCCGTGGATCCCCGGCCTGTGGATCCCAAGGTCCCTGCCAATTTCCTGCAGAACTTCATTTTCAACAAGATCATGTACACCAAGCAGGCTTCCTACGAAGACCAGCTGAAGGAGCTGGGCCTCATGAATGAGGATGCCTTCACCTGCACCTGCTACTTAGACCAGGTGAGCAACAAACCCAAGAAGGGCGAGATCCTCAGCTGGGCAGAATCTTCCGCTGTTGTTTATGCCAACTCCGTTCTGGGTGCCCGGTGCAACCGGAACTCCGGCATTATGGATATCATGGGCTCCATTGCCGGCTGCGTGCCTAATTTCGGTCTGCTGACTGATGAAGGCAGAAAGGCTACCTGGATCGTCAAGGTCGAATGTGAGAAGAAGCCCGAGGCACAGCTGCTGGGCTCTGCCATCGGCATGAAGGTCATGGAAGATGTGCCCTATGTGATGGGTATGGAAAAGTGGCTGGGCACCGAACTGAACGACGAAAACTGCGCATATTTGAAGGATTTCGGCGCCGCCACTGCAAGTAACGGCGCTGTGGGCCTGTACCACATTGCAAATCTGACCCCCGAAGCAAAAGAACTGGGCGAGAGCCTCATCGCAGAGGGTGCACAGGTCTATGTGATCGACGATGCCGAGCTGCAGAAGGTCCAGGACAACTATCCCGTCATGTGGAAGAATCCTGCCGCCAAGCCCAAGCTCTGCTTCGTAGGCTGCCCCCATCTGAGCATGCAGCAGCTCAAAGACTGGACTGTGGCTGTTGAGGAAGGTCTGAAGGCTGCAGGCAACAAGAAGGTCCAGATTCCCACTGTCTTTACTGCGGCCCCTGCCGTGAAGAAGGAATTTGAAAAGACCGAATTTGCTGCCCGGCTGGAGGCCACTGGCATCATCCTGTCTTCCATCTGCCCGCTGATGTACATGAATAACCCCCTGTGCAAGGCCATGCCGGTCATGACCTGCTCCAACAAGCTCCGCACCTATACCACCGCCCGTTACTATACCGAATCCGAGATTCTGGAAAAGATCACGAAAGGAGTGTAATCTGCCATGAAAGAATTCAAAGGAAGAGTTGTTGCACCCGGTACGGTTACCGCTCCTGCGCTGGTTTCCCACGGGGGCCTGAATACCCTGGCATCCTTCCAGGGCGCGCTACAGTTCGGCGACAAGAAGGCCACCTGCGGTGACCAGAATAATGCAGACCTGTATAACAAGCAGATGGTGGGCACCGCCCTGTGCCTGCCCCAGACCATCGGCTCCACCACCGGCGGCCTGGTGCTGTATACTGCCTGCGCCATGAACCGTCAGCCTGCCTGTATGCTGTTCAGTAAGCCTATCGACTCTCTCGCTGCCGCAGGTTCCATTCTGGCATCTGTCTGGCTTCCTGAGGTTCAGATGCCTGTTATTGACTCCCTGGGCGATGATTTTCTTGATTATGTGAAGGATGGCATGTCCGTCACCATCAAGGAAGACGGAACCGTCTGTGTTGACTAAAGGTTAAATCAAAACACCCGGCTTGTGCCGGGTGTTTTTCTGTGTTATACTTTCATCAGAAAGGATGTGGGATCATGGGAAACCAGATTCGGGCGGCGCTGATTGGATTCGGCGGAATGGGAAAGATTTATGCCCAGATGATTTATGCCGGAATGGCACCGGGGATGATGCTTGCCGGCGTCTGCTGCCGGAATGAAGAGGGGCAGAAGCTGCTGAAAGAGCGATTCTCCGGCGTTGCGGTTTACACGGATGCGGACCATATGGCGCAGCACCAGGAAGATTATGACGCGGTGATCATCGTCACGCCCCATACCAGCCACATTCCCCTGGGTCTTCGGTTTGCAAAGCTGGGAAAGCACATCCTCATGGATAAGCCTGCGGGAACCGATGCCGGGGAAGTGGAAGAACTGGTGCGCTATTGCGACGATCACGGAATTGCTTTCTCCATGATCTTCAACAACCGGCAGCTGCCGGGCTTCAAGGCAGTGAAGGAGAAACTGGACAGCGGCATTCTGGGCAAGCTCCACCGGGCGGTGTGGGTCTGCAATGACTGGTACCGCAGTCCTGCCTACCATGCATCCGCCGGCTGGCGCAGCAGCTGGGCAGGGGAGTGCGGCGGCATGATGGTCAATCAGAATCCCCATTTTTTGGATATGTGGAACTGGTTCTTTGGCTTGCCGGACAGGGTTTATGCCTCCATGGAATTTGGCCGGTACAATGATTTTTCCGTGGATGATGCCATCGATCTGCAGCTGTTTTATAACAATGGATTCCACGGTACCTTCATCAGTGCCACCGGTGAGGCTCCGGGCATCAACCGGCTGGAAATCTGGGGATCCGGAGGCAGGCTGACGCTGGAGGGAAACCGGATCAGCTTTGCGGAAAACGAGCTGGATACAGAGCTGTTCGGCCGGGTGAATACGGAAAAGTTTGCGAAGATTCCTTTTGTGATCCATGAAGAGACGCTGGAGGGCCAGGTAAACCCCTATACGGCTGTTTTTCAGAATTTTGCAGATCATATCCTCTGGGGAAAACCGCTGTTTACGACCGGCTGGGACGGCCTGAGGCAGGTTCAGCTTGCCAATGCGGTCTATGTATCCGGCTGGGAGGAAAGAACGGTATCTGTTCCGGTGGACGGAAAGCGGTACCGGGATGGACTGAAGCAGCGGCAGGAAACGGAAAAACATTAGTAAAAGGAGTCCTTAGCAGGACTCCTTTTTGGCATACCCCCCGGACAATCTGCATAAGCTTTTCCAGGTGATGCGGATGAAGAATCAAAAATTCCGGGTCTATGCCATTGCAATCCTCATTCCGGAAGCGGTGGGAGCTCTGGCGGGCCTGCTCACAAGAGAGGGTATCCTAAATTTTCAGAATGTGCCCCAATCGGCGCTGACACCTCCGGCGGTTCTTTTTCCCGTCGTCTGGACAATCCTGTATGCCCTGATGGGCATCAGTCTGGCCAGGGTTTGGATGGCGGAGGAAAGCATGGAACGGGCCCGGGGACTGTCCCTGTTTTTGTTTCAGCTGATCTTCAATTTCTTCTGGAGCCTTTTCTTCTTCAATATGGGTGCCTACGGTTTCTCATTTTTGTGGATTCTGGGGCTCTGGGTGCTGATCGGGCTGATGATCCTGTCTTTTTACAAAGTAGACAAGATTGCTGCCTGGCTCCAGGTGCCCTATTTTCTGTGGGTGACCTTTGCTGCCTATCTCAATTACGCAGTCTGGCAGCTGAACAAATGAAAAGTGTCCCGGATGCTTCTGCATCTGGGACATTTGTTCTTGCAAAAAAGACCGAAATGAGTTACCATAGGCCTATACATTATTTAGGAGGATTCATGGATGAACGCAACTGAAATTATGAAGATTTTTGAGGATACGGCCTATGTCCGCATGGGCGGTACGGAGGAAGAGCTTCGGGCTGCTAGGTATCTGCAGGAATGCTGCTCCAGGATGGGCTTGACTGCCGCCATCGAGGATTTCCCTGTGGATATGGCCAATCTCCAGGAGGCTTCTTTCGAGGCAGACGGTGTCAGCGTGACCTGCAAGGGTTACTTCAATGCAGGCTCCGCAGAAATTGAAGCACCTTTCTACTACCTGCGCAGCACCGAACCCTACGCCCTGAAGCAGTGCAAGGGCAAGATCGTCATGATCGACGGCTATATGGGCTACTGGATGTACCAGGATCTGCTGGAAAACGGCGCTGTGGGCTTTGTGACCTACGACGGTAATGCAAACTACTGCGACCGGGACATCGATCAGCGGGAGCTCCGGGCCTTTGTCCACAAGGGTAACAAGATCCCCGGTGTCAACATCAATGCCAAGGATGCCATTGAGCTGGTCAACAAGGGCGTAACCAATGCCAAGATCGTTCTGAAGCAGGAAGAATATGTAGGCAACTCCCGGAACGTGGTGCTGGATATGCCCGGCGAAATCGACGAGTACATCGTGCTGACCGCACACTATGATTCCACCTCTCTTTCCCAGGGCGCATACGACAATATGTCCGGCTCCGTGGGCCTGCTGGGCATCGCCGAGTATTTTACCACCCATCCCCACCGCTACGGTCTGCGCTTTGTCTGGTGCGGCAGCGAGGAGCGGGGTCTGCTGGGTGCCAAGGCTTACTGCGAGAAGGAAGAAAATCTGAAACATGTGGCTCTGAATATTAACCTGGATATGATCGGCTGCATCATGGGCCGTTTCATCGGCTGCTGCTCTGCTGAGGAAAAGCTGGTCCATTATATCAGCTATCTGGGCAGCGAGCTGGGCTTCCCCATCAGTGTTCGGCAGGATGTGTACTCCTCTGACTCTACGCCCTTTGCGGATAAGGGTGTGCCGGCCCTGTCTTTTGCAAGAATTGCACCCCAGAATACCGCAACCATCCACAACAGCTATGATACCATTGCCCTCATGAAGGGTGAGCAGATGGTGGAGGACATTGCCTTCATCGTGGCCTTTACTGACCGGATGGCCAATGCCAAGCTGTGCCCCGTGGCAAAGGAGATTCCCGATTCTGTCAAGGAAAAGCTGGATATTTACCTGGCCCGGAAGCGCGCTCCCAAGCAGTAATAGGAAAAGGCGAACCGCGAAATGCGGTTCGCCTTAAATATTACAAATGAATCGTTACCGAGCGGGTGGGCAGTACCGAAATCCACAGCACCGGGCACGAATTGCCTGTCGGGGCATCCCGACCTTACAGCTCGCAGTTGCCGACGGTGCGGGGGAAGGGGATTGCATCGCGGATGTTGCCGATGCCGGTCAGATACATGACGCAGCGCTCGAAGCCCAGACCGAAGCCGGCATGACGGCAGGAGCCGTACTTGCGCAGATCCATGTAGAAGCCGTAATCCTCGGGATTCATGCCCAGCTCTTCGATGCGGGCCTTCAGAATCTCATAGTTATCCTCACGCTGAGAGCCGCCGGTGATCTCGCCGACACCGGGAACCAGGCAGTCCACAGCAGCAACGGTCTTTCCGTCGGGGTTCAGCTTCATGTAGAAGGCCTTGATCTCCTTGGGGTAGTCGGTGACGAAGACGGGCTTCTTGAAGATCACTTCCGTCAGATAACGCTCATGCTCGGTCTGCAGATCGCAGCCCCAGCTGACGGGATAGTCGAACTGGTCGTTGTGGTTTTCCAGCAGAGCCACTGCATCGGTGTAGGTGATGCGGCCGAAGTCGTTGCTCAGGATGTTGTTCAGACGGTCCAGCAGACCCTTGTCAACAAACTGGTTGAAGAAGTTCATTTCCTCGGGAGCATGCTCCAGAACGTAGGAAATGATGTACTTCAGCATATCCTCCTCCACCCGGAGCAGATCGTCCAGATCAGCAAAGGCCATTTCGGGCTCGATCATCCAGAATTCGGCGGCGTGGCGGGTGGTGTTGGAGTTTTCGGCACGGAAGGTGGGGCCGAAGGTGTAAATGTTGCGGAAAGCCATGGCAAAGGTCTCACCGTTGAGCTGGCCGGAGACGGTCAGATTGGTGGGCTTGCCGAAGAAATCCTTGGAGAAATCCACCTTGCCGTCCTCAGTCATGGGGATGTTCTGAAGGTCCATGGTGGTGACCTGGAACATCTCGCCGGCACCCTCGCAGTCGGAGCCGGTAATCAGGGGCGTGTGGACATAGACGAAGTCCCGCTCCTGGAAGAACTGGTGGATGGCTATGGCAGCCAGGCTTCTTACACGGAACACAGCCTGGAAGGTGTTGGTCCGGGGACGCAGATGGGGAATGGAGCGCATGAACTCCATGGTATGGCGCTTGGGCTGCAGAGGGTAATCACCGGTGGAGGGGCCTTCCACAGTGACGGTCCTGGCCTGGATTTCAAAGGGCTGCTTGGCCTCGGGGGTCAGAATGACCGTGCCCTTAACGATCAGTGCAGCACCGATGTTGATTTTGGAGATTTCCTGGAAATTCTCGATGGTGTCGTTATAAACTACCTGAACGGGGCTGAAGTAAGTACCGTCAGAGAGCATGATGAAGCCAAACTGCTTGGAGCCCCGGCGATTGCGGACCCAACCACCGATTTCAATCTCGGTATCGGCGTATTTGGCGGTGTTCTTAAACAGCTCGCGCATGGTGATGAGTTCCATAAATACGATCCTCTCTTCTTGCTGAAAATATAGTTTAGTATAAGCCAAATTGGAGGATTTTACAAGAGGGAAAGTGAATTTTTATGGAAAATATTCAAAGAAAACCCTCCGGTTCGGAAGAACCGGAGGGGAATTCTTATTTGCTGGATGCAACACTCTGACGGACCAGGGCCCGGTGGAGTCTTGCCTGGGCCAGCTTCAGCTCCGTGTCGGAGGCATCGGTCTTGCTGAGGATGGCTTCTGCCCGCTGCTGGGAGGCAGCAGCTCTGGCAGCATCGATGGATTCTGCCCACTCAAAGGTGGTGGGAACCAGATTCACACTGCCGTCGATGACACTGAGCAGACCGCCGATGCAGGCGGCATAGCGCCGCTGGCCGTTTGCAACGATGGTGGCTCTGCCCATGCCCAGGGGGGCAACACAGTTGATGTGCCGGGCCAGAACAGCCATGTCACCGGTGATGGTGCGGACGATGACCTCTTCGGCAGTGCCGTCGTAGACCAGGCCGTCAGCGGTGACGATTTTCAGAGGGAAGCTTGTCATGCACCCTCACCGCCCTTGAACTTCGCAACGACTTCGTCGATGGAACCGGCGAACAGGAAGTAGGACTCGGGAATCTCGTCGTGCTTGCCTTCGATGATTTCCTTGAAGGAACGGATGGTGTCCTTCAGGGAAACATACTTGCCCTGGTAGCCGGTGAACTGCTCGGCAACATGGAAGGGCTGGCTGAGGAAACGCTGGACCTTACGGGCACGGTTGACGGTGACCTTGTCCTCTTCGCTCAGTTCGTCCATACCCATGATGGCGATGATGTCCTGCAGTTCCTTGTAGCGCTGCAGAATCTGCTGCACGGCACGGGCGACATCGTAATGCTCTGCACCGACCACGTCGGGGGAGAGGATTCGGGAGGTGGAGTCCAGGGGGTCAACGGCGGGATAGATACCCAGAGAAGCAATGCCGCGGTCCAGAACGGTGGTGGCGTCCAGGTGGGCAAAGGTGGTGGCGGGAGCGGGGTCAGTCAGGTCGTCAGCAGGGACGTAGACTGCCTGAACGGAAGTGATGGAGCCGTTCTTGGTGGAGGTGATGCGCTCCTGCAGGGCGCCCATTTCGGTGGCCAGAGTGGGCTGGTAGCCGACGGCGGAGGGCATACGGCCCAGCAGTGCGGAAACCTCGGAACCTGCCTGGGTGAAACGGAAGATGTTGTCGATGAACAGCAGCACGTCCTGGTGCTTCACATCACGGAAGTACTCTGCCATGGTAAGGCCAGAAAGGCCGACACGCATACGTGCTCCTGGGGGTTCGTTCATCTGGCCGAAGACCATGGCGGTCTTGGAGATAACACCGGACTCGGTCATTTCGTTGTACAGGTCGTTACCCTCACGGGTACGCTCGCCGACGCCGGTAAAGACGGAGTAGCCATTGTGAGCGGTGGCGATGTTGTAGATCAGCTCCTGGATCAGAACGGTCTTACCGACACCTGCACCGCCGAACAGACCGATCTTACCGCCCTTGGCATAGGGGCAGATCAGGTCGATGACCTTGATGCCGGTTTCCAGGATCTCGGTGGCGGGCTGCTGTTCCTCATAGGAGGGAGCGGGACGGTGGATGGGCCAGCGCTCCTGACCCTCGGCAGCGGGCTTTTCGTCGATGGGCTGACCCAGCAGGTTGAAGACGCGGCCCAGGCACTCGTCACCAACGGGAACGCTGATGGGTGCGCCGGTATCCACAGCCTCGGTGCCGCGCTGCAGACCGTCGGTGGAGCTCATGGCGACGCAGCGGGCCACATTGTCGCCGATGTGCTGGGCGACCTCGGCAACGATTGTAGCGTCGCCGTTTTTGATTTCGATGGCGGACAGCAGCTCGGGCAGGCAGCCGTCATCGAAGCGAATGTCAAGAACAGGACCCACAACCTGGATCACAGTTCCGATATTTTTGGCCATAGGATTCAACTCCTTGTGTTTGTTTGGTTGCCGCCTGTTAGGAACCGGCGACGATCTCGGTGATTTCCTGGGTGATGGCAGCCTGACGGGCCCGGTTGAACTTCAGACTCAGATCGGCAATCATATCCTCGGCATTGGAGGTTGCGGAGTCCATGGCAGTCCGGCGTGCAGCCTGCTCGGAGGCCCGGCTTTCGCACAGCGCGCCATAGAGAACACCGCCCAGATACTCGGGAACGATTGCCTCAAAGACTTCCTCGTCATTGGGCTCGTACATGGTGATCATAGTGGGAGTCTTCTTTTCCTCAGAAGCCTCGCAAACCAGAGGCAGGATCTGCATGGAAGCGGGGGTCTGGGAAAGAACGGAAACGAAGGTGGTGTAAGCGATCCGGATCTCATCGTATTCCTGGGCCTTGAAAGCCTTGCACAGCTGCTTGGAAATGGAGAAGCAGTCGCCGATGGAAACGGAAGCGGCTTCCGCATAGGAATCGGTCAGAACCGGTACCTTATGGGAACGGAAGTAGTCAACAGCCTTCTTGCCCAGAGGCAGAACCGTTGCATCCTTGTCCTGAATCTCACTCATCACCAGCTTAAGAATGTTGCTGTTGTAGCCGCCGGCAAGACCGCGGTCACCGGCAATGACAATATAAAGGACCTTGTTTCCGGTCCGCTCCTTCAGATAGGGGGAGGAGAAGTCCAGATTGTTTTCCACAATATCGTCGATGGTGGAACGGAGAATTTCAAAATAGGGGCGGGAATTCGCAACCTGGGCCTGGGCCCGGCGCAGTTTGGAAGCAGCGACCATCTCCATGGCTTTGGTGATCTGCTTGGTGGATTCCATACTGCGGATGCGGTTTTTGATTTCCTTGGTGGAAACGCCAGCCATGGTAATTTCCCTCCCTTACTTCGTAAACTCGACCAGCAGTTCGGACAGGGCGGCCTTCAGGCCTTCTTCGGTATCCTTTTCCAGCTTGCCGGTGGTACGGATGGCCTCCAGGACCTCGGGATGGGAGTTATCCATGAATTCACGCATCCGAACCTCGAATTCGGGGATCTGAGCCACATCGATGTCGTTCAGATAGCCCTTGGTAACTGCATAGATGATGCACACCTGATGGGCAACTTCCACAGGAGCATTGTTCTTCTGCTTCAGAACAGCTACGATGCGCTCACCCAGAGAAAGTCTTGCCTTGGTATCGGCATCCAGGTCGGAGCCGAACTGTGCAAAGCTCTGCAGCTCGCGGTACTGAGAGTACAGCAGCTTCAGACTGCCTGCGACCTTCTTCATGGCCTTGATCTGTGCGTCACCGCCGACACGGGAAACGGAGATACCGGGGTTGACTGCGGGCATAACACCGGAGTTAAACAGCTCGGATTCCAGGAAGATCTGGCCGTCGGTAATGGAGATGACGTTGGTGGGAATATAGGCGGAAACGTCGCCGGCCTGGGTCTCAATGATGGGCAGAGCGGTCAAAGAGCCACCGCCCTTCTTGTCAGACATACGGGCTGCACGTTCCAGAAGACGGGAGTGCAGGTAGAAGACGTCGCCGGGGTAAGCTTCACGTCCGGGGGGACGGCGGATCAGCAGAGAAATTGCACGGTATGCAACTGCGTGCTTACTCAGGTCGTCGTAGATGACCAGAACATCCTTGCCCTGGTGCATGAAATGCTCGCCCATGGTGCAGCCGGTGTAGGGGGCGATGTACTGCATGGGAGCAAGCTCGGAAGCGGTGGCGGAGACCACGATGGTATAGTCCATAGCGCCGGCGATGGTCAGGTTTTCAACCACCTGAGCAACGGTGGAGCGCTTCTGACCGATGGCCACGTAGATACAGATGACATCCTTGCCCTTCTGGTTAACGATGGTATCGGTAGCGATGGTGGTCTTACCGGTCTGACGGTCGCCGATGATCAGCTCACGCTGGCCGCGGCCGATGGGAATCATGGAGTCGATGGCCTTGATACCGGTCTGCAGGGGGGTATCCACGTGCTGACGGTCAATGATGCCGGGAGCGGGCATTTCGATGGGGCGGAAGGCCTCCTCAGCGATGGGGCCCTTGCCGTCGATGGGCTCGCCCAGAGCATTCACAACGCGGCCAATGAGGTTTGCGCCCACGGGAACGGACACAACACGGCCGGTGCGCTTGACCGTGTCGCCTTCCTTGATACCGTTGTCGGTACCCAGGATAACGATGGAGACGGTATCCTCCTCCAGGTTCTGGGCCATGCCGTAGGAACCGTTGGGGAATTCCACCAGTTCGCCGGCCATACACTGATCCAGACCGGAGGCCTTGGCGATGCCGTCGCCCACCAGAATGACGACGCCGGTCTCGCTGGACTCCATCTTGTTTTCGTAGTTCTTGATCTGACTACGAATGATTTTTGTTATTTCTTCGGGTCTTAATTCCATACTGTCCCTGCTTTCTTATCAGAGTACGGTGCCTTTCAGCGCCTTGGTGATGGCGTCCATGCGGTGGGAAACCGTATCATCCAGACGCTTGCCGTCATAATCCAGGCGGACACCGCCCAGAACAGAGGGGTCGACCAGGTTGTGCAGCTTGATCTGCTTGGCGGTCGCCCGGGAGAGCTTTTCTGCCAGCTTTGCCGCCTGTTCCTCGCTGAGCGCGATGGCCGTGATGGCGGTGACGGGCAGAATGCCGTTGTCACGGTTGTAAAGATCCTCAAAGGTCTTGCAGCAGTCGTAGAAATGCTTCATGTAGCCCTTCTCGGTGAGAATCTTCAGAAAGTTCAGCACGTAGGCGTGAACCTTGCCGCGGAAGCTGTCGTCAAGGATCTGGCAGCGTTCCTGCTTGGGGAAATTGGGGGAGGAAAGCAGGCGAATAAATTCGGGATTTTCACGGAAGCTCTGGGAAAGAACGGTCAATTCCTCCAGGAGCTTGCCGGTGAGCTGCTCCTCCAGCGCTAAGGTGTACAGCGCTTCGCCGTAAACATTTCCTACCTGGGTCATACCTGATCACCCAATTCGTCGATAAAGCTGTCGATCAGAGACTTCTGGTCGTCAGCGGTCAGCTCGCGGCCCACAACCTTGCCTGCAATGGCCAGGGACAGACCTGCGATCTCGTCTTTTGCGTCGTTGATAGCCTTCTTCTTTTCCTGAGCAATGTCAGCGCTGGCCTTTTCACGGATGGCGACAGCCTCGTCATTGGCCTGGCGGATGATCTCTTCACTGCGGACAGTTGCGGTCTTCTGAGCCCGCTCCAGGATGGAACTGGCCTGAGCCTTGGCTTCCTTCATGTTCTGCTCATAGGTTTCCTTGATGACCAGAGCCTCGGCTTTTGCAGCCTGGGCGTCGGTGATTTCCTTGTCAGCAGCCTCCCGGCGCTGATCCAGAATTGCCTTGATCTTATCCAGGAAGAAGATCTTTACGACTGCAAGCTGGAGAAACAGATTGCAGATCTGCGCAATCAGAGTTACAGGGTTTACCGTCACAAGGGACTGGTAAAGATCCATTTGTTTGCCTCCTTCCGGTTTTGTTGATGAATACTACTTGCGGTAAATTAGCCCAGGTAGTTCATGAACATGCCGGGGGCGACGAAGATCAGAAGCAGACCGGTAACAAAGCCGTAGATACCGGTGGTCTCGGACAGTGCGATACCCAGAATCATGCTGCTGGTGACATCACCCTTGCACTCGGGGTTGCGGCCGATGACTTCACAGGCACGGGCAGCACAGTTACCTTCACCGATACCAGGGCCGATACCTGCAATCAGAGCCAGACCAGCGCCGATAGCGCAACCTGCCAGGGCGATGCCTTTTGCCAAAATCTGATGATCCATAAATATTTCCTCCTAAAAATTAATTAACAAAATCATTTATTCAAATGGCTGCGGGCGGTTAGTCGCCGGCGGCCTGTTTGATGAAGAGAGTGGTGAGGGTGCAGAAGATGAATGCCTGGATGCAGCCGCCGAACCAGTCAAAGTACAGGCTGGGAATGGCGGGAATACCCACGGTCAGCCAGGGGAAAGTGGCACCCAGATTGGTGATGACTGCCAGCACACCCAGAACAGTGATGATGATGCCGGGGATCAGAAGCGCCTTTTTCTTCTTCAGATAGCCGAAGATCAGCGGGCACAGACCAATGACCAGAACCACCAGGGCCACATACATGCTGGAACCCAGGAAGCCGAAGAGGGCATTGTTGGCAGCGACCAGAGCGGCATAGATCAGGGTGCTGATAACGGTGCCGGACAGGATGTTGCCGAAATGACGGCAGGCCATGGAAATGGGTGTGAAGCACTCACTCATGATGTTGATGGGCAGCAGAATGAAGATGGGATCCAGGAACCCCTTCAGATAACCGCCCAGGCCGGAAGCCTTGATCTTATGATAGGTGATCAGCACGAAAACCACGAGACCCCAGGCAAGCTCCGTCATCAGGTCAGCGGTGGGACTCCAGATGCCCAGCAGGCTGATCAGATTGGAGAAGAAACTGGTGATAAAGATCGTGCCGACCAGGGGAATGTACCGGTCAAACTCCGTACCCATGTTGCCCCGGACAAAGTTGACCAGAGCACCGTAGACCATTTCCGCCACAGCCTGCTTCCGGGAAATGCCGGAAACCTTCAGACCGGAGCCCAGCCAGATGGCCAGAGCGGAGATGATGATCAGAATCAGCCAGGACACGATCAGTGTCTGGGTGATCTGAACGGTACCGAAGAGGGGTACATTCTCAAAGGTATGGATAATTCTTGCGCCATTGATTGATACATCCATATATCGCTCACCTCATTATAAATATGGTGTTACTTACACTTCAAAGCTGCCCAGATGATCTTCGGGCTCTTCCTGCTCGTCGGCAGGGGGATTTTTTCGCTCACTAGGCTCCACCAGCTTACCCTTGCTCTGCAGATAAAAAATTACCAGATTGGGGAACAGCAGGGGAACGGCGGCAGCGACCACATGGATATGGGGAACCAGGATCGCAACGATGATCCAGCCGGCCTGCAGCAGAAGACGGCCATTGTAGCTGCCCTGGATGAAGGCCTTCATCTGCTTTTGCTCCGCGATGTCAACAGCCTTCTGAATGGTCAGGCACATGACGGTGAAATTTGCAACCGCAACAATAAAGCCGCCCAAAGCACCGACAAAAACTCTGTAGCTGAATGTTCCGATGCCGCCCAGGCTCAGAATAAAAAGAACGGCGATCATGATGACATCGCAGATGCCGGTGCCGACGGCAATACGTTTGATTTCTTTTTTGGATGCGCTTTGTAGTTTCATGGTTTCATTCCTTTTTGGGTATTAGCTGTGGTCGTTGAACGACACGGGGGGCTTTTCCTGGGATGAGGCTTCATCCCGGGCCTTGAGCAGGGAGTGCAGACAGCTCTTTGCGGTGGAGATGCTGGTCAGAAAACCGATCACACCGCACAGAATCATTACCCACAGTCCCAGATCAAACCGGTTCTGCAGCCAGAAGCCCAGATACATAAAAAGGCATAGGGGAAACAGCACGGAAAAGCCAAATTGCGTTACCCATATGATCAGACTCAGTATTTTCATAGTGCCTCCAGCCTGGAGAGAATCAGTGAACAGGGCATAGAACCCCCATTAATCAGTAACTATTATATCGAATAATAAGTTAAGATTCAATCATAAAAAATTATAGGAAATCGATTTGTCTGTTTCAACAAAAAATTTATTAAAATTTGGGAGTGTTGACTATAGTTTGCTCGTCTTTTCATAAATGTACCCGAAGCCGGGGAAAGAATTCACAAAAGGACTTTTCATTTTCCCGGAAATATTGTAAACTGTATATCAGAATGATAACGGAGCGAGAGAGTTAATGGAACAGGAAATGGAAATCATCCAGGGCGTCATCAGCGCCGTGGTGTTTGAAAATTACGATAACGGCTATGCGGTGCTGCGGCTGAATGTGGGCGGCGGCCAGGCTGTGACCGTGGTGGGCACCATTCCGCTGCCGGCAGCTGGCGAGCGGCTGATGGTTACGGGAAAATGGAGCAACCATCCCAGCTTCGGACGTCAGTTTGAGGCGGAATTTCTGGAACGGCTGATGCCCCAGACCAGCATGGAGATTTTAAGCTATCTGGGCAGCCGGATCATCAAGGGCATCGGCCCCCGGATGGCAGCCCGGATCGTGGAGCGGTTCGGCGATGAAACGCTGACCGTCATGGAGCGCCAGCCGGAGCGACTGGCGGAGGTTTCCGGTATTTCCCGGGAAAAGGCTCTGAAAATCGGTGAGGAATTTCATCAGCGCGTTGGCATGCGGCAGCTGATGGAGTTTTTTACCATGCATCACCTGCCGGCGGAGCTGGCTGTGCGTACCTACAAATTATACGGCGAAAGCACCGTGGATCTTCTTTACGATGATCCGTACCTGCTGATGGACGAAGGCCTGGAGGCTCCCTTCGGAGCGGTGGACCGGTTTGCCATCGACCTGGGCGTGGCGGGAGACGATCCCCGGCGTGTGGAAGCCGGTATCCTTTTCGAACTGCGCTACAATCTGTCCGCAGGCCACGCCTTTTTGCCGGAGGACAAGCTGGTTGCGGCAACAGCGCAGCTGCTGAACATCGACGGAACATCCGTCACAGAAGGACTGAACCGGCTGATGGAAGCGGACCGGCTGGTCCGGGATCACCTGGCGGGTATTACGGTGGATTATCTGCCCCAGCTTCATGAGGCAGAGAATTACTGCACCCGCAGGCTTCTGGAAGCGGCGTCCGTCCATATCCCCGCTCCGGGTAATCTGGAGAGAATGCTCCGCACGGCCCAGAAAGAAGACAGAATCGAGTATTCCCAGCAGCAGAAGGATGCCATCCGGGCAGCGGCCACCGAGCGGATTTTGCTCATCACCGGCGGCCCCGGTACCGGTAAGACCACCATTCTGAACGGCATTCTGTCGCTGTTTGGCCAGATGCAGCTGAAATGCTTGCTGGCTGCCCCCACCGGAAGAGCGGCCAAGCGGCTGACGGAAGTGACGGGGGAGGAGGCCTCCACCATCCACCGGCTGCTGGAAGCTGGAATCGATCAGAATACAGGGCTTATGTTCTTTGCGAAGGATGAGAGCAATCCACTGAAAGCCGATGCCATTATCATTGATGAAATGTCCATGGTGGATGTGCAGCTGCTGCACAGTCTGTTGCAGGCCATCCCGGCAAACAAGCGGATCATCCTGGTGGGTGACCCGGATCAGCTGCCGCCTGTGGGTCCCGGATTTCCCTTCAGCGATATGCTTCGCAGCGGTGTGCTGCCCACGGTCCGTTTAACGGAAGTATTCCGCCAGGCTCAGCAGAGCCTCATCGTTATGAATGCCCACCGGGTCAACCGGGGCGAAATGCCGGAACTGAAATCGGTCACCAGCGACTTTTTCTTCATGCGCCGCCAGAGTGAGGATGCGGTGCGCAGTACCATCCGGGATCTTTGCACCACGCGCCTTCCTCAGAATATGGGTATCCCCTCGGATCAGATCCAGGTGCTGACCCCCACCCGGAAGGGGGGCGTGGGAACCTGGAGCCTCAACACACTTTTGCAGGAGGCACTGAACCCTTCCGCACCCAATAAAAAGGAGCGCCAGTCCGGAGAGTTTACCTTCCGGGAAGGGGACCGGGTGATGCAGATCCGCAATAATTACGATATTTTGTGGAAAAAGTGTGACGGCAGCGCCGTGGGTGCCGGTATTTTCAATGGGGATATCGGCATCATCAGAAAGATCGATCCCCAGATGGAAACCGTGACGGTGGTCTATGACGACCGGGAAGCAGACTACGATTATACCCAGCTCAATGAGCTGGAGCCTGCATATGCCATGACGGTCCACAAGAGCCAGGGCAGCGAGTACCGGGCGGTGATCCTGGCGGCCTGGAATGGCTCGCCTTACTTACTCAGCCGGAGCATTCTCTATACCGCCATCACCCGGGCCCGGGAACTGCTGATTATCGTGGGCAGGGAAGAGACGGTTGCCGTCATGACGGAAAATGCAAAGAAAAACCGCCGCTATTCCGGCCTCAAGCTGCGGCTCCAGGGGAAATGTGAATGATTCATAAGCTGTTAACGGAACTGCTGTTTCCGCCCAAATGCATCCTGTGCGGAAAACTGCTGAAAAGAGACGAAACGGATCTGTGCCGCACCTGCCGGGTGGAAAGCCCCATGTGTGATAAGAATAACTTAAAGTTCCCGTTTCTTGACAGTTGGGCTGCGGTCTGGTATTATAAAGGGAACATCAGGAAAAGTCTGCACCGGTATAAATTCCGCAATGCCCGGCATTATGCGCCGGCTTACGGAAGAATGCTGGCCATGAAGCTGATGCAGGAATACCCGGAGGGCATTGATGTGCTCACCTGGGTGCCGGTCAGCAGGTGGCGGAAATTCACCAGAGGTTATGACCAGGTGGAACTGCTGGCAGAAGCCGTGGGAAAAGAGCTGGGGATGGTACCGGTTCGCACCCTGGAAAAACTGCGCAATAACCGTCCCCAATCCCGGATTTCCGGTGTTGCCAGACGCCGGGCCAATGTGCTGGGCATTTACCGGGCTGCGGCTCCGGAAGCTGTGGAAGGAAAGCGGATTTTGCTCCTGGATGACATTGTTACCACCGGCGCCACCGCCGGAGAGTGCGCCCGGGTGCTGCTCACCGCCGGGGCAAAGGAAGTATATTTGGGCTGCGTGGCGGCAGCTTTACATCATAAACAGGACAAAAGGTGATCATTTATGTCTATTTTCTCTACCAATGACCTGGGCGTGGACCTGGGTACTGCGAACGTTTTGATTTATGCCGACGGCAAGGGTCTGGTTGTCAGAGAGCCCTCCGTTGTTGCGGTTGACAAGAATACCGGCAAGATTCTGCAGGTGGGTTCCGCTGCCCGTAATATGCTGGGCCGTACCCCCGGCAACGTGGTGGCCATGCACCCGCTGAAGGACGGTATCATCTCCGACCATGAGATGACGGTCCGGATGCTCCAGGCCATGTTCAAAACCGCAACCAAGTCCGGCGCTTTCACCCCTAAGCCCCGTGTGGTCATCAGCGTGCCCAGCGGTGTGACGGAAGTGGAAGAGCGCAGTGTCATCAATGCGGCCATCGAAGCCGGTGCCCGCCGTGTGTTCCTGATCGAGGAGCCCCTGGCTGCGGCCCTGGGTGCCGGTCTGGATATCAAGGGCGCCAAGGGTCACATGGTGGTGGATATCGGTGCCGGCACCACCGACATTGCGGTGCTGAGCATGAACGGCGTGGCGGTTTCTTCTTCTCTGAAGATTGCCGGCGACTATATGGATGACCTGATTGCACGGCATACCCGCCGTCAGCATGGCGTTGCCATCGGTGAAGTCACCGCAGAAAGCGTCAAGAATCAGCTGGGCCGTGTTTATCCCGGCGGCGAAGAGATTACCATGAATGTCAAGGGCCGAGACACCAAGACCGGTATGCCCAGAACCATCACCCTGACCTCCACGGAAATTTTCGAAGTGCTGCGCCGTCCTGCCCGGATCATTGCTGAGGAGGTTCTGGCCGTTCTGGAGCAGACCAGCCCGGAGCTTGTCAGCGATATTTCCGAGACCGGCATCACCCTCACCGGCGGCTGCAGCCAGCTCTATGGCTTTGATGCGCTGCTGATGGAGCGCACCGGCATCAACTGCACCGTGGCCGACGATCCCGACTCCTGCACAGCCTACGGCTGCGGCAAGAGCCTTGCCTGGATCAACCACATGCAGGAGGGTCCCATCAATATCGCCAGAAGACGCATTATGAAGAGCAACTTCTATTAATATGAAAAGCAGTACCGCCGTTCCGAACTCCGGAACGGCGGTGGTTTTTTATTGTCTGATTTTGTGATAGATCCAGGATTCCAGACAGAAAAGAGCGAATGCGGCAACCAGATACAGCATCAGTCCGACTTTGCCGGGCAGGGGAAGACCCAGCAGATGGGCAACGGCGAAAACAGCTGCCACATCAATGAAATAAACAATAGCCCAGATGATGATGTGGGGAATGGTATCAAACTGTCCGGGGAACATCTCGTTCAGAAAGAAATTCTTCTTATGATATTCGTATGCCATATGCTATTCCTCCTTTTTGCCCGGGATGAATTTCCAGAATTTTTCACCCTGCCAGGTGAGCATGCCGGTATCGCCTTCGCTGAGGGTATAAAAATCGTCCCGGTTCATGTAAAGCCTGACCGATTCGCCAAAATCGGTGTGGAAAGTGATGTAATAAACATAACTGTATCCGCGGCCCAGATAGGGGGCATCTGTTTCCGGGTGCTTAATAAAGACGGTTGCATGGTCTGTGAATACCGGTGCGTTGCTGTTTTTGTGGGTCCGGTATTCCAGGACGATGAAGCGGATGATGCCAAAACCAATGGCGGGGATCATAGCAATCCAGAATAGCTTTGGAAGAAATTCCAGAATTTGTTCCGGCGTCATAGGTCATTCCTCCTTCAGAAAGTCCAGTTCGAAGGGTTTGTCCAGTTCGTCGGATACATAACCGCCGTTTTTACGCCGCTGCTTGACGCATTCCGTCAGCAAATACTCGATCTGGCCGTTGACACTTCTGAAATCGTCCTCTGCCCAGGCGGCGATGGCATTGTAAAGTTTGGGGGATAAACGCAGGGGAACCTGCTTTTTTTCTTTCTCCGGGGCCAGCTTCAGCTGGCCTTCCTGTCTTTTCGGTGCTGCCATGGCTTAATACAGAGATCCGGAGTTGACGATGGGCTGGGCGTCCTTGTTGCCGCACAGAACCACCAGCAGATTGCTGACCATGGCAGCCTTCCGCTCCTCGTCCAGTTCCACGCAGCCGCCTTCGTTTAGCCGCTCCAGAGCCATCTCCACCATACCCACGGCGCCTTCCACAATCAGCTTCCGGGCGTCCACAACGGCTGCTGCCTGCTGCCGCTGGAGCATGGCTGCGGCGATCTCGGGGGCATAGGCAAGGTAAGTGATCCGGGCATCCACGATCTCAAGGCCGGCGTCCGCTACCCGGGCCTGGATCTCGTTTTTGATGCGGTTTGCCACCACCTCGGAGGAACCCCGGAGGCTGCCGTCATCGGCAACGCCGTCGCCGGTGGTGTCCACATCGGGGGCGGAGTCGTAGGGATAGAGGCGGACAATGTTGCGCAGGGCGCTGTCGCACTGCAGGGAGAGGAATGCCTTGTAGTTATCCACATTGAAGGCTGCTTTGGCAGTATCCACAATGCGCCACATGACGGCAATGCCGATCTCCACGGGATTGCCCAGACAGTCGTTGATCTTCTGCTTGTTGTTGCTGAGGGTCATGATCTTCAGACTCATCTTCATGCCCATGGCAGCAGCCTGGGCTGCGCCGGTTTTGACATCGCCGCTCTGGTTCAGCACCGTGTTTGCAGCGGGGTTGACGGCGGTGGCAAAGGGATTGACCCAATAGAAGCCCTCGCCCTTCAGCGTGCCCAGATAGTTGCCGAAGAGGGTCAGAACCAGTGCTTCCTGGGGCTTGAGCACCTTCAGTCCGCCCATGGCGATCAGGGATCCGAAGAATGCCACCACGCACAGGATCAGCAGAATCGTGCCGAACACAGGGGAACTTCCTTCAATCAGAAAGATACTTCCTGCGAATCCTGCGGCAGATGCCAGGGTGGCGGCAATGAGCAGCAGCATCATGGCCATGCCGTTCTTTCTTGTACTGATGATTTTTTCTTCCATGGTTGTTACCTCCTTGATTGGTAATATCTTCTATTGAAATGATATCGCAATGATATCAAAAAGTCAAGAAAAAATCCGCCGGATTTCTCCGGCGGATGCAGATCAGTTGTTGGAGCAGCTATTGCAATTGCTGTCACAGCCTGTGGGGGTGAACTGGTCGGTGGGGAAGGGGATCCGGCTGAACATCTCGCAGGGGTCTTCGGCGCAGCCGCCGGGAGAATCGCAGCATTCCCTTGTGGGAATGGCATAATCCAGAACCGGTACGATCAGCTGGGCATCCCGCTCCAGCCGGACGATGGAAAACTGGCCCAGTGTCACAAAAAGACGGCGGTTTTCCGGAGTGAGCACCAGTGCCTCATCAAACATGGCAGCGATGAAGGCAGGAATCTGAACCACATTCTGATCGGCACAGGCGCAGACATCCACGGCTCTGGAGCTGAGGATCATCGGATCCAGAACCTCCACCACAGCAACCGGAAGGTTGGCGTAAAACCGTGCCATGCCATCCGTTTCACCCAGGCGTGTATCGCTTCTGAAAATGTGGGCGCTGCTGTCCTCTCCGCACAAAACGGCCCGTTTCGAGAACACAGCAAGACCGGAAATCGGCGTGCTGCGGACACCACCGGTGACCGCATCTGCCAGAATCCGGTAGTAGAAGGTGATATCGATGCAGTAATGGCGGCCGTCAAAGGCCACAGGCTCTACTTCAATGTCGGTATACAGAAGCTCCGCAGAGCGGACCTTTGCACCGGTTGCCGAATTCAGAACCGTCTGTGAGGTGGCAGTTAAGTAAACCCGCAGATCTTCAATACAGTCTTTGTCCCGGCAGGAGTCTGTGATTTTTCGGGTGTGGATGGACATGGCCTGGCGCAGGTCCGAAGGATCGCAGCGCAGAGTGTCCAGACATTGCTCGGACATATGGATACCTCCCATGCATTTTTGGGATAAGCAAAATGCTTACAGGCCATTTTATGCGGGAAGTTCCCGGAGGTGTCAAAAAAGCAGCCGCAATCGCGGCTGCCTTCTATCTTACCAGCTGAATTTATAGGTGGTTTCGCTGTGGTAATGCTGGCCGGCCTTGACAAAGGGCTGGGGCCACTCGGGATGGTGGACGGAATCGGGATAGAACTGGGTCTCCAGGGCAACACCCTGGCGGTAGCCATAGGGGATGCCGCCCTTACCGGTTTCATTGAGGAAATTGCCGGCATAGAACTGGATACCCGGGCAATCGGTGGAGACTGCCATCTCCCGACCGGAGTCGGGATCCCGGAGAATGGCACAGGGGGTGCAGAACACTTCCCAGTTGTGGTCATAGCCGCCCTGGAATTCCAGAGGCTCATAGGGGGTATTGATATCCCGGCCGATGGCCTTGGGAATGCGGAAATCCATGGGAGTTCCCTCCACGCTTCTGAGCTCGCCGGTGGGGATGTTCTCCGCATCGTCGGGGTTAAAGAACCGGCCGGGGATGATCAGCTCCTGACCCATGGCAGCATCGGTCTTTTCCTGTCCTGCCAGATTGAAGTAGCTGTGGTTGGTCAGATTCAGCACCGTATCCCGGTCGCAGACGCCGTCATAGATGATCTTCAGCTGACCGCCTTTTTCCAGGGCATAAGTCACATAAATATCGGCCTTGCCGGGGAAGCCCTGGTCGCCCTGGGGGCTCAGCAGATGCAGCGTCACCAGATTCTCCCGCTGCCGCACCAGTTCCCACATTCTCAGGTGGAAGCCGTTGGGGCCGCTGTGGAGACTGTTTTCTCCTTCGTTGGGGGTCAGACGGATCCTGACATCGTCGATCATAAAGGAAGCACCCTTGATCCGGTTGGCGTTACGGCCAACAGTTGCACCCAGATAGCCGCCGTTGCCGGTGCGGTAGCCGTTGGCATCATCAAATCCCAGCACAACGTCGGAAACATTTCCGTCCCTGTCCGGCACCAGAACGGATACCAGATGGGCACCGAAGTCCGTGACCGTTGCGGTAATGCCGCCGCCGGTGATGGTGTAAAGATTTGCCTGTGTACCGTCGGGCAGAATGCCAAAGCTTGCTTTCATGATATGTACTCCTTATATTTATGATGAAAAGGATAATCCCGGTATGGTGGGGCTTTTCTGACATTATACTACAATTGGCCTTCTATTTCAAACCCCTTTTTCCGGCAGGGAGAGAAATCCTAACTTTTTGTTGGTTATGGTAAAAACTTCATTTTGTTCCAAAAGAAGGCGTTGTGTGACTTTGTCACATAAAAAACAATATTTGGTGGTTATACTATTGACAATGACACAAGATATAGTATAATGTCCCTGCACGCAAGCTGATCTGCCCACGCACAAAGGAGGAAACCCTGTATGAAAATTATAAAAAGAAACGGCGCAGAAGTCGCCTTTGATATTCAGAAAATCGAGACCGCCATCACCAAGGCCAACAATGCTGCTGAGGAAAAATATCGCATGACGCCCCTGCAGATCCAGCGGATCACCGAGCGGGTGCATATTTCCTGTGAGGAGATGGGCCGCAGCCCCACGGTGGAGGAAATTCAGGATCTGGTGGAAAAATCCATTATGGCCCACGGTGCCTTCGAGGTGGCCAAGGAGTATATCACCTACCGCTATATCCGCTCTCTGGCCCGGCAGGCCAATACCACCGACGACCGAATCCTAAGCCTCATTGAATGTAACAATGAGGAAGTCAAGCAGGAAAACGCCAACAAGAATCCCACCATCAATGCAGTCCAGCGGGACTACATGGCAGGCGAGGTCAGCAAGGATATCACCAGCCGCATTCTGCTGCCCCAGGAGATCGTCAGCGCCCATGATGCCGGCATCATCCATTTCCATGACACCGACTATTTTGCCCAGCATATGCATAACTGCGATCTGGTGAATCTGGAGGATATGCTTCAGAACGGTACCGTCATTTCCGGCACCATGATTGAAAAGCCCCACTCCTTCTCCACCGCCTGCAACATCGCCACCCAGATCATTGCCCAGGTGGCCTCCAACCAGTACGGCGGACAGTCCATCAGCCTGACCCATCTGGCACCCTTCGTCCAGGTCAGCCGGGAGAAGATCCGCAAAAGCGTGGAAAAGGAAATGGCCGTGTTCGGTATTTCTGCCGATGAAGAGAAAATTACCGCTGTGGTGGAGGACCGCTTGAGAGAAGAGATCCGCCGGGGCGTTCAGACCATTCAGTACCAGGTGGTAACGCTGATGACCACCAACGGCCAGGCTCCCTTCATCACCGTGTTCATGTATCTGAATGAGGCACGCAGCGAACAGGAAAAGAAGGATCTGGCGCTGATCATCGAAGAGACCCTCCGGCAGCGCTATGAGGGCGTTAAGAATGAAAAGGGTGTGTGGATCACCCCGGCTTTCCCCAAGCTGATCTATGTTCTGGAGCCCGACAATATCACGGAGGATGCGCCCTACTGGTATCTGACCCGGCTTGCTGCGGAGTGCACCGCCAAGCGGATGGTTCCTGACTACATTTCCGAAAAGAAGATGCTGGAACTGAAGGTAGACAAGAACGGCGAAGGCCACTGCTACACCTGCATGGGCTGCCGGTCCTTCCTGACCCCCTATGTGGACGAGAACGGGAAGCCCAAGTACTATGGCCGCTTCAACCAGGGTGTTGTGACCATCAATCTGGTGGACGTGGCACTGTCCTCCGGCCGTGATATGGACAAGTTCTGGAAGATTTTTGATGAGCGGCTGGACCTTTGCTACCGGGCACTGCTGTGCCGTCATGAGCGGCTGAAGGGAACCCTGTCCGATGCTGCCCCCATTCTGTGGCAGTACGGTGCGTTGGCCCGGCTTGAGAAGGGTGAGCCCATCGACAAGCTTCTCTACGGCGGCTATTCCACCATTAGCCTGGGCTATGCAGGCCTTTATGAATGCGTCAAGTATATGACTGGCAGATCCCACACCGACGAGGAGGCAAAGCCCTTCGCCCTGAAGGTTATGCAGCATATGAACGATGCCTGCAAGAGCTGGAAAGCCAAGCACAATATGGACTTCTCCCTTTACGGCACGCCTCTGGAGTCCACCACCTACAAATTTGCCAAGTGCCTTCAGAACCGCTTCGGCATCATTCCCGGCATTACGGACAAGAGCTACATCACCAATTCCTACCACGTCCATGTGTCCGAAGAGATCGATGCCTTCACCAAGCTGGCCTTCGAGGCGGAATTCCAGCAGCTGTCTCCCGGCGGTGCCATCAGCTATGTGGAAGTTCCCAATATGCAGCAGAACATTGATGCGGTTCTGGAACTGATGAAGTATATTTACGACCACATCATGTATGCGGAGCTGAACACCAAGAGCGACTACTGCCAGTGCTGCGGCTATGACGGTGAGATTCAGATCCGGGAAGAAGACGGCAAGCTGATCTGGAAATGCCCCAACTGCGGCAATACGGATCAGGCCAAGATGAATGTGGCCCGGCGTACCTGCGGCTACATCGGCACCCAGTACTGGAACCAGGGCAGAACCCAGGAAATCAAGGACCGGGTACTGCATCTGTAAGAAAAACAGAAGAGCGGCTTCTTCGGAAGCCGCTCATTTCTTTTCGGGGTATATTTTTTGGATGAGGCCGATGATTTGACCGGAGAGAATCACCGTCAGCAGGGACCAGACGATCCGCCGGAGGGGGATATAGCTTAGAGATAGCAGCAGCACCGCCAGATCGGAGATCAGATAGATGCGTTCAATGGGCCAGCGGAAAAGATGGCTGAAGCTCATGGCCAGGGCATCATCCCCGGCGGTGGCACCGCCGGCCCGGACACAAAGACCGGCTCCGATGCCGATGAACAGGGCGCCTGCCACGGCAGCAATAAAAGGATGGAATGCAATCTGCGGCCACAGAGGCGGAAACTGCTCCAGAAAGCCGTAGCTTGCGGAATAGGTGCAGATGGAAAGAAGAGAATATGCGATAAAGGATTTACCCAGGGTTTTCCAGCCCAGCGCATAGCAGGCCAGGTTCAGAACCAGGCTGCTGACTGCAGGGGAGATATGGAACCAATGCCGCAGCAGCAGCGTCAGTCCCAGAGCACCGCCCTCTGTCACATTGGACAGAGCATGGATATTATAGATGCCGAAGGCCTGGATGATGCTGCCCAGAATCAGAATGAGACAGTTGGAACATTTCAGTTTTGGAAACAAAGTTAAGACTCCTTATGATAGCATACCCGGCGGCGGGTTTCTGCGCCGGGAACTTCCGGACCGTCTGTGCAGAAAAGACCGTAGAGATCGCCAATCCGCTGCTCTCTTGCGCCGTATTCTGTGGCCACCGCCTCGCCGGCATTGCGGAAGGCTCCGGTTTTTCTTGCCTCTTTCAGCACAGTGCGGCCCCGGGCGGTAAAGCCCAGCACTCTGGTGTAGGGAGCAGGGGCCGACAGATCCTGTGCTGTCAGACCGAGGAATGCACACAGGACCATCCGGTCGATCCGGGTCCGGGTGTAGCGCTTGGATTTGGTGGCAGCGATGATGGCTTCCAGCGTGGCTTCAGAGCGGCAGGCATGCATGAATTTCCGCCACAGGCCTTCGCTGCCATAGGGGAGGGACTCGAATTCTGCATCGGTCATGGTGCGGAGCCGGGCAAGGACCGCCCGCTCACCGGCTTCCAGGGTGTGCAGGGGAGCACCGGAAAAGAGATCCTGCGCACTTACAGGCACAAGGGACTTAAAATCCCTTTCCGTGAGCATCTGTTTCCGGACCGCCGTGGCGGAAGGATTCTCTTTATCGGGATTTTCTTCGTGGTAGCTGCCGCCCCGGTGGATGGGCAGGGGCTCCATGGCCGTATTCTGAGCGAGCATGGCTTTGCAGTATTCCACAGCCAGAATGTTGTTGGGTGTTTCCAGAATGGCGCTGTTCTGACCCATTTTGCCCAGGGCAGCCTGACGGGCGGAAGGGAAGGACCTGCCGGTTTCCAGTTCCGATTTCAGCAGCGGACGGAATTCCTCGCTGAGCAGCGCCCGGGCAGTATCCGTCAGGGCGCTTTTGTCCGCGGTTTCGGCGCCGAAGCACAGCCCATCGCAGAAGCCTCCCAAAATCCGGACACCCCCTGCGGCAAAGCCTTCGGCGGAAGAAAGAGCGTATTCGGTGGGCAGCTCCAGGACCAGGTCAGCGCCGCTTCGCAGCGCAGCCTCTGCCCGGATGCTTTTATCCACAATGGCCGGGGCTCCCCGTTGGACAAAATTGCCGCTCATCAGACAGACGATGGCGGTATCGTCACCCCAAAGGCGACGGATTTTATCAATTTGTTTCTTGTGACCCAGGTGCAGGGGGTTATATTCGCAGATAATTCCGACGGTTTTCAAAATTCCCCCTCCTTTTCACAAAAAAATTCCATTCAGGTCTTGAGAATTTGGGAAAAATGAAATATAATACCAATAGCTATGGCTATCATATCACAACAGCAAATAAAATGAAATAAAATTTTTTAGGAGGAGATTCCAATGAACATTCTGATTATCAACGCCGGCTCTTCTTCCCTGAAGTACCAGCTGATGGACCCCGATACCGGTGTCGTATCCGCTAAGGGCCTGTGCGAGCGCATTGGCATTGACGGTCGTCTGAACCACAATGCAAACGGCAAGAAGGTTGTCAAGGACATCCCCATGCCCACCCACTCCGAAGCTATCGCAGCTACCCTGGACATCCTGGTGGATGCCGTTGACGGCGTCATCAAGTCCACTGAGGAAATCGATGCAGTCGGCCACCGCGTCCTGCACGGCGGCATGGAGTTCTTCGATTCCTGCATCATCAATGACGAAGTCATTGCAGCCATCGAGAAGTGCATCCCCCTGGGCCCCCTGCATAACCCCGCAAACCTGATGGGCATCCGTGCCTGCCAGACTGTTATGCCCACCACTCCCCAGGTCGCTGTGTTCGATACCGCTTTCCACATGACCATGCCCCCCAAGGCTTACCGTTACGCCATCCCCACCGAGTACTTCAAGAACGACTCCATCCGCCGCTACGGCTTCCACGGCACCTCCCACAAGTACGTTGCAAAGCGTACCGCTGAGCTGGTTGGCAAGACTGAGTTCAAGATGGTCAACTGCCATCTGGGCAACGGTTCTTCCATGTCCGCAGTTCTCAACGGCAAGTGCCAGGATACCACCATGGGCCTGACTCCTCTGGCAGGTGTTCCCATGGGCACCCGCTCCGGCGACATCGACGCTGCTGTCGTGCAGTTCATCTGCAACAAGTATGGCATGAGCGTTGACGAGTGCCTGAACATGCTCAATAAGAAGTCCGGCGTGCTGGCCCTCAGCGGCAACGTTTCCTCCGACTTCCGTGACCTGGGCAACGGCGCTGCTGAAGGCAACGAAGAGTGCCAGCTGGCTCTGGACAAGTTCGCTTACGAAGTTGCAAAGTACGTTGGCGCTTATGCTGCTGCTCTGAAGGGCCTGGATGTTCTGACCTTCACTGCCGGTGTCGGCGAGAACGACGCTGCTACCCGCGCTGCCATCTGCGATTACCTGGGCTTCCTGGGTGTCAAGCTGGATCCCGAACTGAATGCTGTCCGCGGCGAGCACAAGATCTCCGCTGAAGACTCCAAGGTTCAGGTTTGGGTCGTTCCCACCAACGAAGAGCTGATGATCGCTCAGGATACCGCTGAGCTGGTCAAGGCTGCCAAGTAATCTGATTCAAAAGCGAGAGCCGCCGCGTTTTGCGGCGGCTCTTTTTCAAAAGAGGTGTGCCTCATGCGTCAGAAAATAGAAGACAGAATTTGGGCGTTCATAGAAGCTTACTGTGGGGAAAGAGCGCTGCCCATCATCTGGAAAAGACCTATCGTCCGTTTCGCGGATGCCAATCATCCGGGCTTTTCGCAACTGAAAGAAATTGTTGACCCGGGCCACTACCATCCCCGTGATTATCTGCCGGATGCCAAAAATGTACTCAGCTGGTTTCTGCCCTTTTTGCCGGAAGTGGGACAGAACAATCAGGAAGGGGAGCTCAGCTCACCCCAGTGGGCGGATGCCTATCTTGTGACCAATGAGATGGCTTCCTGGATCAATGAACAGCTGGTGGTGTACATCCAAAGGGAATTGGGGTCAAATGCCGCAGAGCCTTCCGATGCCGGTATGATCGGCATGGACAATCCCCGCAGCCGCTGGTCCCAGCGCCATGTGGCATATCTTGCCGGCCACGGAACCTTCGGCCTGAACAATATGCTGATTTCCGATGCGGGATCCGTGGGACGGTACTTTTCCATTGTTACCGATTTGGATTTGGAACCCGATGCGCCGGTTACGGAAGAACGGTGCCTGGGGAAAAGGGACGGCTCCTGCGGACTGTGCATGGCCCGCTGCGAAGCCGGGGCGCTGACCGAAGCCGGATTCGACCGGTTCAAATGCCTCCGGCAGTGCCTTGTAAACATGGCCCGTTATCCCGGCGCCGATGTCTGCGGCAAATGCACGGTGGAACTGCCCTGTTCCTACAAAATTCCGGGGAAAAGATAATAAGGAGTAAATGAATATGAAAACAGTAACCGAACGGTTTTTAAAATATGTGTCCTTAGATACCATGAGCGATGAGTTTTCCGAGACCTGTCCCTCTTCTGCCAAGCAGAAGCTGCTGGGTGCGGAACTGGTGAAGGAAATGCAGGAAATGGGCATTACCGATGCCTTTATGGATGAAAACGGCTATGTCTACGGCACCGTCCCCGGTGATCCGAACCTGCCCACCATCGGTCTCATTGCCCATATGGACACCTCTCCCGATGCCTCCGGCGCGGATATCAAGGCGAAAATCGTAGAATATACCGGCGAGGATATCTGCCTCAACGAAGAGAAGGGCATCTTCCTCCGGGAATCCGATTATCCCAGCCTCAAGCGCCACCATGGCAAGCATCTGATCGTCACCGACGGAACCACCCTGCTGGGTGCCGACGACAAGGCCGGCATCGCAGAGATCATGGCCGCTGCGGAATTTTTGATGACTGCCCGGATGAACCACGCCACGCTGAAGATCGGCTTTACTCCCGATGAGGAGATCGGTCGGGGCGCAGACCTGTTTGACATCAAGGGCTTCGGTGCGGACTATGCCTATACCGCCGACGGCGGCACCATCGGGGAACTGGAGTACGAAAACTTCAATGCGGCTTCTGCCATGGCGGTTTTCCACGGTCTCAACATCCATCCCGGCTCTGCCAAGGATAAAATGATCAACTCCCAGTACATTGCCATGGAGTACCAGTCTCTGCTGCCTGCCAATCAGAAGCCCGAGCATACCGAGGGCTACGAGGGCTTTATCCACCTGATGGATATGGCCGGCGAAGTGGAAAAGACCACCCTGCGCTGGATTATCCGGGACCATGATATGGAAAAATTCCAGGAAAAGAAGGCTGTGATGTGCGCGGCTGCGGACTTCATCAATGCCAAATACGGTGCCGGAACCATGGAGCTGACCCTTAAGGACAGCTACTTCAACATGAAAAAGCTCATCGAGCCCTGCATGCACATTGTGGAAAAGGCGAAGAACGCCATGCGTGCTGTGGGCATGGAGCCGAAGGAAGTTCCCATCCGGGGCGGCACCGACGGTGCCCGGCTGTCCTACGAAGGACTTCCTTGCCCCAATCTGTGCACCGGCGGTGAAAACTACCACGGCAGATTTGAGTATATCCCGGTGGAGGATATGGAGCTGTGCGTGAAGATGCTCATTGAGATCCTCACAACTGCATAAAAAGAAACCCGGAAGGTAAAACCTTCCGGGTTTTAATCAGCGATGATTACTCAGCGAAATCGGCCTCGTCAGCTACGGGCTCGCCCTCTTCGACGACAACTTCTTCCACAGCCTCTTCGGCAGGAGCTTCTTCGGCGGGAGCTTCTTCAGCAGGTGCTTCCTCGGCGGGAGCCTCTTCGCAGGTGCATTCGCACTTGCACTCGCATTCGCCTTCTTCGCACTTGCACTCGCATTCGCACTCGGCGCAGTCATCCACATTGCACTTGCAGGGGCACTTGGCCAGCAGTTCCTTGGCCCAGGCAACGATCTTGTCGCCGTAGGTGGCAATGAGATAAACGGCACCGGCAACGGCGGCCAGAGCAGTCAGAATCTTAGCAACAGTCTTAAAGGTGTTCATATCAGTCATTCCTCCGGTTTCAAAATATATCCACATTCAGTATAACCAAAGAACGGGAAAAAAGCAATAAGAAAATACACAGAAAAGCGCGAAAATCAGACATAACCGTACATTCCGCGGATGCTGACTTCTCCGGAATTGACGGTTTCGAGGGAACCGTTGTCCAGCCGGACGATCAGTGCACCCGCTTCGTCGATATCCCGGGCAATTCCGTGGCGCACCGAGCCGTCGGCGGTGACAATGCTCACGGGCCTTCCCAGGGTGATGCAGTCTTTCCGGTATTGGGCGATCAGGGCATCCCTGCCGGTGAGCAGCGTCTGATCCATGCGCCAGAGTGCATCCGTCATGGCGGCTGCTACCCCGGACCGGTCGATTTCGGTTCCCAGAACACTGTGCAGGGAGCCGGCGATGCCGCGGATTTCCTCGGGGAAATCCGATTCTCTCTGACAGCAGTTCAGACCGATGCCGATGATGGCATAATCCACACCGCCGCCGGGGGCGAGGCCCAGTTCCGTGAGAATTCCGGCAAGCTTCCGGCTGCCGCAGACCAGGTCGTTGGTCCATTTGATGCCGGGGCGGATGCCGCAGGCTGTTTCCACAGCGTCGCACATGGCAACTGCGGCGGCACAGGTCAGATGCATCAGTTCTGTGGCCGCACAGTGGGGCCGCAGGATAACACTCAGATAGATGCCGGTACCGGCGGGGGAGTGAAAACTCCTGCCCCGGCGGCCCCGGCCGCCTGTCTGATGGTCCGCAATCAGTACCGTGCCGTGGGGTGCACCCCGGGAGGCCAGTTCCTTGGCCCGGGTATTGGTGGAGTCTATGGTTTCAAACCACAGAAGAGAATCCTGCCAGGGGCAGGATTCTTTCATATTTTTGATAATCAGATCTTTCATAAATCAGGGAATATCCTGGGCAATTACTTCGGGGGGGGTGTCCAGCAGTTCGGGATGACGCATCAGGGTTCGGTAATACTTAAAGAAGGTGGCATAGTAGTAGCCGTCCACAATACGCTCGTCCAGTACGAATTTGACATCGATGTACTTCTTCTGAACAACGCTGCCGTCCTCCTGGACTTCGTAGGCCTTGCGCTTCATGCCGAAAGCACCGAATACGGGAAGATTGCCGAAATCATACAGATGATGGTAGATGGGCCGGATGCCCAGGCTGCCCATGGAGGTAAAGAACAAGCTTCCGTGGAAGGGGCTCAGCTCCACCAGGAACTTGGGAAGCAGGCCGAAATAGTCCAGCAGCTTCAGCAGCCAAACGGTAAACTTCAGAACCACGCTGGGGATCAGATTTAAGTATCCGATCAGATTGTCCAGGCTGGAATCCAGTTCCTGGGTGGCTTTGACGCTCTCCACAGCGGCATTGAGCTTGTGGTAAACATCTACGGCGGTATCGGCAGGGGTCAGATGGACCTTGATGGAAGTATCGGGGGAATCCACGGTCATTTCCTTCTTGACCACCATGCAGTACTGGATGTCGTTGCCTCGGGAGTAGACCTTCTGGCCGGAGATAAACCGGTTCAGCTGGGGATACTTGGCGACACCACGGACATAGGCTGCCAGCAGCACATGGGTGATGCCGAAGTCAGTCAGACCCTCCCGGCGCTTCTGGCGGATGTAGCGGTCCACATGGGTGATCTCAAAGGACTCCTCAAAGAGATTGGAGCAGGTATTCCGCTCCACCTGGAAGTAGGAGGTGATCTGAGCCATGGGGGGCAGGGTGCGGACCCGGCGGCCGTCATTGCGGTCACCCCAGGTGGGGTGATACTCCCCGTCATTGTGGATGCGCAGGGCAAAAATCAGCACAAACACACCCAGCAGCACCAAAAAGTCTGCCAGGGCGGGCAGCAGGGCGGAGAAATTCCGCTGCAGCAGCGGCTCCCGATAAAAATACAGCAAAAACGCGACAGGGGACAGCACCACGGGAACCAGAAGGAAAACGCCGTGCTTGCGGTTTCCGGCGGTAATGTCCGTATAGAGGGTGGCAAAGAAGATCAGAGCAATCCAGAACAGCCAGACCATCATCCGGCCTTCTATGTTTTTGCTGATCCACAGACCGGAATAAATGGCCATGAGCCACACCGGAATTGCGGTCTTGTAGAACATCTCCTTGCCGTTAAAGAGGGCGATGAGCATATACAGCAGGGTTGCCGCAACCGGCAGAACGATTTGACTCCACACGTACAGCGAGTCCCCGGACCCTTTCACACCGGGAAACGCAATGCGGGCCACCACCGAGCAAACCATGCAAAGGGCCATCACCCAGGTCAGCGCGCTTTTGCGGCTGACGTAAAAATGAACTCTTCTTTCCATAGCAATGCAATTATATCAGATGTGTCGAATTTTGACAATATTTGTTTTGAAGATACATGAAAAAAAGGCGGCATTTGCCGCCTTTTTTGATCTTTAAAGTACCGATTTCAGCGCTGCAATGTGTTCAGGACCGGTACCGCAGCAGCCGCCCAGGACAGAAGCGCCGTTGCTGCGGCAATCTTTGACGATCTGCGCAAATTCCTCCGGAGACTGAGGATAGACGGGAATGCCGTCGGAGCCGATTACCGGGACACCTGCGTTGGGCTTACAGATCAGAGGGCCTCTGACGTACCGGCGGAGCTTGCTGACCAGGTAGGGGGTCATCATATCGGCAGCCACGCAGTTAAAGCCCACCGCAGCGGCACCGGCTTCCTCCAGCTCCCGCAGAACAGGTCCTGCATCCCGGCCGGAGAACAGAGATCCGTCGGGCTGCATGGTGAAGCTGTACATGGCACAGGTTGCACCCTCCAGTTCTGCTGCCGTAAGAATCGCCTCTGCCTCCTGGGGGTACATCAGCGTTTCCGCAACCAGAAGATCCGCGCCGCCCTCCAGAAGGCCCCGGATCTGGCAGCTGTAGTTTTCCACCAACAGGTCAAAATTTGCTTCATCCCAGCTGTCGCAGAAGGTTGCCAGAGTGGTCAGATCGCCGGCAATCAGACTGCCCGGAGCAGCAGAACGGCTCAATGCCACCAGCTGGGCGTTGATGGCTTCGCACTGGCGGTGCAGATTCACGCGCTCCAGGGCCAGAGGCTGGGCCTGGAAGGTGGGGGCATAGATGATGTTGGAACCGCTTTGCGCATAGGCGCGCTGGAGCTTGACCAGCGCCTCCGGATTGTTCAGCACCCATTCTTCTGTGCAGCAGCCCTTGGGCATGCCCATTTTCTGCAGATTGGAGCCGGTGGCGCCGTCCAGAAGGAGCGGACCGTTGGCAAGTAATGCCTGGAATTCTTCTCTTGTGAGCATATGGTTACCTCCCTGGGAAGTGTTATAGTTTCTTAACAAAGCAGATAATCCGGTTTGCTTCGGAAAAGCCGACGTTCAGATGAAAACCCAGACTGTCGGTGTTGTCCAGTTCGCAGTCGCTGGCAAATTCCGGGCAACCCCGGTCTTTGGCCCATTTTTCGCATTCAGAAAGCAGCAGCCTGGCGCAGCCCATGCCGCGGTATTCAGGCCGCACATAGATCCCCTCCAGATATCCCACAGGACTGGAGGAAGTGCCCTCCACATAGTCATGCCGCAGGCCGCACTGGGCAAAACCGACGGGAGCATCATCCGAAACTGCAAGGAACAGCCCCCGCTCCGGATTGGGAAGCATGCTGTGAAATTCGGCAATCAGTTCTTCTTTGGTGCAGCTGTGCCAGATGCAGCCGGCCATTTCGGCCAGCGCAGGCACACTGGCCTCCGTTGCTTTCAAAACCGCAAAGTGCATATACAGAACTTCCTTTGAAAAACAATTTCTCTCATTATAGTGCAGATTCTCAAATAATGCAACAACCATTGACGCATGGATAAACTTTTGGTAAAATGGTGAAGATTTCAGAAAAAGGAGTTACTGACATGAAAAAGTCTGTTTTGAGAGATTACGCAAAGCTTATTGTCCGCACCGGTGTCAATGTCCAGAAGGGCCAGACCGTTCTGGTCCATGCGGGCCTGGATCAGCCTGAATTTGTTCAGATGGTGGTGGAGGAGGCCTACAGGGCCAAGGCCAAGGAGGTCATCGTGGAGTGGAGCTATCAGCCTCTGACCAAGACCCACGTCCGCTATAAGAGCCTTAAGACCATGTCCACCGTCTATGAGTGGGAAAAGGCCCGGCTGGAGCACTACTGCCAGGTGCTGCCTGCCCGGATCCATCTGGTGTCCTCTGACCCCGACGGCCTGAAGGGCGTCAATATGGCCAAGGTTTCCAAGGCAAACCAGGCAACCTATCCCATTCTGAAGCCCTACCGGGATCGCCGGGAGAACAAGGAGCAGTGGTGCATCGCTGCTGTCCCCGGCGTGGCATGGGCTAAGAAAGTGTTCCCCGGCCTGCCCAAGGGCAAGGCAGTGGAGAAGCTCTGGGAGTCCATTCTGGCTGCTTCCCGGGTTACTGAGGATCCCATCCAGGCCTGGGATGACCACAATGCGGACCTTGCCAAGCGCTGCGCTTATCTGAACAATCTGAACATCCGTTCCCTGCACTATACCGCTGCCAATGGCACCGATCTGACTGTTGGCATGATCGAGGAAGGCCGCTGGTGCGGCGGCGGTGATACCAGCCTCCAGGGCATCTACTTTAACCCCAATATCCCCACCGAGGAATGCTTCATTTCTCCCAGGAAGGGTCTGGCTGAGGGCATCGTCCATTCCACCATGCCTCTTTCCTACCGGGGTCAGCTGATCGACAAGTTCTGGCTCCGTTTTGAAGGCGGCAAGGCTGTGGAAGTGGGTGCAGAGGTCGGCGAGGAGCAGCTGAAGGATATGGTTTCCATGGACGAAGGCGCGGCATACCTGGGCGAGTGCGCCCTGGTGCCCCAGGCAAGCCCCATCTGCGAAAGCGGCATTCTGTACTACAACACCCTGTTCGACGAAAATGCTTCCTGCCATCTGGCTCTGGGCAGCGGTTATGCCGATACCATCAAGGATTTCCAGAACCGGACCATGGACGAGTGCCATGAGATGGGTCTGAACGAATCCATGATCCATGTGGACTTCATGATCGGCTGCGACACCATGAATATCGATGCCACCTGCGCCGACGGTAGCGTGGTTCGCATCTTTGAAAACGGCAACTGGGCATTCTAAGATGACGGAACGGGAAAAAATCCACAGCGGGAATATCTACTGGCCCAATGACCCCACCATTATGGAAGAGCAGCTGGGCTATCTGGATCTGATGGACGAATACAACCGGACACCCCGGCGGCTCCAGGCGCAGCGGGCAGAGATGCTTAAAAAGCTCTTTGCAGAGGTGGGGGAGAACTGTTATATCGAATCTCCCTATTTTGCAAACTGGGGCGGCCATCATGTGCACCTGGGCGCCAATGTCTATGCCAATGCGGGACTGACGCTGGTGGATGATACCCACATCTATGTGGGGGATCACACCATGCTGGGGCCTAATGTGACCATTGCGACAGCAGGCCATCCCATCGACCCGGTGCTGAGAAGCCGGGGCCTGCAGTACAATCTGCCGGTGCATATCGGCAAAAACTGCTGGCTGGGTGCCGGTGTCATCGTGATGCCCGGTGTCACCATCGGTGATAATACGGTGATCGGCGCCGGAAGCATTGTGACGAAGGATATTCCTTCCGGTGTTGTGGCCGTGGGCAATCCCTGCCGGGTGATGCGGCAGGTTGGCGAGCATGACCGGAAATACTATTACCGGGACAGAGAGATTGATCCTGCGCTGTTTGAATGATTGTTTCGCACCCTCCCAATCTGGGAGGGTGTGCTTTTTAGAAGAGGGATGTAAAATATAGTTGACAAAAATAGACAGATTAATGTAAGATATATTTGACAAAAGAAAGGAGTGATTCCGATGACGGCAAGAAATGTGCTGTTATGGTTCTGCGGTATTCTGACAGCGCTGGCCCTAATGGCAGCACTTGCGTCCTGGATCGAAAAGAAGTGGCCGAATCAGGAATATGATGAGCGGCAGAAATTGATCCAGGGACGTGGATACCGGTTTGCGGGCTTTGTGACGGTGATTGTCTGTCTGGTTGGGTATGCGTATCTGGAATTTGATGGTACCCTCCCACTGGGAACCTCCGGCGTGCTGATCGCGGTGGCGTTAATCCAGCTTACAGCCTTTCACATTTACTGCCTAATCAAAAATGTGGCATTACCCCTTGGAAACAAGGGCTGGCTGACAGTGGCGGGTTATGCACTCATCAGCGTTGCTAACCTGCTTAACTTTAGAATTCAGGTTAGATATTTCGAAGCCTACCAGGCCTATGTCAAGCTGGAGCCGAATACGACCCTTCCTGCGGCGGAAATGGGGGATGGTGTTTGGGCCTTTCTGTTCCTGGGGATCACCGGGGGTGCGCTGGCACTGATGCATCTGATCCGTTTGGTTTGGCCGGAAGAGGAGTGATGCCATGGGTGCGAACTACACCATGAAGCAGGCAAGGGCTGCCAAGGGCCTTTCCCAGCAGGAACTGGCAGACAGATTGGGTGTCTCCCGGCAAACCATCAATGCCATCGAAAAAGGGGACTATAACCCCACCATCCGGCTGTGCATTGGCATCTGCCGGGTGTTGGGTCTGACACTCAACGACCTCTTTTGGGAAGAAGAAGGAACAAAAGAGAAATAAACGAAAAATTCTGAAAATAATGCTTGCAATCTGCGCATAGATGTGATAGTATATTCGAGCGATTGAAGATTGCTTAGGGTTTCTATGCCCTTTTACTTGATAAGAAAGAGGTGAACGAAATGAAGGAAGGTATCCATCCCAAGTACGAACAGA
>SVKV01000041.1 GCA_015068305.1 Oscillospiraceae bacterium
CGTGTGCTCTATCCAACTGAGCTATTGCGACATGGCTAAATTTATGATTAAGCCCGAAGAAACTCGAACTTGAATCCTATATGAAGTTTTTAGTAGGCGACCGTTGTAACGTAACCTTAGGAGGCGTACGCTCTATCCAGGTGAGCTACGGGGGCAAATCTATAATATGTCTCAAATAACCGACTCCGTTTTTCCGGAGCCTCAAACATATTCTCCTGTATTGCAGATAAAGCAGAATGAATTCCGTACATAAATCTGTTGAGTTACTATATCATTTCCAAAGCAGTATTTCAATATCCTGCATATAAAAATTATGGAACTATTTGATTGATTTGAGTAAAGAGAAAGCATGGTATTGGTATGGGAGGAAAGTTTTGTGAAAATTTGACAAAATGTCTAAAAGCAATTTTAAAATGTTGACATAATCAACGCTTTGATGATAAACTGATATGGTAATAATATGGAAGGAGGCTTTCGCCTTATGAAAATAATGAGACGGTCTGTCTGTCTGGTAATGGCAGTATTAATGCTGGTGTGCGCCATGGCAGGGACGGCATTTGCAAGCGGAAACTATGCGCCCAACGATACTTATGTGTTGGATTATGCCGGTTCTTATTCCGGTCATAAGTGGCAGTACTTCAGCCCTTATTGGCCCGCTTATCTCTTTGATGGAAGATCCGATTATACGCAGAGTATCTCTTTTACACTGTATAATACCACGAACGGTGCCGTGATTCCTACCTATTGTACGGACCTGAACGTTGGTTTGAACAGCGGGTCTGATTTCAGAAGACTGAATCTGGAGGACTCTACCTATGCGGCCACTTCCGCAGGGCTGCTTCGTTCCATTTTCAACAATGGCTTCCCCAGTGTCAGTGTTGCTGAATTGGGTGCAGCCGCCGGTGTCGAGGACCTGACGGTTGGTGAAGCTGTGGCCGCTACCCAGGCTGCCATCTGGCAGGCAGCGCATGGAGAACGCGTGCAGTTTACGGATTTCTGCGATACCATTGATACCGAATGGTCTCCCAGCGGAACCGCCCATTACGATGAGTGCAATGCAGAAATTGTCAGCGGCTATGCAGCTGCAGAGAATGAAGCAAAAATCGAAGAGCATATTTCCAAGGTGTTTGACTATCTGATCAATCTGGCACCCACCTCTTCGAGTCATATCGTTGTTTCCAACAATACTTTTTCCAGTTGGTCCACACCTGTTGTAACCCGGAACACCCCTGAGAATGAGGGCGACCCTGTTACCTGCAACGTTTCTGTCACGGTCAAGGTGAACACCGGCACCATGGCAGGAACGGATAGCATGACCATCAGCGCCATTCTGGGCAGCCACTCTGTCACTGTCCCCATGGACGGCAGAAATGAATACACGCTGGTCATGAACAATATTCCGGAATCGGATGCCTACGGTGATGTGAAGCTGGCAATCGATGGCTATCAGACCGGCTCTGATGTCTATCTGTTTGATACCGTTGGTGACCGTACTGAATCTCAGTCCCTGATTGGCAGAGACAGCAGCCGCCTTCCTGTCCATGCGGAAGTGATTGCGGAAGCGGAACGCATTCTGAATATCACAAAGACCGCATCCGGCAGCGGAACACCGCTGGAGGGCATCACATTTGATATTTATCTGGAATGTGAAATGTCCAAATATCTCAGCAGCGGATATACCCTTTCCAAGAATCCGTCCCCTCGCTACGACACTGCAACTTATTCCATTACCACGGACGCCAATGGCCGGGCATCCCTCAATCTGACCAAAAATGGCCTGCCTGATGGTGTATATCTGGTGGTGGAGCGTGCACATCCTGCTATTGTTGCACCTGTGGCACCGTTTTATGTAATTCTTCCTGCTACCTCCAGCGATGGTACATCCCTGGAGTATACGGTCCATGTGCGGCCCAAGAACCAGGTCCGGGCAAACGTTGAGATTGAAAAGGACGTTATCGAACTGGGTAACGACCATGCAACGGAGGATGCACATAAGGATCATACCTGGATCATTTCCGCAACCATTCCTTCTGACATTGCTTTCGGCAAGGAATATGTGATCCGGGATACCCTGGACAATCGGCTCGATTATCAGGGTAATCTTAAGGTCCAGGTTGAAACTCTGGATGGCAAGGAGATCCTTCTGGAACTGGAAGAGACAACGGATTATATTTTGAATGTAAACGATGTGGATTCTTTGGGTGAGGGTAAGCCCTCTGATTCCTTCGAAGTGGAATTAACCTACATCGGTATGCAGAAAATTGATAAGCTGGGCAAGTCCAACTTTGGCCAGTATCGGATCCGTGTTTACTTCGATGCCCAGATCAATGCGAATGCAACACTGGCTACCGAGATTCCCAACCAGGCGGAAATCGAGTACAAAAACTCTCTCGGCTTTACCTTCAAGGCTGAGTCTGATATTCCCGAAGTTCATACGGGCGGTATCAACCTGATTAAAGTGGATTCCGAGACTGGAGCAAAACTGTCCGGTGCTGTATTCTGTGTTTACCGCGCAGCAACTGTTGAGGAACTCAACGATGATACGATCGAAAAGTTCAGCATCGACGGCACAGCAGCGAAGATGGTCCTGGTAGAATTCCATGATACGCAGGACATGTCCGGTGAGAAAGTAACTGAAGCAGTGTCTGATTCGGACGGTAATGTTCATATCTACGGCCTTGCTTACGGTACTTATTACCTGGTCGAAACAAAGGCACCTGCCGGCTATAATCTGATGAGAGATCCTCTTGAAGTAGTTGTTGACGAAACCAGCCATGAGCTTGAAAAAGCTTATACCGTTGAAAACGTTGCCGGCACTGTTCTTCCTGAAACCGGCGGCATCGGTACCACCGTATATACATTTGGCGGTGCGGTTTTGATGGCTGCGGCATGCCTGGGCCTGCTTTTCAAGAAGCGCAGAGCAGTATGATATGCTAATGCATTGATCGTTTGAAAAAACGTAAGCCGATGATTGGCGGGAAATGAATTTAACAGTGCATCCGGAGCCGTAATTGGCAATGGATGCACTGTTTTATTTTTGAAAGAAAATGTATTTTCCCCTTTACATAATTACCGGTTTGGGCTATAATAAACTGAACTGTGTAATTTTGACGAAATGAGAGATTTGTCTATGAATATTGAATTCGATGTGTACAAACAGAAGCTGAATGACTGCCGTCCTGCGCTGGATGGTCTGGCAGAATCGCTGAATCTGGAAGGTCTGCGCAATGAGCTGGAGCGGCTTCATGCCATGCAGGAGGCTCCCGGTTTCTGGGATGATCCTGAAAAGAGCCAGAAGATCGTGGTTAAGACCAAGCAGGCTGAGACCAAGGTTGAGCGCTATGAGAATATGTGCTCCAGCTGGGATGATCTGATGACCATCTGCGAAATGGCAGAGGAGGAAGATGACGATTCCATGCTGGATGAACTGAAGGAAGGCTTTGCAAAGCTTACTGCAGACATGGAAACCTGCCGTCTGGAGACTCTGCTCACCGGTAACTACGATAAGAACAATGCCATGATGAGCTTCCATGCAGGTGCCGGCGGCCTGGAGGCCCAGGACTGGTGCAGCATGCTCTACCGGATGTACACCCGCTGGGCGGAGCAGCATGGCTTTACCTATAAGATTATGGACTACCAGGAGGCAGACGAAGGCGGCATCAAGTCCGCGGATATTCTGGTGGAAGGTGAAAATGCCTACGGCTTCCTGAAGGGTGAGAACGGTGTTCACCGGATGGTCCGCGTTTCTCCCTTTGACGCCAACGGCCGCCGCCAGACCTCTTTCTCCGCAATTGAAGTCATTCCCGATATTGAAGATGACTCCAACGATGTGGAAATCCGTCCCGAAGATTACGAAATGCAGGTGTACCGTTCCTCCGGTGCCGGCGGTCAGCACATCAACAAGACTTCCTCCGCTGTGCGTCTGATCCACAAGGCAACCGGTATTGTGGTTGCCTGTCAGACTGAGCGCAGCCAGTTCCAGAACAAGGAAAACTGTCTGCGTATGCTGCGCAGCAAGCTGGTGGAGATCAAGGAGCGGGAGCACCTGGATAAGATTTCCGACATCAAGGGTGTCCAGCAGAAGATCGAATGGGGCAGCCAGATCCGCAATTACGTTTTCATGCCCTATACCCTGGTCAAGGATACCCGCACAGGCTGCGAAACTTCCCAGATCAATGCCGTTATGGACGGCGCGCTGGATCCCTTTATTGAAAGCTATCTGAACTGCCTGGCCACCGGCAATTGGGTTCAGAAATAAGAGAGACCGGCTTTTGCCGGGGTAGATACCTGGAGATGATAATTTGAGTTATCGCAATAACAGAACAGGTAAATTCAGCAGCAAGCCTGTGCGGAATCGGAAAAACCTTCCTGCCTGGGCCGTTGCCATCATCAATGCATTGGTGACCGGTGTGATCCTGCTTGTCTTTGCGTTTTTCCACCATGTCCTTCCGGCAATGATGAGTGAAATGGAACGTCAGCAGGCTTTGCTGAATGCTACAGAGCCTCCGGTGATCCAGACGGAAGCGCCTACTATTTTTCAGACGGAGCCAATGCCCACGGAAGTTGCTACCGAAGAGGCCACAGAGCCTACAGAAGCTCCGGTGGTGACGGAGCCCCCCAGGGAACTGACTGAGTGGCAGGTAAGGTTCGCCGAGCATTTCTCCGAAGAAGTAGTCTGGACCGAAAACAGCTATAAAAGTCCCAATGTTTCCATTACAATTGAAACAGTTTCCAGAGGCGAGGGAAAAGAAAAACAGGTTTATCATGTGGCTGACATCTACATTGGCAGCATTGATAACTTTACGACCTACACTGCAGACGGAGAAATCAAATATTTTGGAACCCAGGATGTACTGGAAATGAATGAGGAGTCTGATGCGCTGATTTCCATCAGCGGCGACTTCATCACTTACCAGAAGGGCGGTTTCCTGCTGCGAAACGGTGAGGTCTATATGGAAACAACCAATAATGTTTCCATTTGCGCCCTCTTTGAAGACGGCACCATCGAAACATACGATAAAAAGGGTTACGATATCGAGGATATTAAGAACCGCGGCGCAATTCAGGTCTGGAGCTTTGGCCCGGTGCTGCTGGACGAAAGCGGTAAAGTCCGTGAAAAGTATGATATGCCTTCTGCTGTCAGCTTCACCAACCCCAGAAGTGCAATTGGTTACTATGAACCCGGTCACTATTGCTTTGTGGTTGTGGACGGCAGACAGGAGGGTTATTCCAAAGGAATGTCCATCCCGGAGCTGGCTGCAGTTTTTGAGGAGCTTGGATGCGCCAAGGCTTACAATCTGGATGGCGGCGGCAGTGCCGTAATGGCATTCAATCAGAAGCGTTACAGCAAACAGAGCAACGGCGGTGACAGAAAACTGGGCGATATTCTGCTGATCCGTGAAGTTCCTTCAGAGACGGTAGAGGAGGGAATCGGATGAAGTACTTAAAGAAAGCATCGTCCTGAAGATTTTCAGGCTGCTTTAACTTGTTCCGGCATGAATTCTACAGCAGACCCTATCTGGGCGGCAGAAATCTGGGTGATATTCTTTTCATTGCAGACAGCGGCCTGTATACGGATACTACACTAACGCAGGAGGATGCACAATGAAACTCTTTCATGCAGTACTGCCGAATTTGGCAATTTCTCTGAATATTGCGCTGATGATCGTGATCTATCTGGACATGAGAAATCCGATGATGGGTTTTTTGGTGGGCGCACCCTTTGTGACCCTGGCCGCATCTGCCTGCATCTGCTCCATCGTCAGTGCGATTGTTCTTTACGGTTCTTACCGGAAAATGAAGAATCGGCTGAATTCCCGGCAAAAAAACCCACAATAACCCTTGATATTTGATATTCGCCGTGATATAATATCTGGGTGTTTAAGATTTATGACCTGAGGGAGGTTAAAGATATGGAAGTTCTGGAAATCATTCTGACCGTTCTGGAGGCTATTGCAAGCCTGGCTCTGATCATCGTGGTTCTGATGCAGTCCGGTAAGAAGGCCGGCCTGTCCGGTGCCATTGCCGGCGGCTCCGAAACCTACATGGGCAAGGCAAAGAATGGCAATCTGGATCAGATTCTGGCCAACTCCACCAAGTGGATTGCTCTGGTCTGGATCGTCCTGACCCTGTCTCTGAGCCTGATTTGATTCATGGACATTTGAAACAGATGACCACAGGTTTGCGCCTGTGGTCTTTGTTTATTTATGCGGGATAGACTTTTGAGGAAAGCTATGGTAAAATAGACTCATCTTCAAGATTAAGGAGTGTTTCAAATGAAAGCAGTCAAGCTGGCAGGAATCGAGCCTGCAAGTGTATTCGGTTTTTTTGAAGAAATCTGTTCCATTCCCCACGGATCCCGGAACGAGAAAGCGATCAGCGACTATCTGGTTTCCTTTGCCAAGGCCAGAAACTTACGATATATTCAGGATGAAGTGAATAACGTCATCATTTTCCAGGAAGGCACCTGTGGCTATGAGGACCATGCGCCTGTGATCCTCCAGGGTCATATGGATATGGTTTGCGAAAAGGATGCATCCTGCCCCATTGATATGGCCGTGGAGGGCCTGGATGTGACCCATGACGGCCGCTGTGTCTTTGCCAAAGGCACCACCCTGGGCGGCGATGACGGCATTGCCGTTGCTTATGCGCTGGCACTGCTGGACGATACCACCATTCCTCATCCTCCTCTGGAAGTGATCATCACCACCGATGAAGAGGTGGGCATGCTGGGTGCTTCTGCCATCGATCTTTCCATGCTGAAGGGCAGAACCCTCATCAATCTGGACTCTGAGGATGAAGGCATCTTCACCGTTTCCTGCGCCGGCGGCGCCCGGGCTACCATCAATCTGCCGGAAGAACGGCGGAGCGTCTACGGCCCCTGCATCCGGCTGGTGGTGGACGGGCTGAAGGGCGGTCATTCCGGTGTGGAGATCAACCAGAACCGGGCCAATGCAAACAAAATCATGGGCGAATTTATGAGCAGAATCCAGGCGCTGATGCCCCTGTGTCTGACTTCCTTTACCGGCGGCTCCAAGGATAATGCCATCCCCCGCAGCTGCCAGGCTAACCTGGTGGCCATGGGTATCGGTCTGGAGCGGATCAACGGCATTGCCGAGCAGCTCCAGGCGGAAGTCCGGGAGCAGTACGACGAGCCCGAAGCAACGGTCCAGGCCTTCGATGTGGATGCTCTGGGCGGCAATGCGCTGACCACGGAGCTGACCTCCAAGGTCATTGGTCTGCTGTGCGCCTGCCCCAATGGCGTTCAGAAAATGAGCAACGACATTCCCGGTCTGGTTCAGACTAGTCTGAACCTTGGTATTGCCAAGCTGGGCAATGGCATGAGCCTGACCTTCTCGGTGCGCAGCAGTGTCAATTCCGAGAAAGAGGAACTGCTGCAGAAGCTGCGTGATCTGTCGGCTTTCTATGATGCCGGCTATTCCCAGATGGGTGAGTACCCTGCCTGGGAGTACAAGACGGATTCTGCATTGCGGGAAAAGATGGTCAGTATCTACACCGAAATGTTCGGCAAGGAGCCCAAGGTGGTTGCTATCCATGCGGGCCTGGAATGCGGCCTGCTCAGCGAGAAGCTGCCGGGTCTGGACTGTGTGTCCATCGGACCCCAGATGCATGATATCCACACCAGCCGCGAGAAGCTGGAGATTCTCTCCACAGAGCGGACCTGGAAATTCCTGCTGGAAGTACTGAAGGCCCTGTAAAGAATATGGAAATGACCCTCCGTTTCGGAGGGTCATTTTTTGTATATCAGGCACTTGAGCCATCTGACATCCGCCAAAGTCAGAATCCGGAACAGAAACAGCAGGCACCCCAGAATCAGCACAAAGCAGATGCAGCGGAACACAGCGACGGAAACAAAGGATGCGGCCCATACCGCAAAAAGCACAGATGCGGCAGAAAGGACCGGGATATGGAAGGGAATCCGCTTTACGGTTATACGCAGCAGACGGCGCAGACTGAGGATGAAGTTGATCAGATGGGTCAGAAAGAAACTGAAGAAATAACCGGCCATCGCGTATTTGGGAAGCAGCAGATACAGAAACAGCACATCCAGCGATGAAGTGAAAATATTATAGCGAACGCTTGCGCTTTGCTGGCCCAGTCCTTTTACCATGGCGTCAGTCAGACAGTCGCAGTAGAGCATGGGAATCAGCAGGGAATAGCCCCGGAGATGAGGGGCGGCCGCCAGGTCCCCGTAAAGCCACAGGCACAGCTCATCCGACAGAAGATAAAGCATCCCGCCGAAGAAGATTCCATAGATCAGGCCCACCAGCAGACTCTTTCGGACCAGATAGTGAATCCGCTGCCGGCTGCCGGCGGCATTGCACCGGGCAAGCTCCGGGATCAGCAGATCCGCCAGTCCAAAGAGAATAGCCGCCGGGAACATGATCACCGGGAAAACCATGCCGCTGACCAGACCGAAGGCTGCAAGGGGATTATCCACGGTCAGGTTCCTTGCCAGCCGCTTGGGTACCATCAGACTTTCCAGGGTGTTGATGCCGGATTTCAGATCGTCCGCAACCGCCAGGGGCAGCGCCGTTTGCAGCAACCTTCCCGCAACGGGAATCCGGTTGCCCCAGGCTGCCTTCTCCCGGAGTCTGAGGATGATCAGGCATAGCAGCGTCAGACAGGCACCCATGGAGCTGCCCAGAATCACACAAAGACAGGCTCTGGTGGGATCGGTTCCGGCCCATAGAAACAGGGCTGCCATGGTGATAAACATGGACAGTGCCTGCTCTGCAACCTCCACAGCCGCCAGAGTACCGATCCGGTTGGCGGCGGTGAAATACCCGGTCATCACAGCACACAGACAACTGACCGGAAGAAAGGCTGCATAGAGCTGAAGGGAACCCACCGTCCGGAGATCCCCGATCCAGTTTTCAGCAATCCAGGGGGATAAGCTGTAAAGAAGATATGCAATACTGCCACTGAAAAGAATGCTGTACAAAAAACACCCGGATAGCACCCAGACAACGTTCTGCGGCCGCTTTTTTCCCAATTCTTCGGCGGTCAGATACATGGTAGCGGTGCGGATGCCGCCAATGCCTGCAACCATGGCAAGTGTCCCCACACTCATTACAAGCTGCAGCAGACCGATACCGGCAGCACCGATCCTGCCGGATAAATAAACCTGAAAGCTTGTCCCAACGAACCGCAGCAGCAGGTTCACCCCTGTGAGCATCAGCGCGGAATAAAAGATCGGAAGTTTTTTGGGCAAAGAAAATCCCCCCTTGTCCACAGTCTATGCAGACACAGGGGGATGAGAACCTTAGGGATTGAATTCCTTACAGAACATGGTTAAGGGGCACTCGCTGCACTTAGGCCGCTGAGCGGAGCAGCAGTCCCGACCGAAGAGAACGATCCGGTGGCAGAAGTCGGAGCTTTCCTCCGGGGGCAGAATGGCGCGCAGCTGCTTTTCTACCTTTTCCGGCTCCTTGCCCTGGGACAGGCCCAGCCGGCCGCAGATGCGGATACAGTGGGTGTCGCAGACCACACTGCCGGGGACACCGTACAGATCGCCCAGAAGCAGGTTGGCGGTCTTCCGGCCCACACCGGGGATCCGCAGCAGTTCTTCCATGGTGCCCGGCACCTTGCCGCCGAAATCTGTCAGCAGCATCTGACAGCCGAGCACGATATCTCTTGCCTTATGCTTATAGAAGCCGCAGGAATGGACCAGTTTTTCCACATCTTCGATGTCCGCCGCTGCCATGGCTTCCAGAGTGGGGTATTTTTCAAACAGGGCCGGAGTCACCAGATTCACCCGTGCATCGGTGCACTGGGCGGACAGCCGCACCGCAATCATCAGCTCATAGTCCTTGTCATAGTGGAGTGCACAGGGGGCATCGGCATATCGGTCCTTGAGAATATCGATAATGGCATTTACTTTCTCTTTCACGGAGGAACCTCCTTGATCTCTTTTTTATCATTCTACCACAGAATCTCCGGGTTTGAAAGTGATTTTATCACTCACAGTTATCATCCGGCTCCGGAAATTCGGCTGACAGGGCAGAGATCTCATAGGCGGTCCGTTCCTGGGGGCCATCCTCCGTCAGTTTGGTATAGTTCCGGCTCTGAAGCCTGCCATAGATCCGGATCAGATCCCGGGTATGACAATGGGCGCCTTCTGCGGCTGTCCGGCCCCAGAGGATGCAGGGCAGATAATCCGCCCGCTTGTAGCCCCGGGGAACCGCCAGCATGACATCGCAGATCTCCCGGCCCAGGGGCGTTCTGCGGTAAGTTGGCTCCCGGCACAGGGGCCCTTCCATGATGCATTCGTTGATCGGCTCGCCGTCCTCGCAGACGATGGACTGGGCAAAGACAAAGATCAGCAGATGCCGGACCCCCTCCGTGCGGACGTTGTGGGAGCGGACCTGGCCGTAAACCGTGATCATTTCCCCGCCGGACAGGTCCAGCTGATTTAAAATCCGTTCCTCTGCCACCACCGGAAGCAGGTCAACGGTGCCGGAAAGTCTGGGCACCTCCAAAGTAAAACGGTAGAATTTCTTTCCGTGGTTTTCGTGGGAATAATGGGGGAGCGCCAGCAAGCTTCCCCGAAGTGTGATCTGATTTTCCATATGTTCCACCTCTGCATCGTAGTATGGAACATTCTATGGCTCCCGGGATAAAATCATGCCCCCATCTTTCGGATGGGGGCGGTGGTTACTGTTTGATGCTGCGCAGCAGCTCCTCCGCGCTGATGCCGTAGAGCTTTGCCAGAGCCAGCAGATTGGAGGTGGAAGGGTCCGATGCCCCGCTTTCCCATTTGCTTACCGCCTGACGGCTGACACCTAGGTGTTCTGCCACAAATTCCTGGGTCATCTTGCAGCGGATGCGGTGATCTTTCAGAGCCTCACCCAGGGACTGGCAGACCAGTCTTTGCTCTTTGCGGATTTCACCGGAGCGCAGATACTTCCGTAACGATTTGATGATAAGGATTAACAAGTAGATCAGGCACCCGTAGATGAAAAGGACAAAGAGAAGAACAAAGATTCCTATAATGTTGGCTTTTAGCATACGTATGTGTACATCTCCTTTCAAATTGTGGATGACCATATGATACAAAAAACGCGCAGTTGCCACCACCAACTATGGCGCAACATTGGGTTGCACCACAGAATATCACTCTGTTTTGCCAAATCCGTTGAACCAGGCCCGGTCTTCAAAGGCCTTCTTATCAACCCGCTTAACAGGGCCTGCGGGAATACCGATGGGCAGGAAGCAGACCAGCTCATAATCCTCCGGAACGCCCAGAACCTGCTGCATCCGGTAACCGATTTTATCGGGACCGGTGGCCCGGCCTTCATACCAGCAGCTGGCATAGCCCAGATCATGAATGGCCAGGAGCATGTTCTCGATGGCGGCAGAGTAGTCCTGAATGTTGAAGGTGCGGTCTTCATAGGCGATGATCCGCTGGGTCAGCACGCAGATCATAGCTGTGCAGGTTTTTGCAGTGGTGGCGTTGATGATGCTGCTTAACTGGGACAAAATTGCCGGATCATCCACGGCAATCAGAGAAGTTGTCTGCTTGTTGCAGCCAGAGGGGGCATCCAGTCCTGCCTGGAGAATCATTTTCAGATGCTCTCTGGGTACGGGGGCATTTTGATAGGCACCCCGGTAGCTAAATCTTCCGGAAATGGTTTCAAAAGTATTCATATGGAGCCTCACTTTCTTTTGGTCCGTCCCTTGGCGGGAACATTCTTTGCTGCAGTCTTGGCAGGGGCCTTTTTACCCTTGGAGGGAAGCTTGGGCGGGGGCGCGGTGACCTTGGAAGGTCTGGGAGGAACCGCCCGGATCAGGCATTTGGGGCCGGAGCCGATGAGATCCTCCCGGTGGGCGGCAATGAGTGCCTCCCGGACCAGATAGTAATTCTTGGGATTGCGGTACTGGATCAACGCCCGCTGCATGGCCTTTTCATGAGGGTCCGTGGGTACATAGACCTTCTCCATGGTTCTGGGATCAAGACCGGTATAGTACATGACCGTGGACAGGGTGGAGGGGGTGGGATAGAAGTCCTGGACCTGCTCCGGGTTATAACCCATGTCCCGGATATATTCCGCCAGTTCCACAGCCTCCTTCATGGTGGAGCCGGGGTGGCTGGACATGAGATAGGGAACCAGGAACTGATTCATGCCGTACTGCTTGTTCAGCGCGTAATATTTCTCCACAAACTTGTTGTAGACCGCGTTTTTCGGTTTTCCCATCCGGGAAAGAACCGCATCGGATACATGCTCCGGGGCAACCTTCAGCTGACCGGAGATGTGGAACTGGACCAGTTCCTTGAAGAAGGTGTCCTTCTTGTCAGCCAGCAGGTAGTCAAACCGGATGCCGCTGCGGACAAAGACCTTTTTCACACCGGGAATTTTCCGGAGCTTGCGCAGCAGGGAAATATAGTCCGAGTGGTCGGCCTTCATATTTTTGCAGGGGGTGGGGTACAGGCACTGCCGGCCGCCGCAGGCACCCTTCGTCAGCTGCTTTTCGCAGGCAGGGTGGCGGAAATTGGCAGTGGGGCCGCCCACATCGTGGATGTAGCCCTTGAAATCCTTATCCTTGACCATGAGCTCCGCTTCTTTGAGGATGGATTCATGGCTCCGGGTCTGGATGATCCGGCCCTGGTGGAAGGTCAGCGCACAGAAGGAGCAGGCACCGAAGCAGCCCCGGTTGGAAACCAGGCTGAATTTCACTTCCTCAATGGCAGGTACACCGCCCTTGGCTGCATAGCTGGGATGCCAGGTCCGCTCATAGGGAAGATCGTACACCGCGTCCATTTCCTCGGTGGTCAGAGGCTTCTGGGGCGGATTCTGGACCACAAATTTATCACCGAAGGGCTCTGCCAGACGCTTTGCGGTAAAGGGGTCGCAGTTGCCGTACTGGATTTTAAAGGATTCGGCATACTTGCGTTTGCTCTCCTTCAGTTCATCGTAGGAGGGAAGAACGATGGTGGGCAGACTCTCGTCCAGCTGGGAGGTCTTGAACACGGTGCCGTCGATCCAGGTGATATCCTTGGCTTCCATGCCGGAATTTAAGGCATCTGCCAGCTCTACGATGGATTTTTCGCCCATGCCGTACATCAGAATATCTGCCTGGCTGTCCAGCAGGATGGATCGCTTCATGGATTCAGACCAGTAATCATAGTGAGAAAGCCGGCGAAGGCTCGCCTCAATGCCGCCGATGAGGATGGGCACATCCTTATAGGTTCTGCGGATCAGATTGCAGTAGACCACGGTTGCATAATCGGGCCGCTTGCCCATCTCGCCGCCGGGGGTGAAGGCATCGGTCTTTCTGCGGTGCTTGGTGACGGAATAATGGTTGACCATGGAGTCCATATTGCCGCCGGACACCAGAAAGCCCAGTCGGGGACGGCCGTAAATATCGATGGATTTTGGATTTTTCCAGTCCGGCTGGGAGATGATGCCCACAGTATACCCGTGGCTCTCCAGAATCCTGCTGATAATGGCATGGCCGAAGGAGGGGTGATCCACATAGGCATCGCCGATGACATAGACGAAGTCACACTGCTCCCAGCCCCGATCCAGCATATCCTGTCTGCAAATGGGAAGAAAAGGCATAACAATACCTCCGAATGAACATATTTTCTTCATTATAGCAGAAAACCGGCAGAAAGAAAAGAACGAAAAAAGGGTGCATCCGAAGATGCACCCTTTTCCCTAGCTGTGTTTGGTTTGCAGCTGTTCCAGCGCCTTGACCACCGCTTCCGGCATTGGAATACCGGCCAGGCCCAGATTTTCCACAATGGAAAGAACCTCATTGGCACAGAAGCCGATACACACCGCATCCCGGACATAATCTGCGCCCAGTACCCGGTCAATCTGAACTGCCACCAGCACGAACAGCAGCATCAGCCCCTTTTTGCACAGACCCTTCAGACCGTACATGGAATTGTAGGCCCCGGTTTCAGACTTTGTGCTTCTGTGGAACACCAGTGCCACGATGCTGCCGGAGATATAGTCCACTGCCATACACATCAGAAGTGCGGCCAGGGCAGCATCCCAGCCGCCGAATGCCCAGGCAATTCCGGAACCGAGAATACCGAAAACCGTACAAACTGTTTCCTTCAAAACAATCACCTCCCGTCCAGCTTTTTCCAAAACCGCACCAGAACGGCAGCGGCTTCTTGGCGGGTTAAAGGTGCGTTCCACTCCGTATTCCCGGGAAAAAGCCCCAGCTTTACCGCTTCATCGGCATATTCGCCGGCGGTAACCGGGACGAACTGCTTCCCGTCAGCCTCGATGATGGCCTTCGCAATCGCCTCGGCGATTTCGCTCCTTCGCCGAGTCAGAAATTCCACACCGGAGGGCGAATCGTGAAAATCCACCTCAAGCAGGCAGGCCGGTGCCTTGGTGTGCTTCAGCTCATAAAGGCTTTTGTTCTGCTTTACATTCTCCGCCCGGTTATTCTCGCAGCCCAGAGCAAGAATCCCCGAAACCAGCTTTTCACCCAATGCTTTGCCCCGGTCGCTGTAATAGTAAGCAACAGGCCCCCGGGCTTTGCCTTTGCCTCCGGCATTGGAATGGAGGGCAAGATGAAAGACAGCACCCATGCTGTTAGATTCTTTGGCCCGGTCCTGGATGCTGATGTCCGCATCACCCCGGTGAAAGCTGACCCCGGCCCGGTCCAGGTGGGGGATGATCTCATCGGTCAGTAGATTCATCTGCTCCTTTTCACTGCCGTAGCCGTTGACACCGATGTTTGCACTTTGGTTGGATGGGCTTAAATACCAGATTCTGTTCATTATTCCAGCTCCTTTCAACCAAAGGGCAAAAAGAAGCCCCGGGTCGCACATTTTCGTGCAACCCGGGGAGATTATCACTTGTGGGTGACCTTCTTTTTGGTGCCGTCGGGGTAGACAATGGTGGTGTTTTCCAGCTGACCCACCAGATTTGCCTTGACGGAATCGATGTAGATTCTTCTAAGTTTATCCCGTTCGGTCAGCTCTTCGGGGGTCAAACCCGCTTCGGTTTTTGCCTTTTTTGCCAGCTCATTGATTCTGGCGATAACTTCGTTCATGTTCATATGGTTACCTCACACATAGCGATGTATTGTTACGGAAATACGGTCTTTTTTGGTTTTGCCATTGATGGATGCAATTTTGATTTTACCCAGGCCCCGGACGGAAATCTTCATGCCCTCAGAAACCGGTTTGTCCGGCTTTTCGCAGGGAAGTCCGTCGATGGCCGCTTTCCCGGCATGGATATATTGGGCCGCCAAACTTCGCCCAATGCGAAAACCGGAGGAAAGGATGCTGTCCAACCGAAGAGAAGCCACTGTGTCCTTGATTTCTTTCACTTCCGGTTCCGGAATCCGGGCATCCCGAAGGGGAATTCTGCTGATATGGAGCTTTGTGCGGCCTGCGGAAAGGAAATTCTGTTCCACGTAGGGCGCAATCTCCGCCGTCACAAAGAAATCGCAGCAGCCCTTTCCGACACAGATGTCGCCCACGGTTTCTCTTGCAATTCCGGCGCCCATCAGCGCACCCAGAAAATCCCGGTGGGAAAGGTCGTCGTTTTCAAAGAATGCCGCCCGCAGACAGACGATGGGAGACTCTTCGTCATACAGGGTTTCCTCATCCAGATATTCCGGAAGATACACGGTCATTTTCCGTTCTGCATCCCCGTAGCCGCCAAAGAACTGCAAACCCGGCACATCACCGAATAAATAGCGGGCCATTTCCTGCTCCCGGGGAGAAAGGAAGCAGGTGTTTGCCGGGATATTCCTGCGGATTCCGGCGCTGATCTTGTCCCAGAGCTTGGCCAGAAGCACCCGTTCATCGGGTATTGCGGCAATTTTGTCAATGTTGTTTCGATCCATCTTATCACCGGTCTCTATTATAGCACATCTGATTGTTATTGCAAATAGGTTTTTCTTCGGTTATAATGTTATGAAGGAAAGCAGGTGAATTTGATGGTTGTTGGTATTATTGGTGCCGGTGCATCCGGCATGGCGGCGGCTTTGTCCGCAGCGGAATTTGAAAATGTGCAGGTAGTTCTGATGGAGCGGCAGGCGCGGGTGGGAAAGAAGCTCTCCGCCACCGGCAACGGCCGCTGCAATCTGACGAATCTTCATGCTGACCACAGCTGCTATCACGGGGAAGAGCCCCATTTTGCAGCCACTGCGATGCTGCAGTATGATGTGGAAGATACTTTGAAGTGGTTTTCCTCCCTGGGTCTTTATACGGTTGCAGAGGAATCCGGCCGGGTGTATCCCTATTCCGACCAGGCCAATTCCGTGGTGGATGTGCTGCGCTTTGCTCTGGAAAAGCCCAACATTCAGCTTCTGACCGGATTTGAAGTAAAGAAAGTCAAAAAAACAGAGGAAGGCTTCCGGGTTGAAAGCGCCGATGAGGTCATCTTCTGCGATAAGCTGATCATCGCCTGCGGCGGACTGGCAGGCACCAAGCTGGGCGGCTCCATGGCGGGCTATCAGCTGCTGCGCAGCTTCGGACACAAATGCACCAAGCTGCGGCCGACCCTGGTGCAGCTGAAATCAGACTGGAAAGGCTGTGTATCCCTGAAGGGAGTCCGGGCCAACTGCCATGCGGTGATCTTCCATGATGGAATTCTCCACAGCGAAAGTACAGGAGAACTGCAGTTTACGGAGCATGGGCTCAGCGGCCCGGTGATTTTTGAAATTTCGAGAGATGCCTGCCAGGGCAGGGGCCTATGGGCCTGCTGTCTGGATTTCCTGCCGGATAAAGAAGAAGCCTGGCTGCTGCAGGAACTGCTGCGGCGCAGAGAAACCACCTGGAAGGCAGAGGACCT
>SVKV01000007.1 GCA_015068305.1 Oscillospiraceae bacterium
TGACGAATCTTCATGCTGACCACAGCTGCTATCACGGGGAAGAGCCCCATTTTGCAGCCACTGCGATGCTGCAGTATGATGTGGAAGATACTTTGAAGTGGTTTTCCTCCCTGGGTCTTTATACGGTCACAGAGGAATCCGGCCGGGTGTACCCCTATTCCGACCAGGCCAATTCCGTGGTGGATGTGCTGCGCTTTGCTCTGGAAAAGCCCAACATTCAGCTTCTGACCGGATTTGAAGTGAAGAAAGTCAAAAAAACAGAGGAAGGCTTCCGGGTGGAAAGCACCGATGAGGTTATCTTCTGCGATAAGCTGATCATCGCCTGCGGCGGCCTGGCCGGTACGAAACTGGGCGGCTCCATGGCAGGCTATAAGCTGCTGCGCTCCCTTGGCCATAAATGCACCAAGCTGCGGCCCGCGCTGGTACAGCTGAAATCAGACTGGAAAGGCTGTGTATCCCTGAAGGGAGTCCGGGCTAACTGCCATGCGGCGATCTTCCATGATGGCATTCTCCACAGCGAAAGCACAGGAGAACTGCAGTTTACGGAGTTTGGACTTTCGGGTCCTGTGATGTTTGAAGGGTCCCGGGATGCCTGTCAGGGCGGCGGAAGTTGGGTCTGTAAACTGGATTTTCTGCCGGATAAAGAAGAAGCCTGGCTGCTGCAGGAACTGCTGCGGCGCAGAGAAACCACCTGGAAGGCAGAGGACCTGCTCACCGGCATCCTCCACAACCGTCTTGGCAGAGTGCTTAGCCAGGCGGTGGGCATTTCCGGGTATGTACCGATTGCACAGCTGGATGAGGAAGATATTGCAGCTGTTGTCCGTGCCGTGAAGGCTTTTGAAGTGGTACTGACGGAGCCCATGGGCATGGAGGCAGCCCAGGTCACCGCCGGCGGCATGTTCACCTCTGAATTTGATCCCCGGACCATGGAAAGCCGCCTTGTACCGGGACTCTATGCCTGCGGCGAGGTTCTGGATATTGACGGCGACTGCGGCGGCTATAATTTACAGTGGGCGTGGAGCTCCGGCCGATTGGCGGGAGGAAACGCAGGAGGAAATACATGATCAGAATTCGCGATATCGCGCTGCCCCCGGAGCACAATGTGAATCAGCTCCCCTTTGAGGCAGCCCAGCTTCTGAAAGTCCCCAATTCCAAAATCCGGGGGCTGAAGATCGTCCGGCGCAGCGTGGATGCCCGGAAAAAGCCCGATGTAAAGATCATCTACACCGTGGATGTGGCCATCGATGGAAATGAGGAAAAGATCGTCCGGAAATCCGGCTGCAAGCGGGCGAGTGTAGCACTGATCTCCTATTATAAAGTGCCTAAGTGTGATGTTCAGCTGGAAAAACGGCCTGTGGTGGTTGGTTTTGGTCCTGCGGGTATGTTTGCCGCGCTGATTCTGGCCCGGGCGGGACTGCGGCCTATCGTTCTGGAACGGGGCGAGGATGCCGCGAGCCGCCATGAAAAAGTACGCAGATTCTGGGAAACCGGGGAACTGGATGTGCGCAGCAATGTCCAGTTCGGTGAAGGCGGCGCCGGTACTTTCTCCGACGGTAAGCTGAACACCGGCGTCAACAATCCCAGAATCAGCTGGATCCTGGAGCAGTTTGTCAAATGCGGTGCCAGGGAGAACATTCTTTATGATGCCAAGCCCCATGTGGGCACCGATGTGCTGCTGAACGTGGTCCAGAATCTCCGGGGATGGATCATTAGCCTCGGCGGCGAAGTGCGCTTTGATACCAAGGTGACGGGAATCCGCCGGCAGGACGGAAAGCTGACCGGACTGGAACTGGAAAACGGAGATACAATCGACTGCAATCATGCGATTTTTGCCATCGGCCACAGCGCCCGGGATACCTTTGAGATGCTGCATGATATTCAGATTCCCATGGAACCCAAGCCCTTTGCCATGGGCGTGCGGATTGAGCATAAGCAGGCAACCATCGATGCTGCTCAGTACGGCAAAGCCAATCCGGTTCTGCCGCCTGCTGACTACAAGCTGGTCAAACACCTGGACGACGGCACAGTCTACACCTTCTGCATGTGTCCCGGAGGTTATGTGGTGGCAGCTGCCTCGGAAGAAGGAAGGGTGGTCACCAACGGCATGAGCTACGCCGACCGGGAGGGAGAAAATGCCAATGCTGCGCTGCTGGTGACGGTGAATCCGGAGGAATTCCCCTATGAGGGCGTTCTGGGTGGCATGAAATGGCAGCGGGAGCTGGAGGAAGCGGCATTCCGGGTCAGCAACAGCTACCGGGCCCCTGCCCAGAAGGTGGGAGATTTCCTTTCCTGTGTTGCAAGTACCGGAGCCGGCTCCGTTTTGCCCACCTACCGGCCCGGTGTGGTCTGGACGGATCTGAATGGGGTTCTTCCCGGAAAAATCTCCCGGTGTCTGAAAGAAGCGCTGCCGCAGCTGGAGGATAACCTTAAGGGCTTTGCCCATCCCGATGCGGTGCTCACCGGGCCGGAAACCAGGAGTTCCTCTCCGGTCCGGATCATCCGGGGAGAGGACCGTCAATCCCTGCTGAGGGGCCTGTACCCCAGCGGCGAGGGAGCAGGCTATGCCGGCGGCATCATGTCTGCAGCCATTGACGGCATTCAGACCGCCGAGGCAGTCATTGCGGCAATCAAGGAGGGAAAATAGCATGGAAATGACCTGGCAGCAGTGGAAGGCTATGAAGAAGGAACTTCGCCGCCGGTTCAGTCCTACCGGATGGACCCTTCTGGTGTATTATGTGATCATGAATGTGGCGGTGATTGCCTGGATGGTTGCAGAGATGATCCTCTCCATGATCCGCATTTTCCCCACCGGCAGTCCCGATGATCTGGAGCAGATCGCCATGGGTGCCGCGGAAAGCGGATGGGGCTATTTTCTGGCAATTGCCATCGGACTGCTGATTCTGCTTCTGTGGAAGAAGCCTGCCTTTTTCCGTTATGAGATTTTTGCAAAGGGAAAGCCCATGAAGGCCGGTGCCTTCTTTGGAATTTTGTGCGTTTTCATGGGCGGTCAGTTCCTGTCCCAGATGATGATTTCTGCAACGGAGCTGATACTCAACTTCTTTGATCTGACGATCATTAACGGATTGGAAGCCCTGTCTGTGGATCCGGATAATTTCAGTATGTTCCTCTATGCGGGCATTCTGGCACCGGTGGCGGAGGAGATTTTGTTCCGGGGCCTGGTCCTGCGCAGCCTGATGCCCTTCGGCAAGCGGTTTGCGATTTTCTGCTCCGCCTTTACCTTCGGCCTGTTCCATGGCAACCTAGTTCAGGCACCCTTTGCCTTCCTGGTTGGCCTGGTGCTGGGCTATGTTGCGGTGGAGTACAACGTATGCTGGGCGATGCTGCTTCATATGATCAACAATCTGGTGGTTGCGGATATTTTTGCAAGACTGACATCCGGGCTGCCGGAGATGGCTGCGGGTGTGATCCTGTCCGTGCTGCTGTTCGCCTTTGCTGTGGCGGCGCTGGTGATTCTGATTTCCAAACGCACTGCGATCCGGGAATGGAGAAGCAGCGAGGTAATCCACAGAACCTATTTGTCCTGCTTCTTCTCCAGCCTTGGAATGATCGTATTTCTGATTGTCATGGGACTGATGATGGTCTATTCCTTTACCTTGCTGATCACACCAATCTGACAGAAAACCCGAACATGCTACGCATGTTCGGGTTCTTTTAAACATGGAGATATACAAGCAGTCCCAGCACCACCTGCACCGCCAGAATCACCGGAAGCCCGATGGAAAATTTGAGATGTCTGGTTTTATGCCGGAACAGATTCATTCCTGTGATGGCACCGATGCTGCCGCCAATCACAGCGATGCCGATGAGGGTACGCTCCGGGATCCTCCAGGCACCTTTTTTGGCTTTCAGCTTGTCCGCAAGCATAAGCAAGAAGGCTGCGGCATTAACTAGGACGAGGTATATGATCAACAATTGTGGGAACATGACCTGATTATTCCTTTCTGGGGGGTTACCGTATGAAAATCATTGTGCTGATCCTGGCAGCCTTGCTGCTTTCGGGCTGCCAGGGGAAAGAAACCTTTGAATACGTCACAGACGAGCTGGCGGTCCCGGCCTCGGTGCAGCCGCGGGAAGTGCATTTCTTCCTGGCAGAGGACCCTGCTATGCCAGCCATGGAGTCTGACGGGGGAAAGCTATACCTGTGCGGGGATTATGATGTGATGATCCAGACCCGGGAGGGTGGCGATCTGGAGGAAACGGTGAAGGCTGTCAGCGGGTTTTCCAGTGAAGAACTGACCCTGATTCAGACTGCCTCCGGCGATGTGGACCGATATGAATTTGTCTGGACCAGCTGCACAGAGAATGGGGAACTGATTGGCCGGGCCACGATACTCGACGACGGGAATTACCATTATGTGCTCTCTGCTACCGTGGGAGCGGAGAAAATCGAAGAGTACCAGGAAATCTGGAACGGTATTTTTGAGTCCTTCACGCTGGTTTAATACTGGCTCATTGCTTCCAGACAGAGGGCCTTGCATTGATCTGCCACAGACTGGGGGTGCAGGATCTTTGCCTTGGCGCCGAAACCGATGACCCAACTGAGGAAAATCGGAGAAACCGCAACCTTTGTGGTAAAGACAAAGTGTTCCTCTCCGTCGGGGATCAGCATGGTCTCCCGGCCAAACCGGTCCACGACCACGTTGACGAGACTTCTGTGGAAGCGCATTTTCACGTCAACTGCTTCGCCGGAGTACATCTGGAACAACCGGTTTGCGTGTTCCACCAGATTTTTGCCGGTCAGTTCCGGGCAGGGCACCCTGGTTTCTTCGGTAAGCTGGATATGGGACATCCGGTCTACCCGGTAAGAGGTAACACCGTGGCGGGGGGAGAAGGCCAGAAGGTAGCAGTTTTCATTGTCCTGGCAGAGACCGTAGGGGCTGGCGGTGTAATCACGGTCCCGATACTTTCGGCTTCCGTCCAGATTCCAGTCGAAGTAGCGGAATGAGATCTGACGGTTCTGGCCGATGGCCTCCTGGATGCTGTCCACATTGTAGTAGATGGTTTCGTTCATGCTCTTGACCCGTCCGGAAACCAGCACATCCCGGCGCACCAGCTTGGCCTCATGAACGCTGCACTCTTTACAGAGCTTTTCAATCAGCTCCCGGGATTTTTTCTCGGTCAGAAACCGGCTGGACTGGACCGCATCGATCAGCAGCTTCAGTTCCGGAAGCTCAAAATTCCGGGATGCAATGTAGTAACCGCCGTTTTTGCCGGGGACCGAAACTATATCCACGCCATAATCCTGAAGGGCGGCGATATCGGAGTAAACGGTCTTTCGCTCGCAGAGAATATTGTGCTGATGCTGCAGCATCTGGATCAGTTCCGTTGCACGGACCGGATGATCCGCATGGGAATTGCGCTGCAGATAGTCCAGAATATAGAAGATCTTCAGTTTCTGATTGTCAGATTTCGGCATAACGGTTCCTCCCGGAATTCATTTGGTCCATTATATCACACCTTTTTTAATTGTGGAAGAAAAAAGTGGAGCACAAAGCTGTGCTCCGCTTTTGCTATTTCAGATGCTTTGCCTGTACCTTCAGATGCCATTTCAGACGCCGAAGGGTTTTGATCGCATATTCACCGGCCTCGCCGGTGTCCACACATTTCTGCAGCCAGTACTTTCCCGGATCCTTGGCATTGATGACCAGCCAGTGCCGGCCATAATGTTCCATGGCAGCACTGTCTCCGCCGTGGGCAGCCTCCGCCAGCAGTTCCTTTGCTTTGCCATAGGCACCGATCCGTTCCAGATCCAGGGCCTGGATCCGTTTGGCTTCCGCAGCTTCTTTCCGTTTTGCTTTGATTTCCTCTTCGGTCATGCCTTCGTTTTTTTCGTCGGCAAAGGTGTAGTAGTATTCCACTTCCGCCACAAAACTGTAGGGGACACGGTATTGATACATAAACCGGACACTCAAAGCATGGATCTGATCTGCGAGGGAATAAGCCAGATAGATCCCCATGATTAACAGCATAGTGCTGGGCGTGGAGATGGCAGTCTCCAATCCCATCCGCTGTGTTGAGTTGAAGTTCTGGATGTATGGCTCTAAAACTTTCATCACAGGAGATATGACAGTTTGGAAAATCACACCCATATCCTGAAGCTCAATCAGCCAGTACAGTGCAATCAGGGCGAATTGAACCATCATGAAAAACAATGCCCAGACCAGGGAACCGTTGGAGCCGGTTCTTCTGGAGTAACGCCGGGCATCCCGTGCCATGGTCAGCATCTGGCTGGCGTTTTCCTTGACAGTGCTGGTTGGGGTTTTTCGCTTGAATGGATGATACAGCAATGTGACGATCAGAACAAATATACCGCACACAGCAAAACAAACCGCATACATCGCAACCAGCGGTATGGCAATCCGGAGAGCCAGAGAAAAATCCGGCTTCAGAATATGCCCCTTGATCTGATCCCAGACAGGGAGCAGATAGGGGACCTTATTCAGAAAATTGCAATAACTTCCGGACAGATGGTCGTGAATCAGACCGTTGGAGACGATGACAGCAAGAAGGGCAAAGACCATGTTGCTGAAAAACGAAGCCAACCTGCTGGTGACATATTTCTTCTTTGCAATCCGCCGGCGGGAATCCACAACGGACCAGTTTTCCGCAAAATTCTCGGCTGACATTGGTAAAATGAGCTTTTCCATCGGATTACCTCCTTCTCTTTCCAATATTTAGGATATCACATCCCCCTAAAATGTCAAGGAAAGGAAAATCGGGCAGATTTGCATTTAAAGCGGATTTGTGGTATACTGATTCTTTAACAGGAGGTGCTTTTATGCGATATCTGGGATGTCATCTGTCTGCATCCAACGGCAATCTTGCCATGGTGAAAACCGCAGAATCCATCGGTGCCAATACCTTTGCCTTCTTTACCCGGAATCCCCGGGGCTCCAGGGCAAAGAAGGAGGATCCGGCAGACTGTGGCGCTGCCGTTGCAGCATTGAAAGAAAAGAATTTCGGGAAGCTGGTTGCCCACGGCGCCTACACCATGAATCTGTGTACCGCCGATGCCGAAGCCCGGGATTTTGCCTGCCAGGTTCTCTGCGACGATCTGCGCCGGATGGCAGCACTTCCGGGGCAGTACTATAATTTTCATCCCGGCAGTCATGTGGGCCAGGGAGTGGAAGCCGGAATTGAATTCATTGCCGCTGCGCTGAAAAAAGCACTGGAGCCCGGTTACCCGGTGACTGTGCTGCTGGAAACCATGGCCGGAAAGGGAAGTGAGATCGGCGGCAGGTTTGAAGAGCTGAAAGCCATCATCGATGCGGTGGGAAGCGACAATGTGGGTGTCTGCCTGGATACCTGCCATGTTTACGATGCCGGCTATGACATCGTTCAGGATCTGAACGGTGTGCTTGCGGAATTTGACCGGGTGGTGGGACTGGACAGACTCTGTGCCTTGCACTTAAATGACTCTAAGAATCCCTTTGCCTCCCATAAAGACCGGCATGAATGCATCGGCCGGGGCAGCCTGGGGCTGGAGATCTTTCGGGCAATTGTGAATCATCCCAGTCTTGCCGGAAAGCCCATGATTCTGGAAACACCCAATGAACTTCCCGGCTACAAACAGGAAATTGAACTGCTCCGCGGCCTCTAATCTTAAAGAATTATTCATTTGACTTCCCGGGAAACTTATGTCATCTTATAAGAAAATGAAAGGACGGTGATACCGTGGATCTGATTTATACATATTTGGCGGATGCCAAGGATCTGTATGTGAATGTCTACATCGGCCTGCTGCGGTATGCCGCACCGGCGCTGGCCTTTGTTTTATTGTGGCGATGTCTGAAACCGCTGATGTTTTTCAAACGGGAGCCGGAGATCTGGGCCTGGCTGAGTCTGGAAGACGGCACCAGGTATGCGCTGACCCACTGGGAAAACGTCATCGGACGGAGCAAATCCAGCGATGTGCATATCGATCTTTCCACCGTTTCCCGGAACCATGCGGTTCTGACCCGATATGATGACGGCAGCTGGACCGTCACCGATGCCAATTCCAGGAGCGGTGTGCTGGTCAACGGCAGTCCGGTGCAGATCTGCGCTCTGGAAGAGGACGATGTGATCACCATCGGCGGCCTTAACATGAATCTGATGCCCATCAGCCACAAGCAGGAGCGGCTGATGGCTCAGCTCCGGGCACGGGAAGGCAGCGGACTGGACAGCGTGGCAAATCTGCTGATTCTGTCTATTTTTCAGTGCCTGTGCTGTCTGGGCTTCCTGCTGGGCGGCGAAATGGATGCCTACGGCCATGTCCTGCGGGGCTTTGGAGGCATTCTGATCTGCGAATGGGTGCTGCTGGCCTTCTATGGAATGATCCGCAGAAGCTCCTTTGAACTGGAAACGGTGGCCTTTTTCCTGTGTACGTTGGGCATGGCGGTGATCTGCACGGTCAAGCCCGGAGAGACAGTCAAACAGGTCGTTTCCCTGGGACTGGGTATTTTGTTCTACCTTCTGGTGGGCTGGTCCCTGCGGGATCTGGAACGGGCCAAGAAGTTCCGGTATCTGGCGGTGATCATGGGCATCGGTTTTCTGGTGATAACCCTGCTGTTCGGCAAGGAAGACAACGGTGCCAAAGCCTGGCTTCTCATCGGCAACACCACCCTGCAGCCCTCGGAGCTGAGCAAGGTCTGCTTTGTCTATGCCGGTGCTTCTACCATGGACCGGCTGATGAACAAGCGGAATATGCTGCTGTTCATCGTTTATTCCGTTATCATCTGCGGCTGTCTGGCGCTGATGAATGACTTCGGTACGGCGCTGATTTTCTTCATGGCCTTCCTGGTCATTGCCTATCTTCGCTCCGGCAGTGTGGGCACCGTCGGCCTTGCCTGTACGGCCCTTGGCTTTGCAGGCGTCATCGCCGTGAAAATTGCGCCCCATGCCATGCGGCGTTTTCAGATCTGGCGGCATATCTGGGAGGATCCCTATAACCTGGGATTCCAGCAGACCAGAGCCATCATGTGCATTGCATCCGGCGGCCTGTTCGGCCTGGGTGCCGGACGGGGCCTGCTGAAAAATGTTTTTGCAGCGGATTCGGACCTGGCTTTTGCGGCGGTCTGTGAGGAATGGGGCTTGCTGATGGGCATTATGACCGTTGCCTGCATTCTGGCAATGGCCCTGTTCGCTGTCCGCAGTGCATCCCTGGCCCGCAGCAGCTTCTATGTCATCGGCGCCTGCACCGCAGCGGGCATCATGCTGACCCAGACGATCCTCAATGCCCTGGGTACGGTGGACATTGTACCGCTGACCGGCGTGACCTTCCCGTTCCTCAGCAATGGCGGCTCCAGCATGATCGGTGCCTGGGGTCTGCTGGCCTTCATCAAGGCCGGTGATACCCGGCAGAATGCCAGCTTTGCGGTCCGGGTGGTGAAAAAGAGAAAGGGGGATGATGAGGAAGATGAATAGAGTTTCCAAACGTGCTTCCGCGTTGTTCCTGCTGATCATACTTCTGGCCGGCGGCCTTGGCTTTTTTGTCTATGAATATTTTGCCAAGGCAGAAACCTGGGTGGTATCCGCCGGCTCTCCCCATATTTTCAACAGCAGCAACATCGGCTGCGGACAGGTGGTTGACCGCAGCGGCAGTCTGCTTCTGGACATTACCCAGAAACGTACCTACGCTCAGAATCTGGCTGTTCGTCAGTCCACCCTCCATTGGCTGGGTGACCGGCAGGGCCGGATCAGTGCCCCCGCCATTGCCCATTACGGCCGGGAAATGACCGGATATGATCTGGTTGACGGCCTCTATTCCTATTCCGGTGTCGCCGGACAGGCGACGCTGACACTGTCCTCGCAGGTCCAGTCTGCGGCGCTGAAGGCAATGGGAGACCACAAGGGTACCATTGGTGTTTACAATTACAAGACCGGTGAACTGCTCTGCGCGGTGACGACTCCCAACTATGACCCGGATGATGTTCCGAATATTGAAGGGGATACCACCGGTGCCTATGAGGGCATTTATCTGAACCGTTTCACCCAGTCCACCTATATTCCCGGCTCCATTTTCAAGGTTGTTACCACCGGCGCGGCATTGGAATATGTGGACGATATCCTGGACCGGAAATTCACCTGCGATGGTGTCTATGAATATGGCATCGACAAGGTTTCCTGCGAGCGGGCCCACGGCACACTGACACTGAAGCAGGCACTGGCCAAATCCTGCAACTGCTGCTTCGGTCAGATCGCCAATCTGGTGGGTGCAGCGAATCTGCAGAGCTATGCGGACCGGCTTCAGATCACCGAGCCGGTAAAATTCGACGGCATTACCACCGCAAGAGGCAATTTTGACCTTTCGGATGCAGCCAGGGTGGAGATCGCCTGGGGCGGCATCGGCCAGTATACGGACCTGATTAATCCCTGCCGCTATATGACCTTTATGGGTGCCATTGCCGGCGGCGGACAGGCAGCCGTACCGTATTTGGTGGAGCGTGTGATGCTGGAAGGGGAAGAAACCTATTCCGCCTCCACCACCTATACGGACCGGATCATACCGGAGAGTACTGCGCTGATCCTCCAGGAATACATGCGCAATAATATGGTGTCCGTCTACGGCGACAGCAATTTCCCGGGACTGACGGTCTGTGCCAAGTCCGGTACCAGTCAGCTGGGCGGTGAGCAGAAATCCAATGCCATGTTTGCGGGCTTTGTAACGGATGAAAAGTATCCCCTGGCCTTCATCGTGGTGGTGGAAAATGGCGGCTACGGCAGCTCCACCTGTGTGCCGATCCTAAGTAAGGTCCTGAAAGCCTGCAAGTCGGTTCTGGATGGGGAATAACCCGGTTGTAGAAAGTCAATAATGGAACACCCTCTGCATAGTTTTGTGCAGGGGGTGTTTTTGTGTGCCGAAAGAACCATTTGCGGGCCTTTGTCCTTTTGGGATTTGGGATAGGACTGATTGCGGGGCACTGTCTGGATTCCTGGCTCCTCTGCAGCTGCGGAGGGGCTGTGCTGGTGGTTGCTGCCCTTTGTATGCTAAAACCCCATTGACTGTCATATGCCTGTCCCCGGGTGAATAGAATGTGGTAACCATGTATACAAGGAGTGATTCAGATTGCAATTGCAGTTTTCAAAAAAGACCCTGCGCTTTCTGGGCTGCGCAGTCCGGGAAGTGAGAAATACGGAACTGACCCAGGAAATCCGACTGCCGGACGGGATGCCGGACATCGGCCGGATGCTGACGGCCTGGGGCCAGATCATGCTGCGCAGCAAGCAGTGGCAGGGTGGTGAAATTGAATTGTCCGGCGGGGTGAAGGTCTGGGTGCTGTATGCCCCGGAGGATGGGACGGAGCCCCGGGTGACGGAAGGGTGGCTGCCATTTCAGCTGAAGTGGAATCCGGAGCCGGTGGAAAGGGAAGGCCCTGTGCGGATGATGCCGGTGCTGCGGTTTGTGGACAGCCGCAGCACATCTGCCCGGAAAATGATGGTCCGGGCCGGGGTTGGTGTATTGGCCCAGGGATTCTATCCGGCTGAGGCAGAAATCCATACTCCGGAGGATGTGCCGGAGGATGTTCAGATCCTGAAAAATACTTACCCGGTGCGGCTGAGCGTGGATGCGGGGGAAAAGGTTTTTCAGATGGATGAAGACATTGACCTCGCATCCTCCGGCGGGGCAGGCGGCAGACTGATCAGCTATACCCTCAACCCACAGGTGACGGAAAGACGGGTCCTGTCGGATAAGCTGGTGTTCAAGGGCAATGCCAATGGGCACCTTGTTTGGCGGGATGCGGGAGGGATGCTCCAGAGCCGGGATTTTGAGCTGCCCTTTTCCCAACTGGCGGATCTGGACGGTGTTTATTCGGCCGATGCCAGAGGGGATGTCCGGATGGCTGTTACGGATCTGGAAGCGGATCTGAATGAAACCGGCCAGCTGCGTCTGAAATCCAGTCTGGTTGCCCAGTATCTGGTGGATGATGTGCAGACTGCACAGCTCTGGGAGGACGCCTACAGCCCCCGGCGCGATGTGACCTTTGAAACAGAAACGCTGGAACTTCCGGCGGTTTTGGATGAGAAAACGGAAAATATGAAAGCAGAACAGACCCTTCCCGGCCAGAACGGACAGGTGGTGGATTGCAGGTTCTATCCGGACCATCCCCGCCAAAACCGGGGTGCGGATGAGACGGAGCTGACAGTTCCGGGCCTGTTTCAGACTCTGTATTACGGCGAGGACGGAACGCTCCAGTCCGGCATTTCCCGCTGGGAGGGGAATCTGATGGTTCCGGCTGGCAGTGATACTCTGATTATGCCCATGGTGCAGACCCCGGGGCAGGTTCAGATTATGAACGGTGTGGATGGGATGATGCTCAGCTGCCCTGTGCAGCTGCAGCTGCGTGCCGGCTCCGGCGAGGGCCTTACAGCGATCAAAACCATGGAACTTGGGCAGCTGCAGCCGGAAAGAGCGGACCGCCCCTCGTTGATTCTCCGCCGTTGCGATACTGATTCGTTGTGGGAGATTGCAAAGCAATCCGGTTCCACTGTTTCTGCAATTTGTGAAGCCAACGGGATCACAGCCCAGCCTCCGGCAGACCGGATGCTGCTGATTCCGGTCAGTTGAAATAACGCCGTTCCGAAAAGGAACGGCGTTTCTGCGTGGCGGGGCTGGAAGAATTTCCAAACTGTCCGGGAAAATCTGTTGTGAATCTTGACAGGGAGTGTTATAATATAGGGTAGAAATTTATTACAGAAGGTGTTACAAATGACAACGATTGATATTTACTCCGGTTTTTTGGGCGCCGGTAAGACGACGCTGATCAAAAAGATGAGCCAGGAGTGCTACAAGGGCCAGAAGCTGGTGCTGATCGAGAACGAATTCGGCGAGATCGGCATTGACGGCGGATTTTTGCAGGATGCGGGCATCAACATCACCGAGATGAACTCCGGCTGCATCTGCTGCTCTCTGGTGGGCGACTTCGGCAAGGCTCTGGAAAAGGTGATCTCCGAGTATGCTCCCGACCGGGTCATCATCGAGCCCTCCGGCGTGGGCAAGCTGTCCGATGTTATCGGTGCTGTCCAGAAGGTTACCTGTGCAGATGTGGTTCTGGGCTATACCGTTGCAGTTGCCGATGCAGGCAAGGTCAAGGTCTATATGAAGAACTTCGGTGAGTTCTACAATAACCAGATCGAAACTGCTTCCACCATCATCCTCTCCCGTACCGATTCCGTTCCCCAGGCCAAGCTGGATGCTTCCGTGGCTCTGATCCGGGAGCACAATGCCGAAGCGACCCTCATTACCACGCCCTGGAGCGAACTGACCGGTGAGCAGCTGGTTGCAGCCATGGAGGGTAAAAAGACCCTGGCTGAGGAACTGGCTAAGATGGAAGAAGAGCATGAGCATCATCACCATCACGAGCACGGTGAACACTGCTGCTGCGGCCATCACCATGACCACGAGCACCATCATGAGCACGGCGAGCACTGCGGCTGTGGCCATCACCATGACCATGAGCATCATCACGAGCACGACGAGCACTGCGGCTGCGGCCATCATCACGACCATGAGCATCATCATGGGCACGGCGAACATTGCGGCTGCGGCCATCATCACGACCACGAGCATCACCACGAACACGGCGAGCACTGCGGCTGCGGTCATCACCACGACCATGAGCATCATCATGAGCACGGTGAACACTGCTCCTGCGGTCATGATCATCACCACCATCATGCGGATGAGGTCTTTACCTCCTGGGGCCGGGAGACCCACCAGAAGTTTGACCGCGCTGCTGTTGAGGCAGCTCTGAAGGAACTGGATTCCGGCAAGTACGGCATGGTTCTCCGGGCAAAGGGTATTCTGCCCTGCACCGACGGCAGCTGGATCCACTTTGACATGGTTCCCGAAGAAATTGATATCCGCACCGGTGCTGCCGATATCCACGGCAAGCTCTGTGTCATCGGCTCCAAGCTGGATGAAGCAGGCGTCGCTGCGCTGTTTGGAGTGTAAGCCATGCAGCAGATCCCTGTTTATGTATTCACCGGATTCATGGATTCCGGTAAGACGAAGTTTATCCAGGAGACGCTGGAGGATCCCCGGTTCAACGATGGCGAGCGGACACTGCTGCTGGTCTTTGAAGAGGGTGAGGAGGAGTACGACTTCACCACTTATCCCCACAAGAGCGTCTACATGCAGGTGCTGGACCAGGAAACTGTTACCACCAAGGAACTGGCAGCCCTGACCAGAAAGTATAAGACCGACCGGATCGTGATGGAGCTTAACGGCATGCAGCAGGTTGGAGATCTGTATATGCGCTTTCCGGAAGAATGGGTGGTTGCCCAGGAGGTCATGTTTGCCGACGCTACCACCTTCATGGCCTATAATGCCAATATGCGCAATTTGGTGATGGACAAGCTGGTGGGTGCCCAGATGGTGGTGTTCAACCGGCTCACACCCGGTGCCGATACCATGCCCTTTCATAAAATCGCCCGGGCTGCCAACCGGAAGATCGACATTCTCTATGACTATACCGACGGCACAACGGCATATGATGATGTGATCGATCCGCTGCCCTTTGATATCAACGCACCTGTGATTGAGATCAAGGATGAGGACTATGCCCTCTGGTACCGGGATGTTTCGGAAGAGCCTCAGAAATACGACGGCAAGACCGTGAAATTCAAGGCCCAGGTGGCCATGCTCCGCCGGGATAAGGACAATATGTTTGCTCCCGGCCGGTTTGTCATGACCTGCTGTGTGGAGGATATTGAATTCTGCGGTGTACCCTGCCGTTATGCCAATCCCAGGGAGCTGGAATCCCGGAGCTGGGTCATGGTCACGGCTAAGGTTAATGCCGAAAAGCACCGCCTCTATAAGGGAGAGCTGGGCCCTGTGCTCACCGCCATTGAGGTGGTTAAGGGCGCACAGCCCGCAGAGCCCGATGTCTGCACATTCTGATTGGAAATCCACCTCTGTGAAGAGGGGGATTATTTTCGAAAGAAAGTTCGAAAAAGACTAAAATAAGAAGTGACTTTTTCCGGAATATATGATATACTGAGAAAAATGAGAGGAGGGCTGCATATGTACCAGCCATTGGCCGATCTTTTGCGGCCTACCACATTGGATGAAGTATTCGGACAGGAGCATATTCTGGCAGAGGGAGCGGTGCTGCGCCGTCTGATCGATTCCGGCAACGTACCGAATATGGTTTTCTACGGCCCCAGCGGTACCGGCAAGACCACAGTTGCCAATATCATTGCCAAGCAGACCAACCGGATGCTCTATAAGCTCAACGCCACCACTGCATCCACCGCAGACATCAAGGAAATTGTTTCCCAGCTGGATACCTTCATGGCACCCAACGGCATTCTGCTGTACTTGGATGAGATCCAGTCCTTCAATAAAAAGCAGCAGCAGAGTCTGCTGGAGCATATCGAAAACGGCAAGATCACCCTCATCGCCTCCACCACGGAGAATCCTTATTTCTATGTCTTCAATGCGATCCTCAGCCGTTCCACCATCTTTGAGTTCAAGCAGATCGATGCATCTGCTGCGCTGAAGGCGGTCCGCCGGGCTGTTGCGTTTATGGAAAAGCGCACTGCGCTGACTGCCAAGCCGGAGGAAGGGGCTCTGGAGTATATTGCAGGTGCCTGCGGCGGCGATCTGCGCAAGGCCATGAATGCCATTGAAGTGATGTTCTCTGCCGGACAGGTGAAGGACGGCACCATTCCGCTGACCATGAATGACGCCAGGGCGGTGACTCAGAAGAGTGCCCTCCGGGCTGACCGGGACGGCGATAACTTTTATGATCTGCTGTCAGCCCTGCAGAAGTCCATCCGGGGTTCTGATCCGGATGCTGCCTGCCATTATCTGGCTCGGCTGCTGGAAGCGGGGCAGATGCAGGGAGCCTGCCGCCGACTGATGGTGATCGCGGCAGAGGACATCGGCCTGGCATATCCCCAGATCATTCCCATTGTCAATGCCTGTGTGGATATGGCTCTGAAGCTGGGCATGCCGGAGGCAAGGATTCCTCTGGGCGATGCGGCAGTGCTGATGGCTACCAGTCCGAAGTCCAATTCCGGCCATATTGCCCTGGATTCCGCGCTGGCGGATGTGAAGCGGGGCAGGGGACTGGGCTTCCCCCGGCAGCTGCAGAATGTTCATGCCGATACCTATACCCAGGAGCGGGAACAGGGATACAAATATCCCCACGATTACCCCAACCACTGGGTAAAGCAGCAGTATCTGCCCGATGATATCGTGGATGCAAAATATTATGAATACGGCCCCAACAAGCTGGAGCAGGCAGCGAAGCAGTACTGGGATCTGATCAAAAAGGAGTGATTGGGTGGATATTCAACTGAACGACATCCTTGTGATGAAAAAGGCGCACCCCTGCGGAGAAAAGCAGTGGAAGGTCCTGCGCACCGGTGCGGATTTCCGGTTAAAATGCCTGGGCTGCGGCCATGAAGTGATGACGCCCCGTCATAAGGCGGAGAAGAACATCCGCAGCGTGATCCGACAGGAAAAATAATCGACCGAATGAAACGGCAGCTGATGAAGTCAGCTGCCGTTATTTTGCTGCTGGTGGATTCCCGGGAAGAACGGACGGGCAGTGAGGGTAAACTTGCGGTGACGGCAGACAAGGAATGCGACGGCCTTTGTCCTTGCGGTCAGCTATACTGTTGCCATGAGACCGGGAGACAGGAGGGTGGCGGATGCCGGTGTACATAGATCTGATCATGCTACTGAATTTTCTTGTGGACTTTCTATTGCTTCTTGGAACAAACCGATTGAGCGGGTTCCCGCCGGACTGGGGAAAAGCGGCGCTGGCAGCCGCCATCGGAGGTGTCTACGCCGGAATCTGCATCCTGCCGGGTTTTCGCTTTCTGGGAAATCTGCTGTGGCGGAGTGTGAGTCTGGTGCTGATGGGGCTGACAGCCTTTGGCTGGAACCGCAGCGCGTTACAGAAAAATGCAGTCTTCATCCTGCTGAGCATGGCGTTGGGCGGCATCGCCGCCGGTTCAAACCGCCGTGATTTTCCGGGACTGATCTGCTGCGCAGGGCTTCTCTGGTTGCTGTGCAGATTCGGTTTCCGGGGCCAGGTGGGGACCCGGGAGTATGTACCGGCAGAGCTTTGCTGGGGGGACCGTTGTGTGCGGCTTCTGGCGCTGAAGGATACCGGCAATACCCTCCGGGACCCACTGACCGGGGAACAGGTTTTGGTGTGCGGAGCCGACGTGGGAGAGGAACTGCTGGGACTACCGCGGATGGCCTTTGCAAACCCTGCGGATGCCCTGGCCTCCGGTATTCTCCCGGGGCTGCGGCTGATTCCCTATCATGCGGTGGGAAGACCCTCCGGCATGATGCTGGCAATCCGGCTGAGTCCGTCAAAAATCGGGACAGAAGTACGAACCCCTCTGGTTGCCTTTGCGCCGGAGGAAATTGCAAGAGGTGAGGTATATCGGATGCTGACAGGAGGGACAATATGATGGGTAGGATTCTGGATTTGCTTTCCTGGCTTCTGGGAAAGCAGCAGCGGGGTATCTTTTACATCGGAGGCTCGGATGTTCTGCCGCCGCCGCTGAAGGGAAAAGAGGAACAGTCAGCGCTGGAAGCATTGGAGCAGGGGGATGATGGGGCAAAGCAGCGGCTCATTGAGCACAATCTGCGCCTGGTGGTTTTTATCGCCAAACGGTTTGAAAATACCGGCATCAATCTGGAAGATCTGATTTCCATCGGCACCATCGGTCTGATCAAGGCCATCGGAACCTACCGCCGGGATAAAAATATCAAACTGGCCACCTACGCATCCCGGTGTATCGAAAATGAAATTTTGATGCACATCCGGAAAATCTCCGGGCAGAAGGCGGAGGTCTCTCTGGATGAGCCCATCAATATGGACTATGACGGAAATGAACTGCTCCTTTCGGATATTCTGGGTACAGATGAGGATATCGTCACCGGAAGACTGGATGATGAAGTGGATCTGCAGCTGCTGCGGCAGGCTTTGGGATTGCTGCCCATCCGGGAGCGGGAAATCGTGCTGATGCGCTACGGATTAGAGGGCAGAAGGGAAATGACCCAGAAGGAAGTGGCGGAAAAAATGGGAATCTCCCAGTCCTATATTTCCCGGCTGGAGAAAAGAATTATGGAAAGATTAAGAAAAGAAATCCTGAGTCAGACGAACTGTGCATAAATTGTCGTTGTAATCATTATATTGATATGATATAATCGATAAAAATAAGTATCGATACACAGATGTATCGATTATGGGGGATTGACAATGGAAAAGAAAATCTCAAAAGCGGTTCTGAAGCGGCTGCCCGGTTATTTGTCTTATCTGAAAGGCCTGTCCGACTCGGATTCTCCCTATATTTCCGCAACGACCCTGGCAAACGCCCTGGGAATGGGCGATGTGCAGGTTCGTAAAGACCTGGCTATGGTCTCCGACGGCGGCCGGCCCAAGGTTGGCTATCTCCGGGAGGCTCTGGTTGAGGATATTGAGCAGTTCCTGGGCTATGACAATACCACTGACGCGGTTCTGATCGGCGCCGGCAAGCTGGGTCAGGCACTGATGGACCATACTGGCTTTGATGAATACGGACTGAACATTCTGGCAGGCTTCGATGTGAACCCTACAGCCAAGGCCACCGAGGACGGCAAGCCCATCTATCCCATGGAGATGCTGGAAAGCTTCTGCCATGAGAATAAGGTGCTCATGGGCATCATCACCGTTCCGGCTCCCTATGCCCAGGAGGTCTGCGACAAGCTGATCAAGTGCGGCATCAAGGCCATCTGGACTTTTGCCACTGTCCATCTGGAAGTCCCGCCCCACATTCTGGTGCAGTATGAGAATATGGCAACATCGCTTGCAGTTCTGTCCATGCACCTGCAGGCTCACATTAAGGAGAAAAAGTAAAAAAGTACCGCCGCACTTATGTGCGGCGGTTTTTCTGTGGATTATGATTCAACTGTCGCTCCGGGAGCGGTCAGATCCTTATAGAAGGCAGCATGAGCGGCATTCTTGTAGGGATTCAGTGCCAGATGACCAAGTGCGATTCGGACAGAAATCGCATTGATGCCTAAAGTGAAGTTTGCAAGAATGTCCCAGCCAATGAAAGACAGGTCCAGCAGGAACAGGGCGCCCTTGTGACCCTCCATCAGCTGTTTGGATGCATCGATTGCCTCACTTGCACTCATGTGGGGATTCTCAGCCATAATAAAGGGCGTCATGGCATAGGAGTAGTGCTTGACAATGCCGGGGATGACAAAGAGCAGTCCCCAGAGGAATTCATAGAGGTTGCGCAGGAAACGCTGGGCAAAACCCTGGGCAAAGCGGTCAAATTCACTGAAAACATCGTGAAAGGAAAAAGCGGCTTTGTTGTGCTGCTTCAGCAGGTATTTGGTATAGCCCAGCTGGATCACACCGCCCAGGATAAACTGTGCAAGCCCCAGAAAGTTGAAGGAAATGTTCAGATTTCCGAAGGCTCCGGAAAACGTGTAAACGGATTTGATCTGCTGCGCAAGATCCTGACCCTGAGTTTCCATTTTGTAGGTCACTTCGGGAATAAAACTGCTGCCCAGCAGAAGTCCTCCCAGCAGGGAAACAACAGCGGCCACACCGATGGAAAGCAGCCAGTTTCCAGCCAGGTTTTCTCTGGCAACTCTGCGATAATCACTGCTAGTCATCATGGTTTTTACCTCCTTAATACTCTCTTGATATTACTATAGCAAAATATGGAAGAATATGATGAAGAAAATGTAAAAAGTCCGCATCTAAAAGATGCGGACTTTCAAATTACTTGCCGGGCTTGAAGGAATCCTTCAGACTGACGGACCGGTTGAACACCAGATGCTCCGCAGAAGAATCCTTGTTGTCGGGGCAGAAGTAGCCAAGTCTCATGAACTGGAAGGACTGTCCTGCCTTTGCGTTCTTCAGACCAGCCTCTACCTTACAGCCGGTGAGCACTTCCAGGGAATTGGGATTCAGACAGGCCAGGAAATCCTTGCCGGCGGCATCGGGATCGGGATCCAGGAACAGATTGTCATACTGACGGACCTCGGCGTCCACGGCAGTTTCTGCGTCCACCCAGTGGATGGTAGCGCCCTTGACCTTCCGGCCGTCAGCGGGATCGCCGCCACGGGATTCGGGATCATAGGTAGCCAGAACTTCCGTGATGTTGCCGTTTTCGTCGGTATTGTAGCCGGTGCACTTGATGAGGTAAGCACCCTTTAGACGGCACTCGGGGCCATCGGGGAACAGGCGCTTGTACTTGGGCACGGGAGCGGGCAGGAAATCGTCTGCCTCGATCCACAGATGACCGGAGAAGGAAACCTCACGGGTGCCGTCCTCGGGACGGTTGGGGTTGTTCTCCACGGTGACGGTCTCGGTCTTACCCTCGGGGTAGTTGGTGATGGTCAGCTTGACGGGCTTTACGACCGCCATGACACGCTGTGCAGTTTCATTCAGATCTTCCCGCAGGCAGAACTCCAGGAACGCATAGGGGATGGTATTGGGGCTCTTGGCAACACCCACCCGGTCGCAGAAATTGCGGATGGAGGCGGGGGTGTAGCCACGGCGGCGCAGACCGCAGAGGGTGGGCATCCGGGGATCATCCCAGCCGGAAACATAACCGTTTTCAACCAGTGCTCTCAGCTTCCGCTTGGACAGGACCGTGTGGTCGATGCCCAGGCGGGCGAACTCGATCTGCCGGGGGGTATGGGGAACAGAAACGTTCTCCACAACCCAGTTGTAAAGCGGCCGATGGTTCTCAAACTCCAGAGAACACAGGGAGTGGGTAATGCCTTCCAGAGCATCCTGGATGGGATGGGCAAAGTCGTACATGGGGTAGATGCACCACTTGTCACCCTGGCGGTGGTGGTGCATGTGGCGGATCCGGTAGATGACGGGATCGCGCATATTGAAGTTGCCGGAGGCCAGATCGATCTTGGCTCTCAGGGTATACTTGTTGTCCTCAAACTCGCCATTGCGCATCCGCTCAAACAGGTCCAGGCTCTCCTCAATGGGCCGGTCACGCCAGGGAGAAGTGGCGGGGGTATTCAGGTCGCCACGGAATTCCTTGGCCTGCTCGGGGGTCAGCTCGCAGACATAGGCCAGACCCTTCTTGATCAGCTCAACGGCATACTCATAGTCCTTCTCAAAGTAGTCGGAGCCATAGAAGAAGCGGTCGCCCCAGTCAAAGCCCAGCCAGTGGATGTCCTCCTTGATGGCTTCCACGAACTCCACATCTTCCTTGGTGGGGTTGGTGTCGTCCATGCGGAGGTTGCACAGGCCGTTGTACTTTTCGGCAGTGCCGAAGTCAATGATCAGGGCCTTGCAGTGACCGATGTGCAGATAACCGTTGGGTTCAGGGGGAAAACGGGTATGGACGGTCTTTCCCGCATAGCGGCCGCCCTCCGCGATATCCTCGTCAATGAATGCGTGAATGAAGTTTTTGCTTTCGTTCAGTTCAGCCATAATAAAACTTCCTCTCTTCGTTAGTTTTCCATAATGAAACATTATAACCCAAAGATCAGGTGTTTGCAACCGAAAATCACGCCCAAATCGATTTTTCTTAGGACCGTGGCCTGTGTTCAATTTGTACAGATTGCCCGAATTTTGTGAAAATTTAGAAAACATTCAAGGAAATCTTAAAATTGTGGTTGTCAATTCGGCTGACCTGTATTAAAATAGGGGAAGATAAAGAAGAAGGAGAGGATAAACTTTGTCTGAAATCAAGTACAAGCGCGTTATGCTGAAAGTCAGCGGCGAGGCTCTGGCCGGCGAAGCTCACCGGGGCTTGGATTTCGATGTGATCAATTCCGTCTGCGCTGCCATCAAGGAATGTGTCGATCTGGGAGTCCAGGTGGGCCTGATGGTGGGTGCAGGTAATTTCTGGCGTGGCGTCAAGGACGGTGCCGACAAGATGCAGCGCTCCCATGCTGATGCCATGGGTATGCTGGGCACTGTGATGAACTCCATCGCCGTGGCAGATGCACTGGGCAAGCACGGTGTGGATGCAAGAGTGCTGAGCGCTGTGGAAATGCACAAGTTCTGCGAGTATTTTACCCGGGACCTGGCTGACCGCTATCTCAATGAGGGCAAGGTGGTTATTTTTGCCGCCGGTACCGGCAATCCCTATTTCTCCACCGATACGGGCGTGGTGCTCCGGGGTGTGGAGATCGAAGCCGATGCCATCCTGATGGCTAAAAACGTGGATGCCATCTATTCCGCCGATCCCAACAAGGATCCCAATGCGGTGCGCTATTCCCGGCTTACTTATTCCGAGGCGCTGGCAAAGAATCTCCGTGCTACGGATATCACCGCTATGGCCCTGGCTATGGACAACAATATGACCATGGTCTGCTTCGGTCTGGATGAGGAAAACAGCATTATCCGTGTGGTGCGGGGCGAAGAGATCGGCACCACCGTTAAGAATGAATTTTAAGGAGGACTACAGTTATGGCAGTCGATTTTAAGGATTTTGAAAGAAGAATGAGCAAGGCCCTGGATCATCTCCAGGAAGAATTCGGAGCAGTCCGCGCCGGCCGTGCCAACGCAAAGGTTCTGGACCGGATTACCGTTGAGTATTATGGCAGTGAGACTCCTCTGAACGGCGTTGCCACCATTTCCTCTCCCGATGCCCGTACCCTGGTGATCTCTCCCTGGGATACCAAGCTGCTGAAGGATATTCAGAAGGCAATCCAGTCCTCCGATCTGGGCATCAATCCCCAGAATGACGGCCGTGTCATCCGTCTGGTATTCCCCCAGCTGACGGAGGAACGCCGTAAGGATCTGACCAAGCAGGTCAAGAAGTATGCCGAGGAAGCAAAGGTTGCCATGCGCAACATCCGCCGCGACGGTATGGACTATGTCAAGAAGCTGAAGAAGAATTCCGAGATCACCGAGGATGATCAGAAGAAGGCAGAGAAGGATCTGCAGGTTCTGCTGGATAAGTATATCAAGAAGGCAGATGAGGCTCTGGCAGCCAAGGAAAAGGAACTGATGGCCATCTAAATTCTGATGGTTTTGCGATTTGGGGCGCACTGCGCCCCTAAATCCTTATTTTCAGAAAGAGGTTTGAGATGTCCGAGACTGATTTGAAGAATAACCTTCTGCCGCCGCCCCGGCATATTGCCATTATTATGGACGGCAACGGCCGATGGGCAAAGCAGCGGGGCCTGCCCCGGACTGCCGGTCATGCAGCCGGAGGCGAAGCCTTCCGCCGTATCGCCAATTACTGCCGGACCCTGGGTGTCAAATATCTGACGGTCTATGCCTTTTCCACAGAAAACTGGAAACGTTCGGAAGAAGAGGTGGCCGGCATCATGCGCCTGCTGGGACGTTACCTTCGGGAAGCGCTGGCGGATATGGAAAAGAATAAGGTCCGCTTCCGCTTTTTCGGTGATCTGAGCAAGCTCAGTCCCGAACTGCAGAAGCTCTGCATGGATGCCCAGAACCGCTCTGCCGATTATGATGTTCAGGTGAATTTCTGCCTGAACTATGGCGGCCGGGATGAGATTGTCCGGGCCAGCCGTGCATTTGCTGCCGATGTGGCGGCAGGAAAGTACCGCAGTGAGGATCTGACGGAGGAACTTCTGTCGTCCTATCTGTATTCTGCTGATGTGCCGGATCCGGAGCTGATCATCCGACCCTCCGGAGAAAAGCGGATCAGCAATTTCCTGCTGTGGCAGTCGGCCTATTCCGAATTTGTATTTATGAATGTACTGTGGCCCGATTTCAGTCCCGGTGATCTGGATGCGGCCATTGCAGAATATCACCAGCGTAATCGCCGGTTTGGAGGAACATAGAGATGAAAACACGTATCATTACCGCTGCGGTGACCATACCGTTGCTGCTGTTGCTGCTGCTTGTGGCTGACAAGCTGATCGCCGCAATCGTATGGGGTCTGCTGCTGGCGGTGGCAGTTTATGAACTGCTGTTTGGAACCGGACTGGTCAGAGAGCCCCGTCTGGTGATTTATTCCTGTGTGATGGCTGTTGCGGTCACACTGTGGAGTTATTTCGGTGCTGTACATGCTTATCTGATTCTGCTGGTCATGCTGTTTCTGTTTGCGCTGTTCGGCGAGATGATGCATGCCCATGTGAAGGTCACCTTCGATAAGATCTGCATGTGTTTTGTTGCAGGATTCGTGGTGCCTTTCATGCTGAGCAGTCTGATCCGGATTCTGACCATGAAAATTGGCCGCTTTGTGATCCTCATTCCCTTTGTGGTGGCCTTCGGCAGCGATGCCGGTGCCTACTTTGCCGGTTATTTCTTTGGCAAGCACAAAATGGCTCCGGTGCTCAGCCAGCATAAAACTGTGGAAGGAGCCATCGGCGGTGTGATTTCCGCGGTGGTCTGCATGATTCTTTACGGCCTCGTTATGGATCTGCCCATCAAGGCTCTGAATTTTAGTGTAAATTATTTGTATGCCGCCATTTACGGCCTGGCCGGCGCTCTGGTTGGCATTTTCGGTGATTTGTGCTTCTCTGTCATCAAGCGTCAGACCGGCATCAAGGACTACGGCAAGCTGCTGCCCGGTCACGGCGGTATCCTGGACCGTTTTGATTCCATGATGATGGTTGGACCTCTGATGGAAGTGCTGCTGCTTCTGATCCCTGTGATCAGCTAAGGTGAGAACTATGGTAAAGAATGTTAGTATTTTAGGCTCTACCGGCTCCATTGGCCGGCAGAGCCTGGATATCATCAGCCGCCTGGATGTGCAGGTGGCTGCCTTGACTGCCGGTACAAGTGCTCAGCTGATGGCGGAGCAGTGTCGGCAGTTTCGTCCTGTTCTGGCTGTTATGTCAACCAAACAGGCTGCTGAGGAACTGAAAGAATTGATTAAGGATCTTCCTGTCCGCATAAACTGGGGAGAGGAGGGCCTCATCGAAGCTGCCACACTGCCGCAGGTGGACTGTGTTATCACGGCTGTGGTTGGTATGGTTGGTTTGAAGCCCACTCTGGCAGCCATTCGGGAGCGTAAGCGCATTGGCCTTGCCAATAAGGAAACGCTGGTCTGCGCCGGCGAACTGGTGATGGCGGAAGCAAAAAAGTACGGTGCTGAGATCATCCCGGTGGACTCCGAGCATTCTGCTATTTTCCAGTGTCTGATGGGCTCCCGGGATCCAAAGGAGGTCAAGCGGCTGATTTTGACCTGTTCCGGCGGCCCCTTCTTCGGTATGGACAAGGAACAGCTGAAAACAGTTACCAGAGCCGATGCGCTGAAGCATCCCAACTGGAAGATGGGCGCAAAAATCACCGTTGACTGTTCTACCCTGATGAACAAGGGTCTGGAAGTGATCGAAGCCATGCGGCTTTACGACATGCCCCTTGAAAAAGTGGATGTGGTGATCCACCGCCAGTCTATTGTCCATTCCATGGTGGAATTTGTGGACGGCGCGGTGATGGCGCAGCTTGGTGCACCGGATATGCGTCTGCCCATTCAGTTGGCGCTGACCTATCCGCAGCGGATTCCCTGCCCGGTGGATGGACTGGATCTGATCGGCTGCGGTCCGCTGTCTTTCCTGAAGCCGGATCTGGAGTGCTTCCCCTGTCTTGCACTGGCCATGGAGTGCGCCAAGCGGGGCGGCAACGCCTGCGCTGTGATGAACGGTGCCAATGAGGAAGCTGTTGCCATGTTCCTGGCAGACCGGATCGGTTTCTACGACATCTACCGGCTGGTGCGCCGGGCGGTGGACTCGGTTCCCTTTATTACAAATCCCACCCTGGATCAGATTCTGGAATCTGACCGCCTGGCTCGGGAATCGGTGAAAATGGGAGCCTGATTTTGCGATTTTCTTGATTTCGAGGTTATTTCATGAGTGTTCTGTTTGCAATTCTGCTGTTCAGCTTTCTGATTTTTATCCATGAGCTGGGTCATTTTGCAGCTGCGAAGCTGTCCGGTGTCCAGGTCAATGAATTTGCCCTCTTTATGGGCCCTGCCATTTACAAAAAACAGGTGGGGGAGACCCTCTATTCCATCCGAACCATTCCCATCGGCGGCTACTGCGCCATGGAAGGAGAGGACGAGGATACGGATAATCCCCGGTCCTTTCAGAAGGCTGCCCTGTGGAAACGGCTTGTGATTCTGGTGGCCGGTGCTGCCATGAATTTTGTAGCCGGCGTTGTGCTGATGGCAATCGTTTATGCCCCGGCGCAGCAGTTCGTGGTGCCTGTGGTGGATTCGTTTGAAGAAGGCTGTCTGCTGGAAGCAAAAGACGGTGATTTCGGCTTCAAAATCGGCGACCGGATTCTGGAAATTGACGGGGAAAAGATTTATACCTCCTCGGATTTTTCTCTGATCCTCTCTCTGAATCCCGGAGAGATCCATGATGTGACGGTGCTGCGCAACGGCGAGAGGCTGGGTCTGGAGGGTATGGCGCTGCGTAAGGCAGAATTCCCCGACGGAAACGGCGGTACCAGTATGCGCTACGGTTTCAGCTTCTCTCTGGAGGATGCAACCTTTGCAAACAAGCTGGACTATGCCTGGAAAAATACCCTCAATACGGTCCGTACCGTCCGGCTGAGCCTGCAGATGCTGCTGTCGGGCCAGGCAGGGCTTTCCGATATGGGTGGCCCAGTGATGATCGTGGATCAGATGGCGGAGGTTGCGGCCAGCTCGCCCACGGCGCTGGACGCGCTGCTGAATATGCTCTATTTTGGCGCATTCATTGCCATTAACCTGGCTGTGATGAATCTGCTGCCCATTCCTGCGCTGGACGGCGGCAGAGTGGCCGGTTTGCTGATCACGGCAACCATTGAAGCAGTGACCCGGAAAAAACTGGATCCCAAATACGAAGGCTATATCCACGGTGCCGGTATGCTCTTGCTGCTGGGACTGATGGTGCTGATCATGTTCAAAGACATTTTTGTAGTATTTAAGGGGTAATGACGATGACGAGACAGATTCATGTGGGCAATGTGGCCATTGGCGGCGGTGCGCCTGTGGTCATCCAGTCCATGCTCAATACAAAGACCACCGATGTGGAGGCATCCCTTGCCCAGATCGGGGCGCTGAAGGATGCCGGCTGCCAGATCGCCCGGCTGGCAGTTCCCAATATGGAGGCAGCCCGGAACTTTGCTGAAATTTGTGCCCGGAGCCCGCTGCCCCTGGTCGCAGATATTCATTTTGATTACAAGTTGGCCATCGCCGCTGCAGAAGGCGGAGCAAGCAAAATCCGGATCAACCCCGGCAACATCGGCGGGGAGGACCGGGTGAAGGCCGTTGTGGATGTATGTAAGGATAAAAAGATCCCCATCCGCATTGGTGTCAATGGCGGCAGCCTGGACAAGCGGCTGTTGGAAAAATACGGCCATCCCACGGCGGAAGCACTGGTGGAGAGCGCCTTTGAGCATCTGGAACTGCTGGAAAAGTACGGATTCTACGATTCCTGCCTTTCCATGAAGTCTTCCACCGTGCCCACCATGGTGGAGGCCTGCCGGCTGTTCCGGAGCAAGTGCGACTACCCCCTGCACATCGGCGTGACAGAAACGGGCCCCGTGAAGCAGGGCCTCATCAAATCTGCCATGGGCATCGGTGCGCTGCTGCTGGATGGCATCGGTGATACCATCCGGGTGTCTCTTACCGACGACCCGGTGCAGGAGGTCTATGCCGCCAAGGATATTCTGAAGGCTGCGGGACTTCGCAAGGAAGGCGTGAATATTGTTTCCTGCCCCACCTGCGGACGGACCCAGATCGATCTGATCGGCCTTGTAAATCAGGTTGATGAGGCGCTGAAAGACTGCGATAAGCCCATTACCGTTGCAGTCATGGGCTGTGTAGTCAACGGCCCCGGCGAAGCCCGGGAGGCCGACATCGGCATCGCCGGCGGCAACGGCTGGGGTATGATCTTTGAAAAGGGGGAGCAGGTGGAAAAGCTTCCCTATGAGGAACTGCTGCCTGCACTGCTGAAGCGGATTGAGGCCATGTAACATACCCGATACCCCGCGAATACGAGGTTACCTATGACACAGAAAGTATATTTCTTTGATATGTTCTCGGACTATGAGCCGCCTGAGGAGCTGCGTGCAGCCCTTTCTCAGGCGGCCGTCGCCGCTGCAGATATCGATGCCCAGCATCGCAGGATCAGCGTGGCGCTGGAGTCCGATTTTTATATTCCCAGGAGGATTCTGGACCAGGCCGCCAGAGAAATCAGCAAGCAATACGGCTTGACTGATCTGGAACTGAAGGCAGCGCATCCGGAAACAGAACTCCAAAAAATCGAACCGGAAGAGCTGCGGGATCTTTTTGTCACCCGCAATTCCATGGCCCGGGGTTCCCTGGCGGGTGCCCGCTGGCTCTGGAACGGAACGGAATTGACCGTTCAACTGGCGGCGAACGGCAAAAAGGAACTGGAAGAGCTGGTTCCTCAGGTTCAGAATGTGCTGCGGGAGCAGTTTGCTGCCCCGGTCACCATCAAAATCGAAGCCGGTAAGACTCTGGAAGGCAAGGCTCTCTTTGAGGCCATGGAGTCCATGCGCTATTCTCTGCTGGAAACGGCACCTGTTGCTGCCGCTGCGGCAAAGAAGGAGGAGAAGAAGCCGGATCCGCAGTCCGAGACCTTCTTCGGTAAGCCCTTTAAGGGCAATGTGACCCCCATGAAGGAACTGAATCTGGATATGGGCAGCGTCATTGTGGAAGGCAAAGTATTTGCCATGGAGCACAAGGAGCTGAAAAAACGCAATGCCTGGGTCATCAGCTTTGATATGACCGACAATTACGGCTCTGTCCGGATCAACCGTTTTCTGGAGGCCAACGAGGCAAAGCCCATTCTGGACAATGTAAAAGTGGGTTCCGTTCTGAAGGTCCAGGGCCGTCTGGAACTGAACCGGTATGACAACGAGCTGGTGCTGAAGCCCTTCTCCATGATGCCCGGCACCATGCCCAAACGGAAGGACACCGCGGAAGGCATGAAGCGGGTGGAACTGCATCTGCATACCACCATGTCCAATATGGACGCCCTGACTTCCACCGATGCCGCCATCAAGCAGGCTGCCGCCTGGGGCCACCGGGCCATTGCCATTACGGATCATGGCTGCTGTCAGTCCTTTACCGATGCCCTTCACACGGTGGAAAGCTGGAAGGGCGCACCCAAGGTTGCCGGTACCGATGAAACCATCAAGATCCTCTACGGCTGTGAAGGCTACTACGTCAACGATGTGGACGACCGGATCGTGGTTCACGGCAATAAGAATATGCGCTTCGATGAAGAGTATGTTGCCTTTGACCTGGAAACCACCGGCCTGTCCTCCAAAACGGACCGGATCATTGAGATCGGTGCCGTGATTCTGAAAGCAGGCCAGGAGGTTGACCGGTTCCAGACCTTTGTGGATCCCGAGCGGAAGCTGGACCGGAAAATCGTGGATCTGACCGGCATTACCGATGAAATGCTCCAGGGTGCACCGAAGATTGAGGAAGTGCTGCCCAAATTCCTGGAATTTATCGGCGACCGGGTCCTGGTTGCTCACAATTCGGACTTCGATACCGGCTTTATCCGGGCTGAATGCGCCCGCCTGGGTCTGCCTTATGACTATACTGCTGCGGACACGCTGATTCTGTCCCAGAATCTGCTGCCCCAGCTGAACAAATTCAAGCTGAATATCGTTTCGGATGCCCTCAGTCTGCCGGACTTCAATCACCACCGGGCCGCGGACGATTCGCTGACCTGCGGCCTGATCATGGCGCGGCTGATGACCAAGCTGGAAGAGGAGCATGACATCCACGATCTTCAGTCCATCAACCCGGCGATGATGAGCCTGCGTTCCAAGGGCCGGATTGCAGACCGCCACGCCCGGCACATTATTCTCTTTGCCAAGAACCAGGTGGGCCTTCGGAATCTGTATCATCTGATTTCCGATTCCAATCTGAAGTACTTCAAGCGGGTTCCCAGAATTCCCAAATCCGAGCTGATGAAGTACCGGGAGGGCCTGATCATCGGCTCTGCCTGCGAAGCCGGTGAACTGTTCCAGGCAATTCTGGACCACAAGAGCGAGGATGAACTGAAGCGGCTGGCATCTTTCTATGATTTCCTGGAAATCCAGCCCCTGTCGAACAATATGTTCATGCTGGAAAAGGGCATGGCAAAGGATATCGAGGAGCTTAAATCCTTCAACCGGACCATTGTCCGTCTGGGTGAGGAGCTGGGCAAGATGGTGGTTGCCACCGGCGATGTGCACTTCCTCAATCCGGAGGACGAAATCTTCCGGCATATTCTGCTGGCTACCAAGGGCTTTGACGATGCGGACAAGCCCAATCCGCTGTATTTCCGCACCACCGATGATATGCTGAAGGAGTTCAGCTACCTGGGTGAGGAAAAGGCCTATGAGGTTGTGGTTCAGAATCCCAACCTTATCGCCGATATGTGCGAGACCCTCCGGCCGGTGCCCCATAATCTGTTTGCTCCGAAAATCGAAAACTCCGTGGAGGATCTGAAGGACCTGGTGTACGGAAAGCTCCACCGGCTCTACGGTGACAATCCTCCGGAAATGTTCGTCAAGCGCGTGGAAACGGAGCTCCATGACATCATTTCCTGTCACTATGATGTCATCTATATGTCTGCCCAGCGGCTGGTCCAGAATTCTCTGGAGAACGGCTATCTGGTGGGCTCCCGTGGCTCCGTCGGTTCCTCCATCGTTGCCTTTATGTCCGGCATCACAGAGGTTAACTCTTTCCCGCCCCATTACCGCTGTCCCAATCCTGACTGTAAGCACACCATCCTGGATGTGCCGAAGGAATTCAACTGCGGCGCGGACCTGCCGGATATGGCATGCCCCCTTTGTGGAACTCAGCTGGAAAAGGACGGCTTCAACATCCCCTTCGAAACCTTCCTGGGCTTCGGCGGCGACAAGGTGCCGGATATCGACCTGAACTTCTCCGGCGAATACCAGGCGGAAGCCCATAAGTACTGTATTTCCATGTTCGGTTCCTCCCATGTGTTCCGTGCAGGCACCATCGGTACCGTTGCGGAAAAGACGGCCTTTGGCTATGTCAAAAAGTATATGCAGGAGCGGGGTCAGACTGCCGCCAAGGCGGAAGAAGCCCGGCTTGCTTCCGGCTGTGTGGGTGTCCGCCGTACTACGGGCCAGCACCCCGGCGGCCTGGTGGTTATCCCCCAGGAAAATGAGATCTGGGATTTCTGCCCCGTTCAGCACCCGGCAGATGACCCCAATTCCGACCAGATCACCACCCACTTTGAATACCACTCCATGGAAGAAAACCTGCTGAAGCTGGATATGCTGGGTCACGATGACCCTACCATGATCCGCATGATGGAGGATATGACCGGAGTGGATGCCAAAACGATCCCTCTGGACGATAAGGGCACCATGTCCATTTTCACATCCTCCAAGATTCTGGGTTATGAAAATGACAAGCTCTTAGGTCCCACCGGCGCTGTGGGCGTTCCGGAATTCAACACCCGGTTCACCCGGGGCGTTCTGCTGGATACCATGCCCACCAAGTTTGACTTCCTGGTCCGGATCTGCGGCTATACCCACGGCACCGATGTGTGGCTGGGCAATGCCAAGGATTTGATCAATTCCAAGACCGCCACCGTCGACCAGACCATCGGCGCCCGTGACGATATCATGCTCTATCTGATTTCCTGCGGCATGCCGGATAAGCGGGCCTTCAAGATCATGGAGTCCGTCCGTAAGGGCAGGGGATTGCCTCCCGGAGCGGAGGAGGAGATGATTGCCGCCGGTGTTCCCGACTGGTACATCGGTTCCTGCAAGAAGATCAAGTACCTGTTCCCCAAGGCCCACGCCGTTGCTTACTGCATGATGGCCTTCCGGATTGCCTGGTTCAAGGTCTATCACCCACTGGCATTCTATGCGGCCTACTTCTACCGCCGAAGCCAGAAGGGCGGCTTTGACGCCGTTTTGATGACGAAGGGTATGGAATCTGTTCTAGCCAATATCGAGGCAATCGACGGCAATGAAGACGCCACAGCCAAGGATGAGGACCTGCTGACCACCATGGAGGTTGTCTATGAGTTCTACCTCCGGGGCCTGGAATTTTTGCCCATCGATATTTATGAGTCCCATGCAACGAAATTCCTCATTAAGGATGGGAAGCTGCTGCCGCCCTTTGTGGCCATTTCCGGCCTTGGTGAAAGTGCGGCCTGGGATATTATGAACGGACGGGAGGGGAAGGAGTTTCTCTCCATCGAGGAATTCTCTCTTGCCTGCCCCAAGGCATCCAAGACCCACATTCAGATGCTCAAGGATGCCGGTGCTTTCGGAAATCTGCCTGATACCAGTCAGGTCAGCTTTTTCTGATTAACTCCAAATAACAGGAGGAATAACAAATGAAGAAAAAAACACCGATTTGGTTGTCCGTACTGCTTCTTGTGGCAGTCATTCTGATTAACGGAATGGGCGGCGAAGCCCCGGAGGAACCGTCATACCCGGTAGATGCCACAGGATATGTGGAAAACGTGGAAATTGACGAAGAGGGCTGGTATTACAGCGCAGATGAGGTGGCCCTTTATCTGCATCTTTACGGCCATTTGCCGGAAAATTTCATCACCAAGTCAGAAGCTGCATCCCTTGGCTGGGAAGGCGGCAGTGTGGAGCCTTATGCGCCGGATCATGTGATCGGCGGCGACAAGTTCGGAAACCGGGAGGGACTGCTTCCGGATGCCAAGGGCAGGTATTACTATGAGTGTGATATCGATACCCTTGGAGAGGACAGCCGGGGCGCAAAGCGCATTGTATTCTCCAATGACGGACTCATCTATTATACCGAAGACCATTACGAGAGCTTCGTGCTTCTCTACGGGGAGGAATGAGCATGAAAGTCCAGCTGGACGGCCGACAGATGACGGATCGGGAGACAGCCCATACTTACCTGGCTGAACAGCTTCAGTTTCCGGCCTATTACGGGCGGAACCTGGATGCGCTGTACGATCTGCTGACCGAACGGAGAGAGCCTCTGGAAATCCTCTTTACTCACACTGAGCAGATGAAGGAACAGATGGGAAGCTATGGCAGTACCCTTTTGCACACGATGCTGGAAGCTGAAAATGATAACCTTGCTCTGACAGTAACCGTTTGCTGATGAAAAACCTCCGGGAAACCGGAGGTTTTTTCATAAAAATGTAAAAAGAGAAAAATAGTACTTGATTTTTCTAAAAACATGTGATAGTATATCAAGGTCGTTGAGGCGACACAGCTGAATATCCGGGTGTGGCGAAGTTTGGTATCGCGCTTGAATGGGGTTCAAGAGGCCTCGAGTTCGAATCTCGACACTCGGACCAAATAATGGGAAACTACTTATGTAGTTTCCCATTATTTATTTCAGATGAGAGATTCGAAAGACTAACTGCAAGTGTCCAGTGGACACTTGCTTGCCGCCAGCTCGATGGCGGCAACACCATAATTTTTCTTTCCATACGGAAAGAAAAATGTAACGAATCTCGACACTCAAGGGTAGTACACCAGTATCCTGACACTTGGGTAAGAGTAACCGATTCTCGACCCTCGGGTTAGAGCAACCGGATCCCGACCTTCGGACCCGGACCGCGCGAAATGGATTGTGCTAAATCAACACAAGTCGGAATTATTCATATTTTTCTCGAAAAATTGAAAAAACACTTGCATTTTTGTATACAATGGTGTAAACTGTGGACATATGTCCATGATTGGAGGAAAGAATAATGAGTGTTACTGATTTTGTTGCGAAGCTGAATGGAATTGCCTGGGGCCCCTGGATGCTGATCCTGCTGGTTGGCACGGGTATCTATCTGAGTGCGCGGGTGGGCTTCATTCAGTTTGCAAAGTTTGGTTATGTGATGAAGAATACCCTTGTCAAGCTGTTTTCCAAGCAGACTGCAGGTGAGGGCGAAGTCACGCCTTTCCAGGCACTGTCCACCGCTCTGGCGGCAACCGTCGGTACCGGCAATATCGCCGGTGTTACCGGTGCGATTGTTGTGGGCGGACCCGGTGCAGTTTTCTGGATGTGGGTCTCCGCGCTGTTTGGTATGATTACCAAGTACGCAGAAGTGGTGCTGGCCATCCGTTACCGTGAGCGCAACGAACACGGCGACTGGGTCGGCGGCCCCATGTACTACATCAAGAACGGTCTGGGCAAGAACTGGACCTGGCTGAGCGTAATTTTCTGTATTCTGGGTTCTCTGGCTGCATTTGGCATCGGTAATATGACCCAGGTCAATACCATTGCCGGATCCATTAATACGGCCATCGATGCTTTCGGCGGCAATACTGCCGGAAATTCCTTCGTTGTGTTCGGTCAGAGTGTTTCGTTCTCCAGTCTGGTTGTGGGTGGTATCGTGGCTTTGATTGTTGCACTGGTTCTCTTCGGCGGCATCAAGCGGATCGGTTCCTTTGCCGAACGGGTCGTTCCTGTTATGGCGGCAGTTTATATCGTCTGCGGTATCTGCGTGATTGTTACCAATATCGGTGCTGTGGGTAATGTGTTCGCCATGATCTTCAAGGGTGCATTCAGCGCTGAGGCTGCCCTTGGCGGTGCTTTCGGCATCACCATCATGACCACCATCCAGAAGGGCGTCGGCCGCGGTGTTTTCTCCAATGAAGCTGGCCTCGGTTCTGCTCCCATGGCCCATGCTGCCTCTTCTGAAACCGATCCTGTGAAGCAGGGCTTGTACGGTATCTTTGAGGTGTTTATGGACACCATCGTGATCTGCACCCTGACTGCGCTCACCCTCCTGTGCGGTGCAGCCGGCGGCGTTGAGATCCCCTGGGGTCAGAGCGGCGGCGCAGAGCTGATCAGCGCCTCCTTCGCCACAGTCTTTGGCAATCAGCTTGGTTCTCTGATCGTTGCGGTTGCCCTGTCTCTGTTTGCGCTGACCACCATTCTCAGCTGGTCCCTCTATGGCTCCCGCTGCTGCGAGTATCTGCTGGGAACCCGGGTTGTGAAGGTCTACCAGGTCACCTTTGTTGCGGTGATTCTGATCGGTGCAACACTGAAGCTGCAGCTGGTCTGGGATATTGCCGATACCCTCAACGGTTTCATGGCAATCCCCAACCTGGTGGCGCTGCTGGGCCTGTCCGGTGTGGTCATTCAGCTGACTAAGGAGCATTTTAAGAAATAATACATTTGGTGCCGGTATTTGCCGGCACCATTTTTTATCCGGTCGTTGCAAAGAACCTGCCGTTATGATATACTGATACCATCAATTCAGAAACAGGAGGATGTCCTATGCAAGATATCGGTATGCAGTTTCACATTCGCTGTAAAGAGGGCGATGTGGGCCGTTATGTATTTCTGCCAGGTGATCCCGGCCGGTGCGAATCCATTGCGAAGCATTTTGATAATCCCGTCCATGTGGGAATGAACCGGGAGTACAATATCTGGAACGGAACCCTTCTGGGTGAAAAGGTTACCGTCTGTTCCACCGGCATCGGCGGCCCCTCAGCCTCCATCGCCATGGAGGAGCTGGCTGCCATCGGCGCGGATACCTTTATCCGTGTGGGCACCTGCGGCGGTATCGATATGAATGTCTGCCCCGGTGATGTGGTGGTTGCCACCGGCGCTATTCGCTATGAGCATACTTCTCTGGAATATGCCCCCATTGAGTTCCCGGCAGTTGCGGATTTTGACATTACCGCCGCCCTGAAGGCTGCTAGCGAGGACCTTGGCTACCGGACCCATGTGGGTGTTGTGCAGTGCAAAGATTCCTTCTACGGCCAGCACAGCCCTGAAAAATCCCCCGTCTACTATGATCTGCTGCAGAAGTGGGAAAGCTGGAAGCGCCTTGGCGTGAAGGCCAGCGAAATGGAGTCCTCGGCGCTGTTCGTGGTGGCAGCGGCCCTGGGTGTCCGCTGCGGCAGCTGCTTCCATGCGGTATGGAACCAGGAACGGGAGAAGGCAGGCCTTTTCATGGAAATGACCGAGGATACCTCCGGTGCCATCAAGGTCGGCATCGAGGCCATGAAGCGGATCATTGCCGCAGACCTGGCAAAGAAGTAATGATGAAAGCCGTACAGCAAAAAGCTGTACGGCTTTTGTTATTCAAATGCAAAATGATCCCTGATGATCCGGGCAGCTTCTTCCGGGGAGATGTCCGAATTGTCAAGCCTGAGATAATTGGGGAAGGGAATCTCCCCGGGCAGACTTTCGCACCGGTAGCGGCGGTCATCATTCATAAGGCGGTTGTTGGAGGCCTCGATATCCCGCTTGGATGCTTTGTGCTTCAGCCGGTTTTCTGTTGCATTTCTTGCCAGACGGACATCCTGTGGGGCAATAAGCTCCACATAGTAAACATCTTCTTCTGCCAGACCGAAACAGGTTTTCACGGATTCGACGTAGTCCCAGTCTTCCTGGCGGTCGAAAGCCCACATGAATGTGAAAATCAGACCGAAGCTGTTGGTTTTCGCGAATTCTTCGAAGATAATCTCCCGTAACCGCTTGATTGCCTCAATGTTAAAATATCCGAAAATCTCCAGCACAGGCTCAATCATCATGTGATTGTGAAACAGCCGGAAGGGGGTAATTTTGCACAGCTCCTGGCCGACGGTCATTTTGCCTACAGCGGAATTACCGAATAATAACAACAGCTTCATCGCAGTTACACCTTTGCGTAGGCTTTTTCCAGGAATTTCTGGACCGGAACGATGGCCCGCTTGTGGGTGCCCTTGCCGATTTCGCCGGCTTCATCGAAAGCCTTCACAGAGAAGGTAATGATCTTGCCGTCCACAGCGGTGACTTCTGCTTCTGCACGGACTTCCAGTCCCACAGGAGTTGCGCTGGTGTGCTGGATATTCAGCTCGATGCCCACAGTGGTTTTATCCTCGCCCAGAGCCTCTTCGATTGCCTCGCAGGCGGCGCCTTCCATCAGCGCTACCATGCAGGGGGTGGCATAGACCAGCAGGGAACCGGAGCCCACTTCCTTGGCGGTATCTTCCCGTTCTACCAGCGTCGTAACTTCTGCTTTCATTCCAACAGTGATTTCCATAGTCAAACACTTCCTTTCTGATGCCAATATAACGGAAAACCGGGGCGCTGTCAATGAAAAAGGGTTGCCTTTTTGTTCATCGGGAATTATAATAAAAACACGAAACTTACTGTGAGGTGTACTTTTATGAAAGTTTACGACAAGATCAATCTGACCATGCTCTGTGACTTTTATGAACTGACCATGGCCTACGGCTATTTTGAAAAGGGTTACAAAGAGCGCATTACCTATTTTGATGTGTTCTACCGCCAGTGTCCCGACGGCGGCGGCTTCGCCATCGCGGCCGGTCTGGAGCAGATTATCGATTACATCCAGGAGCTGCATTTTGATCCCGAGGACATTCAGTATCTGCGGGAGCGGAATCTGTTCTCCGAGGAATTCCTGGAGTATCTGGCAAACTTCAAGTTTACCGGCGATATCTGGGCTGTTCCCGAGGGCACTCCCATTTTCCCCAAGGAGCCCATCATGACGGTCCGCGCTCCCGCCATTGAGGCCCAGCTGATTGAGACCTTCCTGCTGCTGAGCATCAACCACCAGAGCCTCATCGCCACCAAGGCAAACCGGGTTGTCCGTGCCGCTGACGGCAGAACCGTGCTGGAATTCGGCTCCCGCCGGGCTCAGGGCGCAGATGCCGCCATCCTGGGTGCCCGAGCTGCCTACATCGGCGGCTGCAACGGCACTGCCTGCACCATTTCCGATCAGCTCTTCGGTGTCAAGGCCGGCGGTACCATGGCCCACGCCTGGGTCCAGATGTTCGACACCGAGTATGAGGCTTTCAAGAAATACGTTGAGCTCTATCCCAACAATGCAACACTGCTGGTGGATACCTACAATACCCTCAAGTCCGGTGTGCCCAATGCCATCCGGGTATTCAACGAGGTGCTGAAGCCCCTGGGTATTACCAAGTGCGGCATTCGCCTGGACTCCGGTGATATGACCTACCTCAGCAAGAAAGCCCGGCAGATGCTGGATGAGGCCGGCTGGACCGAGTGCCAGATTTCCGTGTCCAACTCTCTGGATGAGCACATCATCCAGGATATCCTCCGCCAGGGTGCCAAGATCGATATGTTCGGCGTGGGCGAGCGGCTGATCACCGCCAAGAGCGAGCCTGTCTTCGGCGGCGTATACAAGCTGGTGGCCGTGGAACAGGAAGACGGCACCGTGCAACCCAAGATCAAGATCTCTGAGAATGTCGGCAAGATCACTACGCCCCACTATAAGAAGCTCTACCGCTTCTACGGCAACGACACCGGCAAGGCCATTGCAGACTATCTGTGTGTCTACGATGAGACCGTGGATGATTCCAAGGACTTCGAGATCTTCGATCCCGATGCAACCTGGAAGCGGAAGAATGTGTACAATTTCACTGCCAAGGAGCTGCAGGTTCCCATCTTCAAAAATGGCGAACTGGTCTACAAGTGCCCCACGCTGGAGCAGATCCGGGACTACTGCCTGCAGCAGGTGGATACCCTGTGGGATGAAGTGAAGCGCTTTGACAATCCCCACATTTACTATGTGGACCTGAGCCAGAAGCTTTGGGACATCAAGTACGGTCTGCTGAAGGATAATTCCATCAAATGAGAAAGACCCCTGCAAGTAAAATCGCCTTCGGCGGCATCTTTGCGGCACTGGCTTTGGTGATCATGAACCTGGGAAGCCTGATTCCGGTGGCAACCTATGTCTGCCCCATGCTGTGCATGCTGATTCTGGCTTTTGTGACCGGAATGTGCGGCACCCGGATTGGCTGGGCCTGGTACGGAGCGGTTGCAATTCTCTCGGTGCTGATGGCGCCGGATAAGGAAGCGGCTGCAGTATTCGTGTTCCTGGGGTATTATCCGATTGTCAAACCCCGGTTTGACCGGCTGCGCCACCCGCTGATACCGAAGCTGGCGCTGTTCAATACTGTGATCCTCCTTATGTACTGGCTGCTGCTGAGGCTGCTGGGCATGGACAGAATCGCAGCGGAATTTGAGGAAATGGGAAAGATCCTCACAGCGGTGATGCTTCTGATGGGAAATCTGATTTTCTTCATGCTGGACTTTGCGCTGACCCGTTTTTCAAGAATCAAATAAGGAAGGGCCGGTTTAACCGGCCCTCTTTTTGGAGGAACTATGGCAAATACCTGGAAACTTTATATCCTCCGATGTGGAGACGGAAGCCTGTATACCGGCATCACCACGGATGTACCTAAGCGCCTGGAAGCACACCGCAGCGGCAAGGGTGCCAAATACACCCGTGGAAGAGGACCGCTGGAACTTATGTACAGCGAAGACTGCGGCGATCATTCTGCTGCTCTGAAGCGGGAACTGGAAATTAAGGCACTGCCGAGAGAAGAGAAACTGAAACTGACAGAAAAATGACCTCCCTTCGGGAGGTCGTTTTTGTAAACTGGTGCTTTGCAGAGGGAGCGAAAAAAGCACTTGCAGCTTTCTGGACACGGAATGATGCCTCTGGTATAATGCATTTATCACGAAGAAAGGCGGCGAATGAAATGAAACTTGGAAAAAACCTGCAATATCTGCGGAAATTACACGGCAATATGACACAGGAAAAACTTGCCGAGCGGATGAATGTATCCCGCCAGACGGTTTCGAAATGGGAAAACGGCGAAGTATATCCGGAGTTGGATAAGCTGATGGAATTGAGTAAAATGTTTTCATGTACCATTGATGGGCTTCTGAAAGAGGATTTGGAGCCCAATGATGCCTGCTTTTCGAAGGTGACACTGCTTCATGTACCGGCCTTTACACTGGGAAGATATGTGATGATCAGTCCTCAGCCGGAGGATGATGTGCACCGGTATCTGGATGATTGGGCAAAGCGAAGCGGCCTTTACGACTGGATTCTGAATCCTCGGCAGATCGGCTGGGATTTTCCATTTGTGTCCATGGAGCAGCAGAACCGGTTTGGTCTCCGGGGATATGTGGCCGGATGGATCCTGCCGGAAGGCTTTGAGCCGAAATGCCCAGGTGTGGAAATCTACACGCAGGAAGCAACATCTTACGCACGGATCACAGTCCATGATCCGTTCAGATCCGCATTTGACCGGATACCTAAGGGATATCAAAAAATACTTGCATTTCTGGGAGCCAACGGATTCAAAGAGAGCCACGGAACAGCCTATCTTGGCTGCTTTGAAGAAGTCTATGATAATGACGGAGAAACCTATATGGATATCTACATTCATGCGGACTGTGTCGGGAAAGGGAATCTGCATACGGACTTCAGCAGAGGCATGTAAAAAAGCGTGGGCATAGCCCACGCTTTTGTTGTATAGCATTAAAGTTCTTCGGCAACAGCCAGCAGCAAAATACCGACGATCACAACGGTGATGAATGCGTAGGTCTTCCAGGACAGCTTTTCCTTCAGGAAGATCCGGGACAGCAGCAGGGAAACCACACAGACGGAGGAGAGGATGGGAGCGGCCACAGCATCCACACCGCCCAGGGCATAAACGTAAGTAAACTGACCGGCAGTCTCAAAAACGGCTGCCAGGATCTTGTCCTTATGCTGGGGAACAGCGCCGAACTTGACGCCCTTGGATTTGATGAAGATGAACAGAATCAGGGCGAACAGGGCGAAGGTCAGCTCATAGCTGGTGTTGGCAACGGCTTCGATGGTCTCCTCGGTAACATCCACCAGGGGAGTAGCGGCGACGTCCTCCACCAGGAAGAATGCATCGTCCAGGAAGGTGCCGAAAGCATCCAGCAGGGCGTACAGGAAGGGCATAATAAAGGAGACAACAGCCAGAGTCTTGCCGTAGTTTTTCTTTCTGGGGGTCTCACCGCGGTTTTCCAGGTAGCTGACACCCACAACACCAACGGTAATCACACCGACAGCAACCCAGGTGAGGACGGAGAATTCATCACCCATAAAAATTGCAAAGAGCAGGACGCAGATTACACCGGCAGTGTTCTCAATGGGGTCGGAGATGGACTCCTCCAGGAAGCGCATTCCGAAATAGGAGAAGGCCATGGAGATGATGTAAAACAGGGAAACAGGGGCGTAGACCAGCAGGTTGACGGGATTGTAGCCGATATCCTGTGTCAGCAGGGTAAAGATGGCATGGGCACCCATGACCACACCGACCCAGACACAGATCTTCAGATGGGAGTACTTCTCATCAGGACGCGCACCTTTTTTGTAAAACAGTTCTGCGGTGCCCCACAGAAGCGCAGTTGCGATGGAAAAGAATAACCAGGACATATTTGTTTACCTCATTTCTTTGAGATTAGGATTACAGATTCACAAGTCCGGCATCCACCATTTTCTGCAGGCTGTTCAGGATGCCCAGCTTTGCGTGGTGCCAGGTCAGACCGCCCTGGAAATAGACGGCATAGGGTTCCCGGATGGGACCGTCGGCAGACAGTTCCATGGTACTGCCCTGAATGAAGGCACCCGCTGCCATGATCACCTGGTTTTCATAACCGGGCATATCGCCGGGAATGGGGGTTGCGAAGCTGTCCACAGGTGCGGCGGACTGGATGCCCTTGCAGAAGGCAATCATGCCCTCCTCGCTGCCCAGTTCCACAGCCTGGATGATATCGTGACGGGATTCGGTTGCATTGGGCACACACCGGAAGCCCAGGGGCTCATAAAGGTTTGCGGCGAAGATGGCGCCCTTTTCTGCACTGGCGGTGACGCCGGGGGACAGGAAGAAGCCCTGGTACAGCTGGTTCATCAGACCGAAGTTGGCGCCTACCTCCTGGCCCAGGCCGGGAGCGGAAAGCCGGTAAGCGCAGCGGTCGATGCAGGCCCGGGTGCCTGCGATATAGCCGCCGGAGGAGGCCAGACCGCCGCCGGGGTTTTTGATGAGGCTGCCCACGATCATATCGGCGCCCACATCGGAGGGCTCGATGGTCTCCACAAACTCGCCGTAGCAGTTATCCACCATCACCAGCACATCGGGTTTGATTGCTTTGCAGAAGGCAATGAGCTCGCCGATCTGGGTAACCGAGAAGGTGGGGCGGGTGGCATAGCCCTTGGAGCGCTGAATGGTGATCAGCTTGGTCTTTTCGTTGATGGCAGCCCGGATACCCTCGTAGTCAAAGGCACCGCCTTCCAGCAGATCAACCTGCCGGTAGCTGACGCCATACTCAGCAAGAGAGCAGGGGGAGGGACGGATGCCGATGACCTCCTGCAGGGTGTCGTAGGGCAGACCCACGGGAGAAAGAAGCTCATCACCGGGCAGAAGATTTGCGCTGAGGGCGATGGTCAGTGCGTGGGTGCCGCAGGTGATGTGGGGGCGGACCAGAGCAGCTTCCGTATGGAACACATCTGCATAGACCTGCTCCAGCTTGTCACGGCCCTCATCGTTGTAGCCATAGCCGGAGGAGGCGGCAAAGCAGGTGGCGCTGACCCGGTTCTTCCGGAAAGCTGCCAGAACCTTGGCCTGATTGTATTCAGCCACCTGGTCGATTTTTTCAAAACGTTCTTTCAGCCGGGCAATGGCCGCCTCGCCGTACTGATAGACAGCAGGGGAGATGCCCATGCTTTCATAAAGCGCAGTCAATTCTTTCATATGTCAGTCCTCATTATCTACGGAATTGAAAATTTTAGTTGCAAGATCATTCAGGGCATCGGGCCTTGTCACGATCAGACCGGTCTCGGTCTTTCCCAGAATCAGCAGAGTATCGCCGGGGGCGATGCCGAAAAATTCCCGGGCTTCCTTGGGAATTACGATCTGGCCCCGGTCACCGACTTTTGCGGTTCCAAATATCCGGGGCGCTTTGCCTTTGCCCAGGATGTGTTTGCCTCCAGGCATGGGATCACTTCCTTAAAATCACATTTTTCATACTTTTCACACCGTTGCATTATAATGAAATCCGCCCCGGTTGTCAATACCGGGGCGGTGGATTTCTGGTGAAAACTGTTAAATTTCAGTGAGGATTTTTGTGGCCTTTTCATATTTGGCCTTCCATGCAGCCTTCTGCTGCTCGCTCAGACCAGAGCCGACACAACGACTTTGATCCGAATTGTGTGCCAAGTCAGCAAGTTTCACTTTGCGTGCAATGGGATTTTCCTTGATGCAGCGCACATACTCAAAGTAATCCACACCCTCCCGGTGGGTCAGAAGGGAAACCGCTTCAGTAACCTCTTTCGGAAAAATTTCCTCCAATTGCGCAAGCGTCACATCCGTATCTTCCACCACATCGTGGAGCAGCGCCACACAGCAGCTGATCTCATCATCCATGGCCTCTGCCAGATGGATGGGATGGAAGATATAGGGAATGCCGTTGTAGTCAGTCTGGCCCTGATGGGCTCGGTAGGCAATGCGCATGGCTTCGTTGGTCAGCGGTGTATAGATCATATCAGTCTCTTCTCCGTCTGCCGCCGAAGAGAACCAGAAGACGGACCACCTGGGCCAGCGCAACAGCCGTTGCAGCCACATAGGTCATGGCCGCAGCCTTCAGGGTTTTGCGGGCACCCTGCTGCTCTTCTGCCGTCAGAAGACCGCTGGATTCAATGGTCTGCATGGCTCTGCGGCTGGCGTTGAATTCCACAGGCAGCGTCACCAGCTGGAAAACAAGGGACAGGCTGAAGGCAGCGATGCCCAGATAGACCAGGGTATAAGAGAAATTACCCAGGAAGGAAAGCACGATACCTGCCAGAATCAGCGGCATAGCAAGCTTGGAGCCCAGATTTGTGATGGGAATGATGGCAGCCCGGAGCCGGATGGGACCGTAGTTCTGGGCATACTGCACGGCATGGCCTGCTTCATGGGCGGCAACACCGATGGCAGCGACCGAGGTGGAGCTGTGAACGGAATCAGAAAGCCGGATCACATTGGTCTTGGGATCATAATGGTCGGTCAGATTGCCGGAAACCCGTTCAATCCGGACGCCCCGGACTCCGTTGGCGGACAGAACCCGCTGAGCAGCTTCCGCGCCGGTGAGCCGGCGGATGGAATTGACCTTTGCATATTTCTGGAAGGTGGAATTGACAGAGGAACTGGCCCACATGGAAAGCAGAATGCACGGCAGCACGATCACCAGGTAGGTCCAGTCAAAACCGTAATAATAGGGCATGGTGTTACTCCTTTCAAATGACTGCTATAGTTTTCTTTATTATAAACCTTTTATTCCGCATTGACAAGAGGCCCAATCTTAACCATTTTGTAAATATTGAAATTTTGGGCTTCTGTGTTATAATGAATTCAAGGCATTGAGCGACCTGCGCGATGCATTTACGATGTTTTGTATACTTCGCAAAGAATTACGGAGGAAATCTTTTGAATTACGCTACCATAAAAAATAACGATATTGCTAACGGTCCCGGTGTCCGGGTGAGCCTTTTTGTATCCGGCTGCACCCACCGGTGCCCCGGCTGCTTCAACGAGGTGGCCTGGGACTTTGACTACGGCCAGCCCTTTACCCAGGAAACCGTGGATGCCGTTCTGGCTATGCTGGCACCGAATCACATCAGAGGACTGACCCTGCTGGGCGGTGAGCCCTTTGAGCCTCAGAATCAGCCGGCGATTCTGGATCTTTTGCGGCAGGTTAAGGCGAAATTTCCGGAGAAATCGGTTTGGGCCTATTCCGGTTATCTCTTTGACCGGGACATCCTGGCCGGCCGGCTGGGTCCGCGGGAGATTACGGAAGAATATGTCAGCTATCTGGATGTACTGGTGGACGGACCCTTTGTACAGAGCAGAAAGAATCTTTCTCTGCGGTTCCGGGGCTCCGACAACCAGCGCCTGATCGATGTAAAAGCCAGCCTGAAGGAGGGGAAGGTCATCCTCTGGCAGGACTGGCAGAGTGAAGGAAGGGGAATGAAATAATGAGTTACATTCGTGTGAAGAAGCTGCGCCCCAATGCAGTTTTGCCCACCTACGGTTCCGGGGAGGCAGCGGGGGCAGATCTGTATGCCTGCCTGGAAGAGGTGGTGGTGGTAGAACCCGGCCGGACGGCCTGGATTCCCACCGGTATTGCTATGGAAATTCCGAAGGGCTGTGCGGGCCTTGTTTATGCCCGGTCCGGTCTTGCCTGCAAGCGGGGACTGGCACCTGCCAACAAAGTCGGTGTTATCGACAGCGATTACCGGGGCGAGATCACGGTGGTGCTTCATAACCACGGACCGGAGGCACAGACGGTATCCTACGGTGAAAGAATTGCCCAGATGGTGATCACACCGGTGCTGACACCTGACTATGTGGAGGCAGAGGACCTTACGGATACGGACAGAGGGCAAGGTGGATTCGGTTCTACAGGTTGTTGATTTGTGGAATCTGCATAAAATTTTCAGTTTCTGAGAAATCTTGCTAAAATTTATCTGTACATTTTTGCAGAAAACCTTATAATGAAACTGATGGGTCATGAACCCAATGTAAGATTTGCAAAAATATAAGATAACGGGAGTTTTCTATTATGGAAATATTAACTGCCATTATTCAGCTGCTTGGCGGTTTGGCCATGTTCCTGTATGGCATCGAGCTCATGGGCGACGGCCTGAAAAACAGCTCCGGCGCAGCGCTGAAACGGGTGCTGGAGAAGGTTACCGGTAACGTGTTGATGGGCGTCATCACCGGTGCGCTGGTCACCGCTGTCATCCAGAGCTCTACCGCAACCATTGTTCTGACGGTTGCACTGATCGGTGCCGGCGTTCTGAATTTGAAGCAGGCTGTGTCCATCGTCATGGGTGCCAACATCGGTACCACCGTGACGGCCCAGATCATTCGCTTGGGTTCCATCGAATCCGACGGCAGCTGGCTACTGTGGCTCTTTGATACCGACACCCTTGCCCCCATTGCTCTGATCATCGGCATCGTTCTGCTGATGTTCATCAAGAAAAAGACCGCCAAGCCCATCGGTGATATCTGCATTGGCTTTGGTGTTCTGTTTGTGGGTCTGAGTCTGATGACCGACGGTGTCAAGCCCCTGATCGGTACCGATGCATTTACAAGCTTTGTCGGCTTCCTGGGTAATCCCTGGTTCGGCATCGCCTTCGGTCTGATTCTTACCGTCATTGTGCAGAGTTCCTCCGCAACGGTGGGTATGCTCCAGACGGTGGCATCTGTCCCCGGTTCCGGCATCACTTTTGCGATGGCATATCCTGTGATCATGGGCATCAACCTTGGCACCTGTGTGACTACGGCCATGGTCTGCTCCATCGGTTCTTCCAAGGATGCAAAGCGCACCGGTGTGGTACATATTGCATTTAATACCATTGGTACTGTGCTGTTCCTTGCAGTGATGTCTGTCATGCAGAAAGTGCAGATGTTTGGTGCTGAATTCTGGACTGCGACTGTTGACAGCGGCGGAATTGCCAATTTCCAGACGGTCTTTAATCTTCTGACTGCAATCGTGCTGATTCCCTTTGCCGGCTGGCTCGTCAAGCTGTCTATGGTGGTGGTCAAGGACGACAAGCCTGCTGAAGCCCGGCATCCGGAACTGCATACCCTGGACGAAAAACTCTATATTTCTCCTGCTGTTGCTGTTATGGAAGCTACCAAGGCCATCGGTGCCATGGGTGTTGTTGCCCAAACCAATATGAATAAGGCGATCGGACAGCTTCAGATCTATGACCCTTCCCAGTTTGCGGATATTGACGCTGATGAGCTGGAACTGGATCAGTTTGCAGATTCTGTTGATCATTTCCTGATTGGTCTGAGCAAGAATGTGGAAACTGCAGAGGATGACAAACAGCTGGACCTGCTGCTGCAGGCTGTTCCCAGTTTTGAACGAATCGGTGACTATGCAACCAATCTGATTGAGCTGGCTGAAAAACTCCACGCAGATGAAGCAGAGTTCTCCGATTCCGCAAAACAGGAGCTGATGCTGATCGGACAGGCTGTCCGGGAAGTGATGGATATCACTGTTCAGGCACTGAATTCCAATGACAATGAGCTGGCAAAGACCATTGAGCCTCTGGAGGAAACCATTGATGATATGGTGCTGCTGCTGAAGGACCGCCATACCAAGCGCTTGAAGAACGGTTCCTGCTCCATCAATTCCGGTCTGGTCTTTATGGAAGCGCTGACCCACCTGGAACGTGCATCCGACCACTGCTCTTCCATTGCTGTGATGATGCTGGCCCGTACTGATGAAACCATCATGCTGAACCATCACGACTATCTCCAGGAAGTCCACATGGGCAATGACAAGGACTACCGCTCCGAGCGTAACCGCCGCCGGGAACAGTATCTCAAGCCCCTGAAAGACATCCAGTAACAAATTAAGAAAGCCCGCCGGGAACCCGGCGGGCTTTTTTGTTGATTAGTAGAACAGCAGATCGGAATAGGTGGGGTAGGGCCAGTAGGATTTGGCTGTGTTTGCTTCCAGAATGTCTGCATGGATCCGGAGGGTTTCCATGGCAGGAACCACCCGGTCGTGATAATGGAAGGAGGCTTCCTGCTTGTCGGCAGGAACGGTTGCAAGGGCCTCTTTCAGCCGGTTGATATCATCGTAAAGGGCATCGGTATTTTCACTCAGAAGCCGGACCAGATCGCTTTCCGCTCTGCAGGAGGCGTTCATAGCCTTCTTGTGATAGAGACTCTGGCACAGATCATCGGTATAGCGCATGGCGGCGGGGAGAATCTGATGGACAGCCATATCCACCATGGTGCGGCCTTCAATGTTGACGATCTTATTGTAGGCTTCCAGGTAGATTGCATGGCGAGCCCGGAACTCCGGCTCCGTAAAGATGCCGTGACGGGTGACCAGATCGATATTCTTGGGAGAGATATAGGTAGGCAGGCATTCTGCGGTGGAGGGCAGATTGCTGAGTCCCCGGGCAGCTGCTTCCTGCTTCCATTCTTCGGAGTAACCGTTTCCGTCGAAGATGATGCGGTGGTGGTTTTTGAAGGTTTCCGCCACCAGATTGTGGAGGGCCTCGTCGAAATTCTCTGCCTTTTCCAGAACATCGGCAAACTGGGCAAGCTCTTCGGCCATAATGGTATTCAGCGCGATATTGGGGCTGGAGATGGACTGGGAAGCACCCAGCATACGGAATTCAAACTTGTTTCCGGTGAAAGCCAGGGGAGACGTGCGGTTCCGGTCCGTGGTATCCTTGCGGATGGGGGGCAGAACGTCAACACCGATGCGAAGATTGGCCTTCTCGGGATTTTCATAGTCGGTGCCTTCCACAATGGACTTGATGATGGCATTCAGCTCGTCGCCCAGGAAGATGGAGATAATTGCCGGAGGTGCTTCGTTGGCACCCAGACGGTGGTCGTTGCCGGCATAGGCAACGGTGCAGCGCAGCAGGTCCTGGTATTCATCCACACCTTTGACGAAGGCTGCCAGGAACAGCAGGAACCGGGCATTCTGATAGGGGGTTTTACCGGGACTGAAGAGATTCTTGCCGCTGTCCGTGTTCAGCGACCAGTTGTTGTGCTTGCCGGAGCCGCTGATGCCTGCAAAGGGCTTTTCGTGGAGCAGGCATACCAGATTGTGCTTGGCAGCGCATTTTTTCATGGTGCGCATGATCATCTGGTTGTCATCGCAGGCGCTGTTCACATCCGTATAGATGGGAGCCAGCTCATGCTGACAGGGGGCGCCTTCATTGTGCTTGGTCTTGGACAGAATACCCAGACGCCAGAGCTGTTCGTCCAGATCCTTCATAAAATCAGAAACACGGGTACGGATGCTGCCGAAATAGTGATCGTCCAGTTCCTGGCCCTTGGGGGGCTGGGCGCCGAACAGAGTCCGTCCGGTGAGCCGCAGGTCTTCACGCTGGGCGTAAAGATCCTTCGGAAGCAGAAAGTATTCCTGTTCCGCACCTACGGCGGGAACCACTCTGAGGGTGTCCTGATCGCCGAAGAGACGCAGAATCCGCACGGATTCCTTGGACACTTCATCGATGGAGCGAAGCAGAGGGGTCTTCTTATCCAGCGCTTCACCGGTATAGGAGAAGAAGCAGGTAGGAATGTACAGACTGCCGTCTTTGACAAAGGCAGCAGAGGTGGGGTCCCATGCGGTGTAGCCCCGGGCCTCAAAGGTGGCCCGCAGACCGCCGTTGGGGAAGGAGGAGCCGTCGGATTCGCCCTTGATCAATTCCTTGCCGGAAAACTCCATAATAACCCGCCCGTCGCCGGTGGGGGAGATGAAGGAATCGTGCTTCTCGGCGGTGATGCCGGTCATCGGCTGGAACCAGTGAGTAAAATGGGTGGCACCCTTCTCAATTGCCCAGTCCTTCATTGCCTCGGCAATGGGCTGAGCAACCTCAATGGGCAGGTGGGTGCCATTGGCGATACAGGATTTCCATGCATCGAAAATGTTTTGGGACAGCCGCTGCTTCATGGTGGCCTCGTTGAAAACATCGCTGCCGAAAATCTCGGGAACATTGATCACTTCATTCAAAACAGGCACATCCTTTCTGATGTTTTGCCGAAAAATAGGAATAAAACTGCATTCTAGGTAAATTGTATGCCAGTTCAAACCAATTTGCAAGGCGTTAAAATGAATAAAATTGGAGGCGATCCTTGATGTGTTTTGTTCAATCCTCCAAAATATACCGGGAGGAATCTCAAAAATGAATTTTTGAGCATTCCAATATTGCATTTTTGATTGCTGCGACGTATAATAAGCCCATCTAGTACGTGAAAAATGAAGGAAGGATGATTTTTATGGCCACCTATTCTTGCAGAAGCCGGGAAGAACTTCGTATGGAGTTCAAGCGTATGATTGCCCGCTACGAGGATTTGAAGCATGAGAATCTGAATCTGGATATGTCCCGGGGCAAGCCCAGCAAGCTGCAGCTGGATCTGGTCAGCGATATGCTGACCATCCTCACGGACCCCGAGGAGTGCATCATCGACGGCAAGGACGCCCGGAACTACGGCGACCTGGCCGGTCTGCAGTGCGCCAGAGAATACTGGGCGGATATTCTGGACTGCAAGCCGGAGCAGACCTTCATCGGCGGCAATGCCAGTCTGCACATGATGTACAATATCATCGCCCGGGCCTTTACCCACGGCCTGAAGGAAAGCCCCCAGCCCTGGTGCCGGGAGGGCCGGATCAAGTTCCTTTGCCCCAGTCCCGGTTATGACCGGCATTTCCGGATCACCGAGACCTTCGGATTTGAAATGATCACGGTTCCCATGACACCCTACGGTCCCGATATGGATATCGTGGAGGAGCTGGTAGCCGATCCTCTGGTGAAGGGTATCTGGTGCATACCAAAGTATTCCAATCCCCAGGGCTACACCTATTCCGATGAAACAGTGCAGCGCTTTGCCAATCTGAAGCCTGCCGCACCGGATTTTCTGATCATGTGGGACAATGCTTACTGCATTCATGAGTTTGACGGTGTTTATGAACCCTTCCCGGATATCATCTCCCTGTGTGAGCAGGCTGGCCGGCCCAATATGGTCTATGAGTTTGCTTCCACTTCCAAGATTACCTTCCCCGGTTCCGGTATTTCCGTGATGGCTTCCTCTGTGGAAAACATTGAATATATGACGAAGCTCTTCGGTGTTCAGACCATTTCCTATGATAAGATCAATCAGCTGCGCCATGTGAAGTACCTGAAGAATAAGGAACACACCATTGAGGTGATGAAGAAGCATGCCGAGATCATGGCACCCAAGTTTGAAATGGTGCTGAAGATTCTGCGCAAGCAGGTGACCAATAAGGGCATTGCCCACTGGCACCATCCCAAGGGCGGCTACTTTGTCTGTGTGGCTGCCATGCCCGGTACCGCAAGGCGGACTCTGGAGCTTTGCAAGCGGGCCGGCGTGACGCTGACGGAAGCCGGCGCAACCTATCCCTACGGCGTGGATCCCCATGATTCCATGATCCGCATTGCACCCAGCTATCCTGCCATTGAGGATCTGGAAAAGGCAATGCATGTATTCTGCACCTGTCTGAAGATCGCAGCCCTGGAAAAGTATCTGGGCATGACTCTGGAGCAGGTTACGGAGCTTTAATCAATCGGAAACGGCCTGTGTAATACAGGCCGTTTTTCTGTTTTTTCAGGTCACGATTCGTATCTTGACAATCCACACGGGGATGATATTATAAAAATAACAATGTAAAGGAGGTATTACAATGCACGAAGCAATGAAAAAGTACTATGAAAAGCGGGGAAATATTCTGGTAAAAAACCTCCAGTCTCGGCATTTTGAGGCATACTACTGTTCCGGTAAGGAAGAGGCCCTGAAAAAGGCGCTGGAGCTGATTCCGGAGGGTGCTTCCGTGGGCTGGGGCGGCGCGCTCTCTGCTGAGCAGATCGGTCTGATGGATGCTCTCCATGCAGGTAATTACCGGCCCATTGACCGGAGCCTTGCCAGGAGTACGGAAGAGCGGGAGCAGATGATGCGCGACATGATGTTCTGTGATGTTTTCCTCACCGGCGCCAACGGCATGAGCCTGGACGGTCAGATGGTTAATATTGACGGTACCGGAAACCGGGTGGCTGCCACCATTTACGGACCCAGGTCCGTCATTGTTGTTGCGGGCATGAACAAGGTGGAGGATTCCCTGGAGGATGCCATCCGCCGGGCCAGAACCGTAGCAGCTCCCATGAATAATCAGCGTTTCGGAAACGACAACCCCTGCTCCGCAACCGGAACCTGCGGAAACTGCAAGAATGAAAAGTGCATCTGCAATCAGATCGTCATCACCCGCCACTGCCGTCCCATCGGCCGTATCAAGTTTATTCTGGTGGGTGAGGAACTGGGCTTCTGATCATGGTCATCGGTATTATTGGCGAGAGCTGTGTCGGTAAGTCTACCCTTGCTTCGAAGCTGAAGAAGGAATTGGGCGCGGAGGTGATCACCGGCAGGGATTATCTGCGTCTTGCAAAGAGCGAAGCGGTTGCGAAGAAGCTCTTTGCAAAGCAGCTGGATGAAGCGCTGACGGGCAAGCACCTTGTTTATGTGATCTCTGAGCGGGAACATCTTGCGCTTCTGCCGGATGGATCCCTGCGCGTGCTGATGACTGCTGATCTTCCACTGATTCTGGAGCGCTTCGGGCTGCGGATGCGCGGTCAGCTGCCGGAGCCTGTGAAGCAGATGCTTGAGAAGAAGCACGGTTCATTTGACCAGGAAGTCTGCAATTTCCATATTCATAACAATACCGGTATGGAATCCGTGGTTGAAAAAATCCGGGAGGCTGTATTTTGATTCAAAAGATCCGCACTTTGCTTGAAAAGCATTATGACATTCTTGTATATCTGGTATTCGGCGTTCTGACCACGGCGGTCAACTATCTTGTATACCTGCCCTGCTATAATCTGCTGCATCTTTCGGCTGCAGTCAGTAATGTGATTGCCTGGGCTGGTGCGGTTGCCTTTGCATACCTCACCAACAAGCCCTTTGTATTCAGAAGTCATGACTGGTCTGCAAAAACCGTGATTCCGGAACTGACCAGATTTGTAGGCAGTCGCATTGCTTCCGGTGGACTTGAGACGGCAATCATTTTTCTCACCGTGGACTGCATGAACTGGAACGGCAACATCATGAAGCTTGTAACCAGCGTCCTGGTTGTGATCATCAATTATATTGCCAGCAAACTGCTGGTATTCCGGAAATGAAAGGAGCCCTTGGGTTCCTTTCATTTTTTATGGCCAAATTTACAAAATGTTTCGACATTCTGACAATTCTGTGATAAAATAAATTCAATCTTAAATTGGAGTGGTATGCCATGGCATTTGTGGAATTCCGGGATGTTGGTAAGACTTATCATATGGGCGAAGTGGATATCAACGCCCTGCACGATACATCCTTTGACATTGAAAAAGGGGAACTGGTGGTCATCGTAGGCCCTTCCGGTGCCGGTAAGACGACCCTGCTGAACATTCTTGGCGGTATGGATACCCTTTCCACCGGCACGGTCCATCTGGACGGTGTGGAGATTTCCAAGTTTAACAGAAAGCAGCTGACGGATTACCGCCGTCACGATGTGGGATTTGTGTTCCAGTTTTACAATCTGATCGGAAACCTGACGGCTCTTGAGAATGTGGAGCTTGCGAACCAGATCTGCAAGGATCCTTTGGACGCTGCCCAGATTCTGAAGGATGTGGGTCTGGAGCACCGGATGAAGAACTTCCCCAGCCAGCTCTCCGGCGGTGAACAGCAGCGCGTGGCAATTGCCAGAGCCCTGGCCAAGAATCCGAAGCTGCTGCTGTGCGACGAACCTACCGGTGCGCTGGACTATCAGACCGGCAAGGCTATTTTGCAGCTGCTGCAGGATACGGGCCGGAAAACCGGCATGACGGTGATCATCATCACCCACAACGGTGCACTGACAGCCATGGCTGACCGGGTGATCAAGGTGCGCAGCGGCACCGTCACATCTGTAAAGATTAATGAGAATCCCCAGAATATTGCGGAGATCGAATGGTAATGAAGAAAAATGCGATGCGCAAAAATTTGCTGCAATCCATTTTGAAATCCCTGGGACGCTATCTTGCAATCGTTGCAATCATAGCTCTGGGCGCCAGTATGTTCGTGGGTCTGCTGATGACCAAATCGGATATGGTGGCCACGGGCCAGGAATACATGGATGCGCAAAATATGTTTGACCTGCGCCTGGTCAGCACCTACGGCTGGGCGGAGGAGCAGCTTGCTGCCATTTCGCAGATGGACGGCGTTGTGGATGCGGAGGGCGTTATCTACGTTGATGCCATTGCCAGCACCGGTACGGAAGAGGATGATTCGGTGTACCGGTTCTATGCGATCCCGGAGAAGGTGAACCGGCTGTCTCTTCGGGGCGGCAGATTCCCTGTGCAGTCGGATGAGTGCCTGATCGACGGCTATCATATGGATGATTCCATACTGGGAACCCAGGTCACAATTTCCCGGAACAATGAGGACAGCACCCTGGATACTCTGGTGCACAAAACCTATACCATTGTGGGTTATGTGGCATCGCCCCTTTATATGGACATGAACCGGGGCACCACCTCCGTAGGAAACGGCTCCCTGGCAAACTGCTTCTATGTTCCCACAGAGGGAATCGACACGGACATTTATTCCGAGATCAATATCACCATCCCCGGCGATTTTGCCATTTATACGGAAGAATACAACGATGCCATGGAGCAGGCAGCTGATGATCTGGAACCGGAAATTGAGAGATTGGCCCGGGACCGGTTTGAATCGCTGAAAGCGGATGCCCTGGAAAGCTACCGGGAAGGCCGGCAGGAGTACTTCGAGGGCCTTAACGAATACAAGAAGGCAAAGTATGAGGCTACAAAGGAATTAGGGGATGCCTACCAGCAGCTGCTGGATGCCCAGGAAGAAATTGCAGAGAATGAAAAGCAGATCCCGGAGGCTGAGAAGCAGATCGCGGCAGCAAAGGGTACCCTTGCTGCCGGCGAAAAGGAACTCGAAGAAGGCAGACAGCAGTACGAAACCATAAAATCCATGGTTTCCTCCCTGGCAACTCCGGGACTTCAGTCACTGATCGCCCGGCGGGATGAGCTGGTCGGTAAAATCAGCCAGATCGATGCAGAGATTGCAGAGATTGATGCCCAGCTCGGTGAATCCAATCTTCCGGATCTGCCGGAGGATGGAGAATCGGGCAATCTGGATACTCAGATCGCCCGGCTTGACGGCCTGATTTCGGCAACGGACGGTGCGATCCGGGCTGCGGAGTATACATTGAGCCTGCTGAATCAATCTCCGGAAACAAATGCTTCCATGATCTCCCAGGTCCAGTCCAGCATTGCAGACATGAATGACCTGAAGCAGGGCTATGAGGCTAGACGGGCAGAACTGGTTGCCCAAAGGGAAGAGCAAAACCAAAATCAGCCCGGTGAGCCCAGTCAGCCTGACAACAGTGCCCTGCGGCAGCGCAAACAGGAACTCTTAAGAGAGCGTTCCCTGTATCAGACGTCTCTCGAGGGCATTGAACTGGCAATCTCCGGCGCAGATTCTGCGCTGAGTGAGCTGATGGCCCAACTGGCTGATGCGGAGCAGCAGATCATCGACGGTGAGAAGCAGCTTGCCGCCGGCCGTGCCCAGATTGCACAGGCCGAAAAACAGCTGGAGGAAGGAAAGAAACAGCTGGAAGAGGGTAAAATCCAGCTAGCCGAGGGCTGGATTGAATATGAAGAGGGAAAAGCAGAGGCAGAAAAGGAATTTGCCGATGCAGAAAAAAAGCTGGCAGAGGGCAAAGCAGAGCTTGATGACGGTCTTCTGCAGATTACGAAGATGCAGGACGTGGATGTGTTCCTTCTGGACCGCAACACCAACATCGGCTACGGTTCTCTTGACAGCGCATCCGATATTGTCCAGGGTGTTTCCCGGGTGTTCCCGGCATTCTTCCTGCTGGTGGCAGCCCTGGTCTGCATCACCACCATGACCCGGATGATCGATGAAGAGCGGACCCAAATCGGTACGCTGAAAGCTTTGGGCTACAGTAACTGGGCAATCATCAGCAAGTATCTGATCTACGCAGGCTCCGGCGCCATTGTTGGCTGCGGTCTGGGTGTTATGGTTGGCAGCATCGTATTCCCCACAATTCTCTGGCAGGCATATAAGATCATGCTTTATATTACCGACGGAATTGTTCTTCGGTTTAATCTGATGCTTTGTGGCGCGGTGGTCTTTGCCTACACAGCGGTGATGCTCTTTGTCACATGGTATTGCTGCCGCCGGACGCTGAAGGAAGTGCCGGCAGAGCTGATCCGGCCCAAGGCTCCCGATGCAGGCAAAAAGATATTCCTGGAAAAGCTGCCCTTCTGGCACCGCATCAGTTTCCTGAACAAGGTGACCATTCGGAATATTTTCCGTTACCGTCAGCGCCTGGCCATGATGATGGTGGGTATCGGCGGCTGTACGGCTTTGCTGGTCACCGGCTTCGGACTCCGGGACTCCATCGTCAATGTGGTTGACTATCAGTTCGAAGAGGTCACGATTTATGACCTGCAGGTTTATTTCTCCGAAGGTCAGACTGCCGGCGACCAGTATCAATTCTCCGGTGAAATTTCCGACATGGCGGAAGATCTGGTATTCTACCATCAGGAAAGCATTGAGCTGGAGGCCAACGATCAGACCAAGGAACTCTATCTGATGGCAGGTGATTCTAACTTAAAGAATCTGATCGATTTCCATCAGGGTGAGCAGCAGCTTGCAATGCCGAAGCAAAATGAGGTTATGCTTTCTGTGGGTGTTGCAGAGGCCCTGGGCATTGAGGTGGGAGATCAGATCCTCATGCGCAATGCGGATCTGCAGCAGCTGGATCTGACAGTTTCCGGCATCTATGACAACCATGTCTATAACTATGCCATCATCATCCCCGAAACCATCGAAGCCCAGTGGGGTGTGACGCCGGAGGTACAGATGGCTCTGGTGAAAGCGGCGGAAGGCCAGGATGTCTATGAACTCAGCGCCAAGGTCACAGGATTTGACGGCGTGATGAATGTTTCCGTCAGTGAAGATCTGGCGGATATGGTGGGCGGCATGATGGAAGCTCTGGACCTGGTGGTCTGGGTCATTGTGTTCTGTGCAGGCCTCCTGGCAGCCATTGTCCTTTACAATCTGACTAACATCAACATCAATGAGCGGATCCGGGAAATCGCCACCATCAAGGTTCTGGGCTTCAATTCTGGGGAAACGGGAGCCTATGTGTTTAAGGAGAATCTGTCGCTGACGGTGATTGGAAGTCTGACCGGCCTTGCCCTAGGTTATCTGCTGCTTCTGTTTGTCATGAGTCAGATCAAGATCGATATGGTCTGGTTCAAGGCGCTGGTGATGCCGAAGTCCTATATCCTGTCCATTGTGCTGACGATCCTGGCTGCCTGCGTGGTTGATTTTATCTTCTATTTCAAGCTGGAAAAGATCAACATGGCCGAGGCACTGAAATCGGTTGAATAAAATAAGAACGGCTGTCGCTTCTGCGACAGCCGTTTTCTTATGCATAATGCTCTTTCAGGTACAAAATTGCTTCCCGGTAGCCCTCAAGACCCCGGCCCATAATGGTTTTGACACAGGCAAGCCCCGGATAGGAAATCTGCCGGAAATCTTCCCGCTGGGAAACATCGGAGATATGGACTTCCACAGCCGGAATGGCAACTGCCTTCAGCGCATCCAAAATGGCGATGGAGGTGTGGGTATAGGCAGCAGGATTGATCACAATACCGTCAAATTTGCCGTAGGCTTCCTGAATTTTATCCACCAGGCAGCCCTCATGATTGGACTGATACTGTTCAATTTCCAGGTTTTCCTTTTCTGCTGTTTCCGCAAGCAGTGCAAGAAGTTCGGTAAAAGAGTTCTTTCCGTAGATTCCGGGTTCCCTGATCCCCAGCATGTTGATATTGGGCCCGTTCAGCACAAGAATTTTCATAGTCAGTCCTCCCAATGGGCAGTGATTTGTCGAAGGGTGTCTTCCGGATCGCCATCGTTGCTAATCACATAGTCTGCAAATGCTTCATACAGGGGTTTGCGGATTTGGTACATTTCCTCCAGCCGGTTTGTCTGGGACAATGGCCTGCCCTCCGTGGGCAGGGAAGCAATATCCCGCTTCAGCCAGATAATGGAGCCGTTTTGATGGAGCAGGGGGTAATTATGCGCCTTGGTGACGCAGCCGCCGCCGGTTGCGATGATGAGTCCGGACTGCTTGCCCAATTCGGAAAGAACCTCTGTTTCCAGATTCCGGAAGGCTTCCTCTCCGTCCTGGGAGAAAATCTCCGGAATGCTCTTTCCGGCGGCGCGGAGGATTTCAGCGTCTGCATCCACAAATCTGCCTCCGGTTTTCTCGGACAGCAGTTTTCCAATACTGGATTTTCCGCAGCCGGGCATACCGATGAGAACGATATTCTCCATCTGATGCCGCAGCTTGCGGTATATGGGCTCAATCACACGGTCATCAATGGCAGAGCATGTGAACCACTCTGCTGCCTCCTTTGCCTGGGCAACCAGCATCAGAAGACCGTTCATGGTTGCAAGGCTGCGCTTTTCCGCGTCCAGAAGCAGCTTGGTTCTGGCGGGATTGTAGATCACATCCAGGACACCTTCCAGCACGGGGAATGTATCGAGGCTTACCGGGCTAATGCCGGTTTGGGGGAACATTCCAACGGGCGTGGTATTGACCAGCAGTGCGGCATCCTTGTGCATGTTTAAATTCCCGTAGTGGTTGATGCCCTGCCTGGAAATCACCACAACATTTGCATCCAGCTCCTCAAGAACCGCAACGGCCGTATTGGAGGCACCGCCGCTGCCCAGGACCAATACTTTCTTTCCGGCAACTGTGATGCCGGAGTTTCGAACCATGGTCAGAAAACCGAAATAGTCCGTGCTATGGCCGATCAGCTTGCCGCTGCGCCGGACTATGGTGTTTACAGCGCCCAGTCGGGCGGCCACGGGAGTCAGCTCGTCCAGATAAGGAATCACATCTTTTTTGTAGGGGACAGTCACATTGATACCTTCCCAGTCGCCCAGTTTCAAAAAGTCTGCCAGTTCCCCAGGCTCCTTCTCAAAGAGCCCATAGGCGTAGTTACCCAAAGAATCATGGATTTGAGGGGAATAGCTGTGTCCCAGTTTTCGGCCCAGAAGTCCGCACTTCATCACAGGATCTCCCGGTAGCTGCCCAGATAACGGAACTCCTCGCAAAGATCATCCAGCTCACACATCAGCTGAACGAACTCTTCCGAGTAGATGGAGGTCTCCAAATCAAAATAGAACATGAACTCAAAATCCCGGTCGGGGATGGGGCGGGATTCCAGCTTGGTCACATTGATGCCCAGGACATAGAGCCGGGCCAGGAACTTATACAGAGAGCCGGGCCGGTGGGGGAGGACCATCATGATGGAGGTCTTGTCGGAGCCGGGATAGATTTCCAGATTCTTGGAAATGCAGATAAACCGGGTGTGGTTGTTGCCCTTATCCTGAATGGAGGCTGCCAGGCAGTCCAGATTGTAAAGCTCCATGCAGTTGCGGCTGGAAAGACATGCAATGTCGGTCCGGTTGGATTTGGAGACCATTTCCGCGGCAATGGCAGTGTTGGCTACGGGAATGATGGTCACGCCGGTCAGCTGGTGCAGAAATTCACTGCACTGGTTGATGGCCTGCTCGTGGGAATAGATTTCCTTGATGTCGGAGATTTTGGTTCCGGGCTTGGCCAGCAGATTGTGGTCGATTTTCAGCCGAAAAGTCCGGACAATGGAGAAATTGTGCTGGATCATCAGATCGTAGACCTTCTTGACGGAACCTGCGGTGGAGTTTTCAAGGGGCAGGATGCCGTACTGGCACAGACCTTTGTCAATTGCAGAGAAAACACCCTCAAAATTACGGAAGTACATGATGAAGGGGGATTTGAAGATCTTCTCGCAGGCGATCTGGGAGTAGGCACCCTCCACACCCTGGCAGGCCACCATAGGTGCCTGGGGGAACAGCTTCGGGGTGTTTTCGATGGCCTCCGTGATCTGCTGATAGAGAGGGCTGATGTTGCCGTTGAGCTTATTCTGATGGCTGCGGCTCAGCTCGAAAAGCATGGAGTACAGCACCCGGGTATAGTTTGCCATCTCAGGGCCTGCTTTTTCTGCCACATCCGCCAGCTTTTCACGCTCCCGGGCAGGGACAAAGATGGGCAGACTCTTTTCTTTCTTTACATCCGCGATGCGGGTTGCCACATCCATGCGCTTGGCAAAGAGCTTCACCAGCTCATCGTCAATTTCATCGATCTCATTTCTCAAATCTTTCAGATCCATTTTACTTCCTCCTGTTTGTTTGTGAATTGCCCAGAATCAGATCAAAGATGGCGATTGCCGCCGCCGCTTCCACAACAGGAACGGCTCTGGGAACGATACAGGGGTCGTGTCGGCCCTTGATTTCTAAGGTTACTTCTTCCATGGTTTTTAAGTTTACGCTTCGCTGGGGTTTTGCGATGGAAGGGGTGGGCTTGACGGTGACGCTGAATACAACGGGCATGCCGTTGGTAATGCCGCCCAAAATGCCGCCGCAGTTGTTGGTCTCGGTGCGGATTTCTCCATTTTCGACAATAAAGGGATCATTGGCCATGCTGCCGCACGATGCTGCAAAGCTTTTGCCCTGGCCGAATTCCAGAGCTTTCACAGCAGGAATTCCGTAGACAATCTGAGCAATCCTGCTCTCCACACCGCCGAACATGGGTTCTCCCAAGCCTGCCGGGAGACCTGTAACAGCACATTCGATAATTCCGCCCACACTTTCAAGTTGCTCTTTCGCCTGGGCAATCGTATGCTGCATTGTTTCCGCAGCTTCAGCGGTGAGGGTGGGGAAAAACATCCCGATTTTATCCAGTTCCGGGTTGGTAAGGCTGAAGTATTCGCCATCCATCGACCCAATCTGGACAATATGGGCTCCAATTCGGATTCCCATTTCTTCCAGCCATTGCTTGCACAGTCCGCCTGCGATGCAAAGAGGAGCCGTCAGCCGGCCGGAGAAGTGGCCGCCGCCGGCGGCATCCTGGAAACCGCCGTACTTAACTTCAGCGGTATAATCCGCATGACCGGGCCGGGGAACATCCTTTAAGCTGTTGTAATCCCCGGAACGGGTGTTTTTATTATGAATCACGGCGGCAATGGGCGCGCCGCAGGTGTAGCCATCCAGAATTCCGGCCAGAAATTCGGGACGGTCCTCCTCCTTTCGGGGGGTGGACCAGTCATTCTGACCCGGAGCCCGGCGGTTTAGAAATTCCTGGAGCTGATCCAGATCCACAGGCAGGCCTGCGGGAATCCCGTCCAGGGTCATGCCAATAGCAGGGCCGTGGGACTGACCGAAAATGGAGAGTTTTAAGTTTTCACCGTAGGTACTGCTCATAATTACCTCCGAGTCTTTCGTATTCCTCCCAGAATTTGGGATAGGATTTGCTGACGGCATCTGCGCCCAGGACGGTCACCGGCTTCTGACAGACAGTTGCAGCGATGGCCGCTGCCATGGCAATCCGGTGGTCATTGTGGGAATCCACCGTTCCGCCGAAAAGTCCTGTGCCGTGAACGGTCAGAGTATCATCAGATGCTTCTGCCTTACCGCCCAGGTTTTCAATCATTTCCATAACTGTTGCTACCCGGTCGGATTCTTTCAGCCGCAGCCGCCGGATATTTGTAAAGGTGGCGCCGTGCTTTGCGGCAGCCACAACTGCCATAATGGGAACCAGATCGGGGATATCCGATCCATCAATTGCAGGACAACCGCCGTCCATTTGCTTCAGATTATCGAGGATTGCCCGGTCACCCTGGACAGAATTCTGAGCGAGACCACGGATGGAAAGTGCGCTGCCCAGTTCGTTGGCGGCCAGGAAAAACGCACCGTTGCTCCAGTCTCCTTCCACCTCGATATGGCCAGGGGAACGGTAATGGGGGGCATCAAAAAGGGCCATGGCAGCCTTCGTCAGTTCAATATAAGGCTTCGATTCTGTCTTTCCAGTGATTTCCAGGGAGGTTTCGCCCCGGATCAGAGAAAGTGCAAACAGCAGACCTGTGATATACTGACTGGATACACTTCCGTCAATGGAATAAGAGCCGGGTCTCAGCTTTCCCGAACATCGAAGGGTGGCCGCTGACGGCCGGGAAAGGGAACAGCCCATACGCTCCATTTCCTCCCAGAGCGGGGAGAGGGGCCGCTGGGGCAGCCTGCCCTCCATCTGAAATACGGCATCCGCACCCAGCGCGCCCACAATGGGCAGCAGAAAACGGAGGGTGGAGCCGCTCTCGCAGCAGTTTAAAACTGCGCATTCCGGCACCCGGGCAGCTGGGAAGACGGTATATCCTGTCTCGGTTCGGATGATGTCAGCCCCCAAAGCTCGCAGACAGTCCGCAGTTGCTTCAATGTCCCGGTTGGTATCGGCGCAGCGCAGCTGGGTAGGTCTGTCTGCGAATGCGGCGCAGATCAGCAGCCGGTGGGCCTGGGACTTGGAGGGAATGATTGTAATGTCACCCCGTAGGGTTCGGGGCCGGATGGTAAGATCCATTTTAAAGACCTGCCTCGATAAAGGATTGGATTTCAGTAACCGGCATGGGAAGAATCACGCAATCGGCGATGGACCGGGGAACAATCAGACTGACGGTACCGCCGCTGCGTTTTTTATCCGACAGTGCAGCGGTAAACAGCTGCTCTGGGGTAGAATCACAGGAAGCAGGGAGCTTGAAGCTTTCAAGAACGGAAAGGATTTCATCCCGGGCTTCCTTGGTGCAAATGCCTTTTGCAAAGCCTGCCCGGGCGACGATGGCCATGCCAATGGCAACAGCTTTGCCGTGGGAGATTTCAAAATTGCTTTGGGCTTCCACGCCGTGGCCGAAGGTGTGGCCAAGATTCAGCTTCATCCGCATCCCTGTGTCAAATTCGTCCTGTGCAACCACATCCCGTTTCAGCTCCACACACCGGGTAATAACCGTTTCCCGGTCAAAGTCCAGACCGGTCTGAGCAAGGCAGCGGAACAGGTCATGGTCATAAAGAACGGCGTACTTGATCACTTCGGCACAGCCGTCCCGGAAAATATCTTCCGGAAGGGTATTCAGACAGTCGGTGTCACACAGCACCAGGCTGGGCTGCCAGAAGGCACCGACCAGGTTCTTTCCCGCAGGAAGGTCGATGGCAGTCTTGCCGCCCACAGAAGAATCCACGGCGGCCAGAAGGGTCGTGGGTACTTGAATAAAGGAGATGCCCCGTAGGTAGGTTGCTGCGGCAAATCCGGCCAGATCACCTACCACGCCGCCGCCCAGGGCGACGATCAGATCGGTCCGGGTCAGATGGTTCTCAGCCAGACAGTTCAAAAGTTCCAGATAGGTGTCAGCATTCTTGCTTTCTTCCCCGGCAGGGAATACAAAGCGGACCGCCTTGAGCCCCGCATCAGTAATGGAACTGCGAACCGTATCGCCGTACAGGGGCCAGACGTTGGTATCGCTGACAATGCAGACCTTCTTTACTTTCTTCATGGCAGCTGCCCGGGAACCAATGGAACCCAGCAGACCGCTGCCGATGAGCACATCATAATCTCTGGAAGCAGTAACATGGACGGTATTCATCCGTCAACCTCCTCTTTGCGCCGTTTGCCCTCTTCCAGCAGAGCGATCAGCTTTTCCTGATCTTCATCAGCCAGGGCATCCCGGTAGGCTTTTAAGCTGTCAATATAGGTATCCAGTTCAAACAAGGTAAAATCCTTGTTTTCCAGGAACAACTCCGCCCACATCCGGGGGTTGAGCCAGGCAACTCTGGTCAGATCCCGGTAGCTGCCTGCAGAGAAGCCCTTGTGGCTTCTGGCGGTGGGGGATTTGATGAAGGCATTACTCAGAATGTGGGGCATCTGGGAGGTAAAGGCAATCATCCGGTCGTGATTTTCTGCGGTTGTGGCAGAAAAGGAACCGAACCGGCAGGGTGCAAGGGCCTGCTTACACCGGTCCAGCAGCTCCATATCGTCAAATCTGGGAGGTACCAGAACCATGGGCTGACCTTCAAAGAGATTGGCCCGGCTGTATTTAAAACCGGAAAACTGGGAACCGGCCATGGGATGGCCGCCCACGAAGGTAAAGCCGTATTTTTCCGCAAGCGGAAAGCACCGGCTGCAGATCTGGCGTTTGATGCCGCAAAGATCCAGCACCAGAGCATCGGAACGGATCAGATGGGCATGCGCTTCCAGCCAGGCTGCGCTTCCGGCAGGATAAATTGCCAGCAGAACCAGGTTGCAATGGACAATGGTGCTTTCAGTCAGTTCTTCGTGCACTGCACCTGCCAGCATGGCAAAGGAAAGCATCTGTTCGTCCTTTTCACAGGCATAAACGGTATGGCCTTCCAGGGCATAGGACCGTGCCATGGATCCGCCGATGAGGCCCAGACCCAATATTCCGACTCTCACAGGATCGCCTCCCGGACACGCTGAACCCGGTGGTTCAGATCGTCAAACTGGGCAGGAGTCAGAGACTGGGCACCGTCGCACAGGGCGCAGGCGGGATTGTTGTGGACTTCGATCATGATGCCGTCGGCACCGGAGGCTGCTGCTGCCACGGCCATGGGGGGAACCAGCTTTGCTTTGCCGGTGGCATGACTGGGGTCAACGACCACGGGCAGATGGCTCAGCTCGTGGAGTGCAGAAACGGCGGAAAGGTCTAGGGTATTTCTGGTGTAAGTTTCAAAGGTCCGGATGCCCCGCTCGCAGAGGATGACCTGTTCATTGCCCTCGCTCATGATGTATTCGGCACTCATGAGGAGCTCCTGGAGTGTGTTTGCAAGGCCCCGCTTCAAAAGGATCGGAACTCTGGTCTTTCCAAGCTCCTTCAGAAGATCAAAGTTCTGCATATTCCGGGCACCGACCTGAATCACATCCACATTCTCAAAGAGGGGAAGATCATTGATGTTCATGATCTCCGTGATGATGGGCAAACCGGTTTCCTGCTTAGCCAGCTCCAGAAGCCGAATGCCTTCACCCTTCATGCCCTGGAAGGCATAGGGGGAGGTCCGGGGTTTGAAGGCACCGCCCCGGAGAATATGAGCACCGGATTCCTTGACGGATCTTGCCACTTCGATGATCTGCTCCTCGGATTCAACGGAGCATGGGCCTGCGATCATGACAAAATAACCGCCGCCGATGCGCACATCGCCGATCTGAATGATGGTATCCTTTGGATGAAACTTCCGGTTTGCTTGCTTGAAGGGTTCAGAAACCCGCTTGACGGTTTCCACGATTTCCAGGCTCTTCAGAAGGTCCATATCCACCCGGCTGGTGTCGCCGATGAGGCCAAGGACGGTAATCTCCTGACCTTCGGACACATGGACATCCAGATTCATTCTTTTCAGCCAGCCAACCAGATGGGAAACCTGATCGGGGGTGGTGCCGTGCTTCAAAACAGCGATCATAAAAACATCTCCTAACAAATAATGCGCCGCACGGTCAATTCGTGCGGCGCCATAAAGTACTTACCAAATCCGGGGAAATCCACTGCAGCACAAATTGCTATTACTTTTTCGAACCAAAAAAGTAATAGTAGCAAAAGTAAAACTGTGCAGCGTACATCTTAGTCATGAGATTGCCTCCGGGTACATTTGCTGGGGACATTATAGCACGCATAATTTCAGATTTCAAGTATGTTTTTTCTTTTTCCAGCGGTCAAATGTATTTTTCGGATAGACAGTTGATTTTCCTCAGCAGAAGTGGTAAAGTAAGGTGTATGTTTGCAGTAAATTGAAATCAGAAGGTGATTCCATTGAATACCATTTATATACCGGAAGGTTACAAGCCTGTGCTGGATGAATACGATACCCAGCGGGCCATAGCCTATATTAAGGAAACATTCCAGGAGGAGTTTGCCTCCGCATTGAATCTGAAGCGGGTTTCTGCGCCGTTGTTTGTGACGGAGGAATCCGGCCTGAACGATAATCTGAACGGCTACGAACGGGCCGTTTCCTTTGATGTTCCCGCCGTTGGCGCCGACGCCCAGGTTGTCCATTCCCTGGCAAAGTGGAAGCGGCTGGCACTGAAGCGCTATAATTTTAATGTCGGCGGCGGTCTGTATACGGATATGAACGCAATCCGCCGGGATGAGGACCTGGACAATGTACACTCCATCTATGTGGACCAGTGGGACTGGGAAAAGGTGATCACCCGGGAAAACAGGAATTCTGAGTATCTGAAGCTCATTGTCCGGGCCATTGTCCGGGCTATCTGCGACACCAATGACCGCCTTCATGTCCGTTTTCCCCAGCTTCGTGTGGAGCTGGACCGGGAGGTGTCCTTCATTACCTCCCAGGCATTAGAGGATATGTATCCGGATCTGAAGACCGGTTCCCAGCGGGAAAAGGCCTATGTGAAGGATCATCATACGGCCTGCATTATGCAGATCGGCGGAGCGCTGCGTTCCGGCAAACCCCACGACGGCCGTGCACCGGACTATGATGACTGGCAGCTGAACTGCGATATTTTCTTCTGGGATGAGGTCCTGGGCCGGGCCCTGGAGATTTCCTCCATGGGCATTCGCGTGGACGAAGCGGCGCTGGATTATCAGCTTCGGGTCAGCGGCTGCGATGACCGCCGGGCGCTCCCGTTCCATAAAATGCTGCTGGCTGGCGACCTGCCCCTGACCATCGGCGGCGGTATCGGACAGAGCCGCCTTGCCATGCTGATGATGGGCTGCGCCCACATCGGTGAAGTTCAGTCCAGCATCTGGGACCATGAGACCGTTGCTGCCTGCGAGGCGGCAGGTATCCGGCTGCTGTAATCAAAATTGACAGAAAGAGGAGAGAGGCACTGTGACGGAAAGCTGCTATGAAAAGATACTGGCACTGGAGACCACACCGGAAGCACTGGAAGCCACAGTGGATTATCTTTCCGGACTGATCAAACCCTTTTTGTCGACGCTGGAGCCGGTTTTGATCTGTTTCCCGGATGAAGGTCCGAATAGTCTTGGCGGCATTTTCAAGGAAGCGGTTCTTCGCTGCGAGGCAATGCCGGTGTTCTGGGGTCCTGATTTCCGCTGGAAGGAATTGCTGCGGCGCGCTTTCGATACCCATGCCAACACCGTCATCGGCCACCCACGGGTGGTTTTGGGACTGATGAAACTGGCAAAGGCCACAGCGACACCGCTGTACATCTACGATGTGATCATCTGCGGCGATCCCTTTGCCCGGTGGATGATCAATGGCTTTAAGCGGGGATTGGACTGCAGAGTCTGGGGCTGCTATGCGGTTGAGTCCGGACCCATTGTCGCGGGATTCAGCTGTGAGCAGGAAGCCGGCATCCACATCCGGGAGGATGTATTTGATCCGATTGTGGTCCTGGATAAGGACCATTCCGAGCCGTTCAATCGGGGAAGGCTGTTCTTTGCTTCCAAGAAGAATCCGGAGTTGATTTATGATCCGGAGCAGTTCGCCCTGGTGCAGCATCAGCCCTGTTTCTGCGGCAGCGATGCGCCCAGAGTCGTGGAGACCAGGTCCGTGCAGCAGGGAAGCGATTCCCGGCAGTATATGGAGGAAGAAATCCTGTCCTGGTCCAGTGTGCTGGACTACCGGACGGAACTGACAGAATCCGGCACAGCGCTGGAGCTGGTGGTTTTCCCGGACGAACTGATTCCCAAGCTGCCAACCTTTGCCAAGCTAACAGTGCGTATCTGGAACCCCGAAGTGGATATTCCTTTCTTTATTCAGGAACACTATCTGAAAATTCCCGAAAAACATTCCTAAACCATTGACTTTTTCTGCACAATTGTGTAGAATACAGTGGATATGCAAAGACTATGCGGAAGCCAAACAGACGTAGCGTCCTCCAGAGAGAGGGGAACGGTGAAAACCCTCGTCGTGAAATCTGTAAGCCACTTCCAGCGTCGCCCGGGATGACCGGGACGGGAGCTCCCGTTACAGAGCAGCTAAGATGTCCCATATGGGATGAATTAGGGTGGTACCGCGTTATCTACGCCCCTATCGGAAGATAGGGGCGTTTTCTTTGCGGCTGCCCGGAAGAACATGTAATTTATTTTGGAGGTTGAAACCCAATGAGTGTAAAACCCTATGGCGTAAATGAACTGCGCGAGATGTTCCTGAAATTTTTTGAGAGCAAGGAGCATCTGCGTCTGCCCAGCTTTTCTCTGATTCCCCAGAACGATGCATCCCTGCTGCTGATTAACTCAGGCATGGCTCCCATGAAGCCTTACTTCACCGGTGAAGTGGAGCCTCCACGCCGCCGTGTCTGCACCTGCCAGAAGTGCATCCGTACCGGCGATATTGAAAACATCGGCAAGACTGCCCGTCACGGCACCTATTTTGAGATGCTGGGCAACTTCTCCTTCGGCGATTACTTTAAGCGCGAAGCCATTTCCTGGAGCTGGGAGTTCCTGACCAAGGTGGTCGGTCTGGAAGAGAGCCGCCTGTATCCTTCCATCTATGAAAATGATGAAGAGGCATTCGAAATCTGGACCAAGGAAGTGGGCGTCCCTGCTGACCATATCTTCCGGTTCGGTAAGAAGGACAATTTCTGGGAGCATGGCTCCGGCCCCTGCGGCCCCTGCTCCGAGATTTACTATGACCGCGGTGAGAAGTACGGCTGCGGTAAGCCCGACTGCGTGGTTGGATGCGAGTGCGACCGCTACATGGAAGTCTGGAACAACGTCTTCTCCCAGTTCAATAACGACGGTGCCGGCAACTATACGGAGCTGGCCCAGAAGAACATCGACACCGGCATGGGCCTGGAGCGTCTGGCAGTTGTCTGCCAGGATGTGAACTCTCTGTTCGATGTGGACACCGTTATGAACATCACCAATCATGTCACCGCCATTACCGGTGCTGCCTACGGCCAGAGCTATAAGACCGATGTGAGCCTGCGCGTCATCACCGACCACATCCGTGCATCCTCTTTCATGATCGCCGACGGCGTGCTGCCCAGCAATGAGGGCCGTGGCTATGTCCTGCGCCGTCTGCTGCGCCGGGCTGCCCGTCATGGTAAGCTCCTGGGTGTCAACCACCCCTTCCTGTATGAGGTGGTTGAGACTGTGGTCCGTGAAAATGAGGTTCACTACTCCTACCTGCGGGAGCGGGCTGAGTATATCACCCGCATCGTCAAGATCGAGGAAGAGAACTTTGCCAAGACCATCGATACCGGCATGGCTATCTTCACCGAGAAGATGGCACAGCACAAGGCTGAGAACAAGACTGTCTTTGCAGGCAGCGATGCATTCCTGCTGGCAGATACCTACGGCTTCCCCATCGACCTGACCGCCGAAATGGTGGAGGACGAGGACATGACCGTGGATATGGAAGAATACACCCGTCTGCGTGAGGAGCAGCGCGTCCGTGCCCGGGAGGACCGGAAGAAGTTCGGTGATCTGGGCTGGGCAGGCATCGACCTGGGCCTGGACAACACTCCCACCACCTTTGTCGGCTACACCGAGAATGTCTGCAACGCCAAGGTTCTGGCAGTCTGTGTCGGCGAGGAAGTCTCCGGCACCATCGCCGGCGGTGAGAACGGCATCATCGTGCTGGACAAGACTCCCTTCTATGCAGAAATGGGCGGCCAGGTTGCGGACCATGGTGTGATCCTGGTGGGTGACAGCCGTTTTGAGGTCACCAATGTTCAGAAGGACAAGGGCGGCAAGTACCTGCACCACGGCAAGCAGATCAGCGGCTCCATCAAGGTCGACGATACGGTTTGCGCTTCCATCGATGTGGACCGCCGGAAGGCCATCATGCGTGCCCACTCTGCAACCCATCTGCTGCAGAAGGCTCTGCAGTCTGTTCTGGGTGACCATGTCCACCAGGCAGGTTCCTATGTGGAACCCGACCGGCTGCGTTTTGACTTTACCCACTACTCTGCCATGACTGCCGAAGAGATCGCAAAGACCGATGCCCTGGTACAGGCTGCAGTGCTGGAAGGCTATGGCGTTGATATTAAGGAAATGGCCATTGAGGAAGCCAAGGCCATGGGCGCAACGGCTCTGTTTAGCGAGAAGTACGGTGATACGGTCCGTGTTGTCAACATGGGCGGTTACTCCATCGAACTGTGCGGCGGCACCCATCTGGATAACACCGCAAAGGTTGGCCCCTTCCGCATCGTTTCCGAGGCATCCGTTGCTTCCGGTGTCCGCAGAATTGAAGCCATCACCGGTGAAGCCTTCCTGGCGGATGCTGCCAAGACCCGGGACCGGATCACCAACGTCTGCGCTGCAGTGAAGGTCAAGAATCCTGCTGAGCTGGAAGACAAGCTGAATGCTCAGATGGAAGAGATCAAGCAGCTTAAGAAGGAAATTGAGCAGTTCAAGGCCAAGGAAGCTGCCGGCGCTGTGGACAAGATGCTGTCCGAGGCTGCTGTGGTTGGTTCTGTCAAGGTTCTGACTGTCAATGTTCCCGGTGCCGATGCCGGCAAGCTGCGCCAGATGGGCGATGTGCTCCGGGATAAGGATGAGTCCGTGGTGGCTGTGCTGGCTTCCGTGGGCGAGAAGGTCACTTTCCTGGCTGTCTGCGGCAAGGCTGCGGTCAAGGCAGGCGTCAAGGCCGGTGAGATCGTCAAGCATGTGTGCACCGTCTGCGGCGGCAGCGGCGGCGGCAAGCCCGATTCCGCCATGGGCGGCGGCAAGGATGCTTCCAAGGTTTCCGATGCTCTGGCATCTGTGAAGGACTTTGTTGCTTCCAAGTTTTAATGACTGATACAGGGCGCTGCCGCCATGGCGGCGCCCTGTAGGCTTTGAAAGGGGGCTGCGTCATGCGAAAACTCATGTTCTTTACAATCGGATTCGGCGCAGCCTGCGTCATCTGCGCCTATGCATGGCTGTGCAGCGGTCTTTTGCTTCCCGCGGCGGTGTTTGGTGCGCTGTTTTGTGTCGGTATGATTGCCGGAAAGCGGATCAAGCTGCTGAAACCGGCAGCTCTGATCTGCTTCGGGATAAGTCTGGGCCTTTTGTGGTTTCAGACTTACAGCGGCGGCTATCTATCCTGTGTTTCCGGTTTGGATGGGCTCCAGGCTGACGTGACGGCCAGATGTACGGACTACAGCTATGAAACGGAATACGGCAGCGCGGTTGAGGGTTTTCTGTATCTGGAGGGGAAGCCCTACCGGGCGAAATTCTATGTCAATGGCAATTATGACATGGAACCCGGCGATGTGCTGAAGGGCCGGTTTCGCCTGCGGCTTACCACCAATGACAGCCCGGAGGGTCCTACTTTCCACCAGGGCAAGGGAATTTTTCTTCTTGCCTATCAGAAGGAGGACGCCCAGCTTCTGAAACTGTCAGAAACACCCTTCTGGGCATATCCTGCGATTCTGCGGCAGAGTCTGGAAGATTTGATAGACGGGGCATTTCCCACCGATGCTTCACCCTTTGCAAAGGCACTGCTCCTTGGCGACCGCAGTGAGATCGACTACGAGACTAACACGTCCTTTCAGATTTCCGGAATTGCCCATGTGATTGCGGTGTCCGGCCTGCATGTGACCATTTTGTTCACCCTGATCAACATGCTGTGTCTCAAAAGGCGGTGGCTGGTGGCAGCGGTAAGCCTGCCGCTGCTGGTGCTTTTTGCGGCGGTGACAGGTTTTTCACCCTCTGTTGTCCGGGCCTGTATCATGCAGTCGCTGATGATCCTTGCAACGCTCCTGGATAAAGAGTACGACGGTCCCACAGAACTGTCCTTTGCGGCTTTGGTGATGCTGGTTATGAATCCGCTGGTGATCACATCCGTCAGCTTTCAGCTGTCTGTTGGCTGTATCGTCGGCATTTTCCTGTTCCAGAAGAGGATTTACGACTGGCTGTATGGCAGAATCTGCAGCCGGGAGAAACCCCGGTTTGCAAAGATGAAGCGGTGGCTTGCTTCCTCTGTGTCCGTCACACTATCGGCAATGGCACTGACAACACCGCTGAGTGCCTGGTATTTTGGGTCTGTCAGCCTGATCGGTATCGTGACAAACCTGCTGACACTCTGGGTCATCAGCTTTATCTTCTACGGAATCATGCTGGTGTGTGCGTTGGGTATTGCAGTACCTGCTGCCGCTTCGGCAGTTGCAGCTGTGATTGCCTGGCCGGTCCGTTATGTTCTTTTTACAGCAAAGCTGCTGTCCGCCTTTCCGCTGGCAGCGGTATACACCAGAAGCGTGTATATCGTTGCCTGGCTGGTGTTCTGCTATCTGCTTCTGGCGGTATTTTTGCTCAGCAAAAACAAACAACCGGGCAGACTCTTCGGATGTGTGCTCTTTGGGCTTACCGTTGCGCTGGCAGCATCCTGGCTGGAGCCTTTTACGGATGATTGCCGGATGACGGTTCTGAATGTTGGCCAGGGTCAGAGCATTATCCTGCAAAGTGAAGGGAAGACCTATCTGGTGGACTGCGGCGGCGATTATGATGAAGATGCCGCGGATCTGGCAGCAGAAACACTCCTGAGCCAGGGAATCTCCCGGATCAACGGGCTGATTCTGACCCATTTTGATACGGATCATGCCGGCGGTGCAGAATTTCTGCTGTCCAGAATTCCGGCGGATATGATTTTTGTTCCCGACTATTACGACAGTCGGGGTGTCCGTGTGTTGCTGGAAGAGGAATATCCGGATCGCATGTATCCCGTGATGGATGATATCCGGCTGACCTACGGAGAGACAGATATCTCCATTTTCGGGCCGGTTGTGCCGGATTCCGGAAATGAAAGCTCCCTTGCGGTCTTGTTTGAATGCAAAAACTGTGATATACTGATTACCGGTGACCGCAGCGGCTTCGGAGAGCGGATGCTGCTGAAAACTGCGGATATTCCCCAGGTGGATGTGTTGGTAGCCGGCCACCACGGCGCCAGGGATTCCACCTGTGAGGAACTTCTGGCAGCGGTTCAACCGGGAATTGCGGTGATTTCCGTTGGTGAAAATAATTATGGGCACCCGTCTGCTGAAGTTCTGAACAGGCTGAATGCTTACGGCTGTTTGGTCTACAGAACAGACCTTCACGGAAATGTAATTTTAAGGAGGTGACACCGTGGCAAGAAAAGAAGAAAAGAAAGATACCCTACAGGAACTGAAGGCAGCGATCCGCAGCAGGGAATTCGGCCGTTTTTATATCTTCCACGGTGAAGAGACCTTCCTGATGCACCACTATTTTGAGCAGCTGAAGAAGCATCTGGTGGATGAACTGACCGAGTCCTTCAATTTCCACAGATTCAATAGCGAAACGTTCAATATTCAGAGCTTCGTTGACAGCGTGGAAGGCTTTCCCATGATGGCGGAAACCACCTTCGTCTGGGTGGATGATGTGGACCTTTTTAAGCTGCCGGAGGGGGAACGGACAAAAATTGCCGAGGTAGTTTCGGACATTCCCGACTGGTGCACAGTGGTATTTACCTATGAGACTGTCGCCTGGAAGCCCGATAAGCGCCAGAAGAAATTCTGGGATGCCATTAACGACCATGCGCTGATTGTGGAATTTGCAAAGCAGAATCAGCGGGATCTGATCGCCTGGGTTTCCAAGCATTTTATGCACCAGGGCAAGCGGATTTCCAATGATCTGTGCGCCTATCTGATCGACATTACCGACGGAACCATGACATCGCTGGCAGGGGAAATCCGAAAAATCGTGTCCTATTCCGGCACGGATGAGATCAAAAAAAGTGACATCGATGCGGTGACGGAACCGGTGCTGGATGCTGTTGTTTTCCAGATGACGGATCTGCTCAGCGCAGGAAAATACGGTCCGGCTCTGGAGAAGCTGCAGCAGCTTCTGAAAATGCAGCAGGAGCCCCTGGGAATTCTTGGCGGCATCGGCGGGCATTTCCGCCGGATCAGCACCGCAAGAACCCTCTTGGACAACGGAAGAAATGCATCGGATCTGATGAAGCTTTACGGAATCCCGGATTATCCGGCCCGAAAGACCATGGAAGCAGCCCGAAAATTCCGCCCGGAATTCTGCGCCAGAGCGGCGGAGCTGGTATTGGAAACAGACCGAAAAATCAAAACTTCCTTCGATGAACCGGAGCGCCTGCTGGAACTGCTGATCCTGCAGCTTGCACAGGAGGCACGCCGTGGTTAAGATCAGGGAAGCCATCGTGGTGGAGGGCCGCTACGACAAGAATACCTTAAGCCAGATCCTGGATGCGCCCATTCTGGAAACCTCTGGTTTTGGCATTTTCAAGAATAAGGAGCAGCTGGCGCTGCTGCGGAAGGTGGCAGAGGTCCGGGGACTGATCGTCTTTACCGATGCGGACGGAGCTGGCTTTGTGATCCGCAATCACATCAAGTCCGCCATTCCCGGTCAGTATCTGAAGCATGCCTATACCCCCGATATTTTCGGCAAGGAACGACGCAAAGCTTCCCCCGGAAAGGAAGGCAAGCTGGGCGTTGAGGGTATGACCCGGGAAATCATTCTGGAAGCCCTCCGCAGGGCCGGTGCAACCTTTCTGGATGAAGAAACCGCAGCGCCCATCCAGGAGATCACAAAGGCAGATTTGATGGAATTGGGCCTTTACGGCCCCGGCAGCGCAGAAAAACGTGCTGCCCTCATTAAAAAAATGGGCTTTCCTGAAAAGATGAGCACCAATGCCTTTTTGCAGGCGGTGAATCTGCTCTGCAGCAGAGCGGAACTGGAAGAAATCCTACAAACATTGGAGAAACACAATGGTTGATATACAGGTTAAAAATTTAACGAAATTTTTCACAATCGGTGAAAACCTCCTGGAGGGCCTTTCCTTTGAGATCCAGGAAGGGGAGTGTGTGGCGATTCTGGGCCGCAACGGCTGCGGCAAGACCACACTTTTGAAGATCCTCACCGGTGAGATGGACTATGACGACGGCGAAGTTTACGTCAATCCCAATAAGCGGATCGGACTGATTTCCCAGATCCCCCGTTTTCCGGAAGGCTACACCGTTGAAGATGTGCTGCGTTCTGCCTATACGGCGGTGATGGCAGCCAAGCGGAAGATGGAAATCCTGGAAACGGCCATGGCCCAGGGTGCAACTGAGGAACAGCTTCGTGAGTATGACAATTTGGTAAACCGATTCCAGGCCGGCGGCGGATACGAAATGGATGTGGAAGTGGACAAGATCTGCAACGGTCTGGGCATTTCCGCAGATCAGAGAGTCCAGGATTTTGATTCCCTTTCCGGCGGTGAAAAGACCAGAGTGAACCTTGCCCGTCTGCTGCTGGAAAAGACGGATATTCTGCTGCTGGACGAGCCCACGAACCATTTGGATTTGAACAGCGTGGAGTGGCTGGAAGGCTACATCAATACCTTCAAGGGTACCGTGCTGGCCATTTCCCATGACCGGTATTTCATTGACCGGATCGCAAAGCGGGTCATTGAGATCGTGGACGGTCACGCGGAATTCTATTCCGGTAATTACTCTTTCTACATGGATGAAAAGCAGGCCCGGTTCGATCTGCAAATGAAGCAGTATGAGCAGGAGCAGGCGAAGCTGAAGCAGCTGGGCTATACGGTGGAGCGAATGAAGGGCTGGGGCATCAACAACCGGACCCTGTACCGCCGGGCAATGTCCATTCAGCACCGGATGGAGCGAATCAGAAAAACTGAAAAGCCCAAGACAGAAAAAACCATGCGGGCATCCTTCGGTGAGAAGGATTTTTCCGGCGATGTGGTCTTTAAGATGAAGAACGTCAGCAAAGCCTTCGGTGACCGGACCCTCTTTGAAAATGTGGAGCTGCAGGTAGAAGGCGGCGAGCGGATCGCCATTCTGGGTGACAACGGAACCGGCAAGTCCACCTTCCTCAAGTGTTTGCTGGGAGAAGAGGACTGCGCCGGTAAGATCCAGTTCGGGCCCACGGTCAAATGGGGATACTTGCCTCAGATCATCAAATTCTCTCATCCGGAGCGGAGTCTCTACGATACCATGCTCTATGAGAAAAACTGCACCCCACAGGTCGCCCGTGACCGCCTGGGCCAGTTTCTGTTCTCCGGTGAGGATGTGTTCAAGACCGTGGGAACCCTCTCCGGCGGCGAGCAGTCCAGACTGCGGCTGTGTATGCTGATGGATGAAAAGATCAATCTGTTGATCCTGGACGAGCCGACGAACCATCTGGACATTGCCTCCCGGGAATGGATCGAGGCAGCCATCGAGGAATTTGAGGGTGTTCTGCTGTTCGTGTCCCATGACCGCTATTTTATTGAGAAATTTGCAGAGCGGATCTGGTTGCTGGAAGACGGCGGCATCCGGGATTTCCGCTGTGGATATCAGAAATACCGCTCCATATTGGAGCATGAGGCTGCTGTAAAGGCAGTAGTGCCTGCAGCACCCAAGCCCAAAAAGGAAAAGCCCAGAGGCGGAACCAAGGAAAATGACAAGCTGATCCGCCGGCTGGAGCGGGAAATCGAAAAACAGGAAAAGGTGGTTGCTGAGTTTGACGGAAAGATCGACGCGGCATCTGCCGACTATCAGGAACTGACCCGACTGCTGGAGGAGAAGGAGGAAGCTGAAATGCTGCTTCTGGATCTGATGGAGCAGTGGGAAAAAGCCCAGGAGTGATCATATGAAGCATTTGGGTACGGTGGAGCTGAAAACCTCCCGGCTAAAGCTTAGAAGATTTACAATCGGGGATGCGGATGCCATGTATCGAAATTGGGCATCTGATCCGGAAGTGACCAAGTTTTTAACGTGGCCGACTCATTCGGATCCTGAGATTTCCCGAATGGTTTTGGAAAGCTGGGTCGCAGAATACGGAAAAGACAGCTATTACCAGTGGGCGATTGAATACGAAGGTCAGCCTATCGGCAGCATCAGTGTGGTCCATGGAAATAACCAGGTGGAGATGGTTCACATCGGCTACTGCATCGGTCGGCCCTGGTGGCATAAAGGGATTATGACTGAGGCACTTGGCGCATTGATCCGGTTTTTCTTTGAGGAAGTTGGTGTAAACCGGATTGAAACCCGTCACGATCCCAATAACCCTCATTCCGGTGCCGTTATGCGCAAATGCGGAATGAAATTTGAGGGTACGCTGCGGCAGTCTGACCGGAACAATCAGGGCATCTGCGATGCCAGTTGGTACAGTATTTTGAGGAGTGATTATTTTGGCGAAAGATCTGAAGTGGGAAGTGGAAATTGAAGGAAAAGAGTATCTGGTGCACTGTGTCCCTCAGAAATCCCTCTTTGATGTCTATGTGAATGAGGATCTGGCAATCCGGGTTCCCAGAAAAATGAAGAACGATGATTCCGATTCGGAGTATGATCTGACTATCGGCAGTAAACGGTGTCAGTTTGTGGTGTATGACGGTAAGCCGGATCTCTGCGTGGACGGCATTCTGCTGGGGGCCCAGCGGGAGCTTGACTATCTGGAACGCCGCAGCAAAAGACGCAGGCTCTTTGCGGGTATGGCGCTGATTCTTGCCAGCACCTATGCCACCTTCCTCTGGTTTGTATATCAGATGGCAGGCACCCCCTTCTTTGGCGGTTATGTGGCATTGTTCCTGTTCATTGCACTTGTATTTGTTGGTATTGGCCTGCTGCTGAGTGTACTTAAGAAAAAGGACCGTCCATATTGATTTTACAGACAGGAAGTGGAAAGCATGAAGTTGGTGGATGTCCGGGATTCCGGATATGAAGTCTTTCATCAGCTGATGAATGGCTACTATCGGGACGGTGAGGATGCCGAAACGCCCCAGGAGGAAATTGATGCATTCATTTCATACCTGTTTGAATTGTGCGGGAATGGCAGAATCAGCGGCTGTATTGCCTGGGAAAATGTACCCGTTGGATTTGTTTTGTGGAATGTGGATTCCGAAGACGGTGTTTTCTCCAGAAAACCCGGTTACGGCACCATACTGGAAATCGGTGTGTCCCCGGAAGCCCGGGGCAGGGGAATTGGCAGAATTCTTGCTGATTATGCCCAGTCCCAAATGGGAATGGACAGATTCTATGTCTGCGCCTATGGCCCGGCAGAGCAATTCTGGGAGAAATGCGGTTATCATCATTCCGGAGAACTGGCGGAAAACGGCTTGAAAATCATGACAAAGGGTGATCTCAATGGACGGTAAACTGCGGAACATGACATCTGTGTACCTGACAGGGGAGCAGGGAGTCCTGTGCCTGTACCGGATCGGTTCCCGGGTTGCAAACAACAAGTATATCGGTTCTGCCGGCGGTCATTTTGAAAAGGAGGAACTCAATGACGCCCGGGCCTGTATCCTGCGGGAAATGGGCGAAGAGCTGGGAATCACGGAAGCGGATGTGGAAGACCTTCGGATGCGCTACATCACCTACCGGCTGAAAGACGGAGAGATTCGCCAGAATTATTACTTTTTCGGTGCGCTGAAGGGAAACCGGGAACTGAACAGCTCGGAAGGGAATCTGGAATGGATCCCCTATGAGGGATTTGACAATCTGAATATGCCGGTTTCTGCCAAGCATATGATCCTTCACTATCTGAAGGTTGGCCGTTTTGATGACCGGCTCTATGCCGGCATCACACAAAGAGATGGAACCTGTTTTGTACCCATGGAGGAATTTGAAGGTTGACACCTGAAAAATGGGGACTATAATAGAAGTTACGTAAAGATAAAGGAGCGAGTTTCAAATGAGTTCTTGTAATGGCAACTGCGCCAGCTGTTCCAGTTCTTCCTGTGCTGACCGCAAGAAGGAGAGCCTGCTGGCAAGCCTGAATCCCAAAGCCAATGTTAAGAAGGTAATCGCCGTTGTGTCCGGTAAGGGCGGCGTCGGTAAGTCCACCGTCACCTCCATGCTGGCCGTGGCTATGGCCCGGCAGGGCAAGCGGGTCGGCGTTCTGGATGCGGATATCACCGGACCTTCCGCACCTACTGCCTTCGGTGTTACCGAGTGCCAGGGTGCAACGGAAGACGGACTATATCCCGCCCTCAGCCGCAGCGGCATCCAGGTTATGTCCATCAATCTGCTGCTGGATGATCCTGCATCTCCCGTTGTGTGGCGCGGTCCCGTCATTGCCGGTGCCGTGAAGCAGTTCTGGACCGATGTGATCTGGGAAGATGTGGACTACCTGTTCGTGGATATGCCTCCCGGAACCGGTGACGTGCCTCTGACGGTCTTCCAGAGCCTGCCTGTTGACGGCATTGTCATTGTTACCAGCCCTCAGGATCTGGTGTCCATGATCGTGACAAAGGCCGTGAAGATGGCCGAGATGATGCATATTCCGGTCCTGGGCTTCGTGGAAAACTACAGCTATCTGCGCTGCCCCGACTGCGGCAAGAAAATCGAAGTTTTCGGCAAGAGTCATCTGGATGAGGTTGCAGCAAAGTTTAATCTTCCCATCCTGGCCCGGCTGCCCATCGATCCGGCAGTTGCAGAATGCTATGACAGCGGTCTGATGGAAACCGTCAATACCGATGCCATGGCAGACGTGGTGGAAGCGGTCAAGAAGGCAGAAAGAAATAACGGATAATCAAAAAAGCCGACCCGATTGGGTCGGCTTTTCTATATATCAGAGTTTGCAGGCAATCAGATACCACAGCAGCACCAGAACCGCCAGCAGCGGCACATAGGACACCAGCGCAGAAGGGGAGATGCAGATGATGCTGAACTCAAAAAGCCCCAGGACGGCCACCAGCGCGCAGATAACAGCTGTGGTCAGCATGGCCTTGGAGATTTGTTTTCCCAGTTTATTGGAGAAGAAGAACGCATAAAGCATGCCGAAGATCGGATTAACAACAGTCAGCACCAGCCCCAGAAGCACACCCAGGATACCGGCAAGCAGGGAGGCGACCAGACAGATCAGCAGGATGGTCGGCGCATAGCTGACAATCAGATCCGGCAGGAAGCTTTCGGTCAGCACGGTCACAAGGTAATGGATCACAATGGCGAAGGTGACCGTGAAGAATCGGAACACGAACCAGGTTACAGCTTTTTTGCCGTCGGGCAGGATGCCGTCAGCGATGTTATAAAGCAGCGCCAGAATCACCATGGATAGAATTTCAGAGCAGATGACGGAAAAATCGGCCGTTGTAAAATTCATCACGTACAGGTATTCACCGGAAATCTTGATAAAGGGCAGGGGAACCAGGTATCGCTCCAGGCCTGCGGGATTGAATGTATAGATCACAACGGTCAAAATGTACACACACAAAATGCCCATACCGGCAGAAACAGCCCGGTTTAGAGCGGAGCCCCGGCCAAAGAGAATCCGGAACACAAGACTTACTGCAAAGGCAGCAAACAGAAGAATTCCGATAAACTTGACCATACTGAAAAATGTAATCTCAGCCGGGATCAAAGAGGTCAGATTGAGGTTAAACAATTGCATAGGGATATCCTTTCGGGGAAGAGAAACAGCCGCCGGTTTCCGGCGGCTGTCAATGTTTTGGTTAGGGGATCAATTACTTGATCTCAGCCTCAGCGCCAGCGGCCTTCAGCTCTTCAACCAGCTTCTCTGCGTCTTCCTTGGAGATAGCTTCCTTCAGGGTCTTGGGGCAGTTGTCAACCAGGTCCTTAGCGTCCTTCAGGCCCAGGCCGGTAGCAGCGCGGACAACCTTGATGACGTTCAGCTTGGAAGCGCCAGCGGCCTTCAGGATGACGTCGAACTCGGTCTTCTCTTCGACTTCTTCAACAGCAGCAGCGGGAGCAGCAACAGCAGCAGCAGCAGCGGAAACGCCGAAAACTTCTTCCAGGGTGTGAACCAGCTCAGCCAGCTCAACAACAGTCAGTTCCTTAACCTGCTCAACCAGAGCGGTGATCTTTTCAGATGCCATGATAATTTTCCTCCTAATAATAAGTGAGTAGAGTTTGTGTTTTTACGAATGGATTAGGCTTCTGCTTCTGCAGCAGC
>SVKV01000062.1 GCA_015068305.1 Oscillospiraceae bacterium
CTCCAACCGCATCTTCGCCATGCGGTAGGTCTGGGCTTCGATGCCAAAGGTCAGGTATTTGGTTTTGACAAGACCATTGTTGCCGCGCTCCAACTGCCGCTGAAGCATCTGTGCATATTCCTCCCGGATGCTGTCAAATTCATCTCCCTTGGGCGGGATGCTGATGCTTTGGGTGAACACTTCCTTGGAAACGGAAAGGTTGGCAAAGGTAAGCTGGAATTTGACGGACGCATCGAAATAGTTGAGGAAATCGCACCATGCTTCAAAAATCGCGGTTTTATCTTCGTTCTGAGAAAGCTGGTAGTTGATATCCTGGAACTGGATGGTCTTGGTGAAATAGGTGTCGGTGACAACGCAGATGCCGTCGGGCATCATGCGCTTATAGGGAATACTGTCCTGCGCCGATTTCTCTTTCTTATCCGTCCGGTTTGCTCTTGCGATGGCTGCTTCGATCTGCTTCCGTTCGGCGCGGGTCAGCCGCTTTTTGGCGGACAATGCTGTGAACCTCCTTATCGAGTTGGTGTTGCCGCTGTAACACGGCGTAGAAATTATTGGTCCGGTAAGGACGGTGCTTCGGACGGATGAAGCATACCTGAATCATATTCCACAAAATGACTTCCAGAGGCTGCCCATTCTTTTCATACATGGCAAGAAGGAACGCCGGGATCATCACCAGAATCATGACCATGGTGGCAGTGCTGGTGCCCAGGGGTTCCTTGAGGAAGATGAAAGCCGGTAAGCCCATAAGGGCACCGGCTCCGAAGCATACAAGCTGCCGTTTTGTCAGGTTAAACAGCACCTTGGTTTTGATTTTTGTTAAGTCCTTGGGGACAGTTACATAGGCCATAAATAGCCCTCCTTCATAGTGATTTCTCAAATCGCAGCTTCATCTGCGGTGGATATAGGTCAACTTTTGGTTTTCGCTGACCTGTCCACCGTTTCCCGCCTGCAATACCAGCACATTGCCAGCCAGCGGCCCGTAGACTGGTGCCGGGTTCACTGTCCAGAATATATGTGATGATTTTTTGGTATCCCAGAGCCTTTGCAGCTCTGGCTGCTGCCGCATATAGGAAGCTGCAAGCGTTCTTTTCACCAGTGGTGCATAAACGGTTTACTTCCAGAGTAGTGCCGTTATCCAGATATCGGCTGACAGGTCTGCCAACAATCGCAACACCGACCAATTCTCCATTTTTTGTGCAGCCTATGGAGAATTTGTGTCCGGTGACTGGCTTATGATGCCGATGGTGCTTTGCTACGAAAGCATTGGCGTCTGCGAGAGAAATAGTGGTAAGTATTAGCATGGTGCCACCTTAATGGGCATTGAAGATGGACTTTGCAAGGCTGCTGGTTTTGAACAGGCAGAAGCAAAGCAGAACTGTGTAGCCCATGCAGGTCCAGATCGCACTGCTGACATCTGCAGCAATGGAAATGCTCTGAACCAGCACAGCGTAGATGGCAACGCATACAATGATGAGAAAAGCCTGGAATCCCAGAGCGAACAGGGCGCGAAGATAATTCTGGCCCATGCCGCCCCATTCCTTGCCCATCATAGTTGCCATCGGGATGGGCGCAAGGGAGGTTACAAGGTAAATCTCGATCATTCTGCCGTAGGTAATGATGAAGATACAGATGGCGATTGCCCAGGTACAGATGCCAGCGAACAGAGACTGAAACCACAGTCCCAGCAGCGGCCCGATCTCCATAGCCATGAGAGTGGTTTCCAGATCGGTCATTACCGTGGAGATATCAATGCTGGTATCTCCGGAGATGATGCCCGATGCGCTGCCAACCACACTTTGGGCGGCATCGAATACACCCATGACGATGTTCCAGGTATTTGTGACGATCAGCACCGCAGCGGCGGACTTGAAGGCCCATTTGAAGAACATCCAGGTATCTACATCGTTCAGATTGTTTTTGTCGGTTATGAGCTGGATCAGCTCAAGGGTCATAACAAAGGCGAGGATTGCCCCCGCAATCGGGACGATCACGGAGTTGGACAGGTTTTGGATCATGCCGAAAACACTGGCATTCCATGCCTGGGGTGTCAGGGCAACCTGTCCTGCGATTTCACCGACCTTCTGGTTGGTGGCATCGAATAGCCCGGTCAGGTTGCTGATGACACCGCTGACAAGCATTTCTTTCAGCCATTCCGTGATTTTGTCCCACAGAAAATCCATAGGGTTTCCTCCTGTGGGTTAGATTATTCGGAACTGGGATTTAAGGAACGCTCACAGAATACAAGATACCGCTGCTTTCCACCGGAAGCATAAGGATGACAGGTCAGAAGGGTAATCATGTCCTTGCCATCCCGGATCAGAATATCGTCCACACTGCTGGGATCGATGATGCGGACATCGCTGACGGTGTAGGTCATGGTTTCCCACAGATTCGTGATGATGACTTCATCGCCCACTTCCAGATCGGTGATGTACCGGAAGTAAGAAGCTCCGCCCCAGCCACGATGCCCAGCGATGACGGCGTTGGTATTCCTGCCGCCGATGGGGATGCTGGTCTGGGACAGCACCGCAGCGCCGTCTGCCATGTTCTGATAAGAGGCACCCAGGAAAATGGGCATTTCCAGTTCCAGTTTGGGAATGGAGATTACGCCGAAGATTTCATCCTCCAGACCGTAATCTTTGAGGATGAAGCTGG
>SVKV01000042.1 GCA_015068305.1 Oscillospiraceae bacterium
ATTTTCTGCCACATCAAGCCCGGTGACGAGGTCATCATCCCCGGCTATACCTACTGCGCTTCCGCAATCCCCTTCGGCGATCTGGGTGCCAAGATCGTGTGGGCTGACATCAACCCCTACACCTGGACCATCGATCCCGATGATTTCGAGCGCAAGATTACCCCCAAGACCAAGGCAGTGGTCTGTGTCCACCTGCTGGGCATCCCCTGTGACATGAAGAAGATCATGCCCATCGCCCGCAAGCACGGCCTGTATGTTGTGGAAGACTGCGCTCAGGCTATGGACTGCACCATCGACGGCCAGCACGTGGGCACCTTCGGTGACTTCGGCTGCTTCAGCTTCCACTCCGCCAAGACCATGACCACTCTGGGCGAAGGCGGCATGTTCGTCTGTCAGGATGATCAGATCGCTCACAACGTTCCCGGCATCCGTCACAACGGCCTGTGCGCATATCAGGGTGAGCGCGAGCGTTACTGGGTTCCCGCAATGAGCTGTGTCGACGAATTCTTGGAGGACCGCTGGCCCCAGAACTTCTGTCTGGGTGAAGCTCAGTGTGCACTGGGCAGTGTGCAGCTGAAGAGCGTCTACTCCAACAACGAGATCCTCCGTGCACAGGATGCACGCATCCGTGCAGCTCTGGCTGACCTGCCCGAGATCTCCTTCCCCGGCATCGTGGAAGGCGGCCGTTATGTGGTCCACCAGTATGTTATGCACTATGACGGCAGCAAGTACGGCAAGAACCGGAACGACCTGCTGGATCTGCTGACCGGCAAGTACCGCGTTCGCGCCATTGTGCAGTACTATCCCCTGTACCGCTTCCCCCTGTTCCAGAAGAAGGGCATGGGCGCTTATGACTGCCCCGTTTTGGATAAGTGGTGGGATGACAGCTTCTCCTTCCCCTGGTGGTGCGGCGTGGATGATCCCGAGGGCACCAATGCCAAGATCGATCTGATGTGCGAGCGTCTGAGAGCTGCTGTTCTGGAGCTGCGCGGCTAATCGAACCTTTTTATAGAAATAATGGCCGGAAAGGTGCGGCCCGATGCATCCTATTGGGACGCACTGGAAACGCATCTTTCCGGTTTTTCTTGTATATGCTTAAGGAGAAACAAGCTATGTTTGATAAGAATCTGTTGAAGGGCATCATTGCCCCCATGGTCAATCCCTGTTTCGAGGACGACACGCTGGATATGGACGGTGTCAAGGCCAACCTGCAGCGGCTTCTGGATAGCGATGTGGCTGGTCTGTACATCAACGGTGGTACCGGTGACGCAGCCAACCTGACCCAGCAGGAGCGGCTGGATATCGCGGCTTATCTGGTCCCCGAGCTGCTGAAAGCAGGCAAGACCGCCATCGTCCATGTGGGCCAGACCACCCAGCGCTGTGCTGTGGAACTGGCTGAGCAGGCCGTCCGTCTGGGTGCCCATGCCGTGGCCTCCATCCCCCCCAAGAAGCCTTGGCCCCAAATCGTAGAATACTACAAGGCTCTGGCTGCCACCGGTGCCAATGTGATCGTCTATTACATCCCCGGTATGACCGGCATTACCGCTACCATGACAGAGCTACGGATGATGCTGGATATTCCTGGCGTTGTCGGCATCAAGATGAGCGACTACAACATCTTCCTGATGCGCTCCGTCATCATGGAATATCCCGATAAGGTGGTCTATACGGGCCTGGACGAAATGCTGATCCCCGGTCTGTTCTACGGTGCGGACGGTTCCATCGGTACTTGGGGCAATCTGCTGCCCAATATGTACACCAAGGCTTTTGCCAAGGTTCAGGCCGGCCAGACCGACGATCTGAAACCCTTGATGGAGGAATTCACCGCATTTTTGGCCATCGGCTGGAATTATGGCATCATCGATACCTTCGAGGAGCTGATGCGTGCAAAGGGCTATGCAAACCGTTGCTTCCGCCATCCTTCCTCCTGGAACCCCGGCAAGGTTCCTCAGAACGTTCTGGATGACCTGCTGGCAAGAATGGACAAGCTCAACGCCATGGCCGCCACTCTGTGATAAAAGGAGAATCGCTATGAAATATGCTATGATCCCCGGAACTGATATGTCCGTCAGCAAGGTCTGCCTTGGCACCATGACTTTTGGCAGTCCCGTTCCCGAAGCAGAGGCTATCCGCCTGATTCACTATGCGCTGGATACCCACGGCATCAATTTTGTGGATACTGCCAATATGTACGAAGGTTACAACCGCTATGCCGGTTCTTCCGGCGGCGTTGCCGAAGAGATTCTGGGCAAGGCCGTAGCAGGTCAGCGAGACCGGTTCGTGCTGGCTACCAAGGTCGGCATGAAGGTGGGTGCTGCTCCCGAAGATGAGAACACCAGTCCCGAGGCTATCCGCGTTCAGCTGCGCCGCAGTCTGAAGCGGATGAACACCGACTATGTGGATCTGTACTACCTCCACCGCTTTGATCCCAATACCGATCCCCACCTGATTGCCCGGGCCATCGGTGAAGAGCTGAAGGCCGGCACCATCCGCGCTTGGGGTGTCAGCAACTATACCGCAGAGCAGCTGAAGGCTCTGCTGGCCGCCGCGAAGGAAGAAAATGTCATCGCCCCTGCCATGTGCCAGCCTGCGCTGAGCATGGTCAACACCGGTGCGCTGGAGGATATGCTGCCCCTGTGCGCAGCCGAAGGCATCGGTGTCATTCCTTATCAGATCCTTCAGGGCGGTATGCTTACCGGCAAGTACCGGAGAAATCAGGCCGCTCCCGCCGGCAGCCGTCTGGCTGAGAAGCCCGAATGGATGAAGCCCTTCACGGATGAGGTCTATAATGTGATCGAGTATTGTGCTGATCAGGCCGCCCAGCAGGGTATCACCATGACCCAGTATGCCCTCCGTTGGGCATTGGAGCAGCCCGGCGTGATCAGCGCTCTGGTTGGTGTTAAGCGGGAGGCTCAGATCGAGGAAGCAGCCATGGCTGTATTGTAAAAATTTACATTTTTCGTTTTCTGTGCTTGCTTTCTCTTCTCTCATTGCGTATACTTCCTTAATGGTCCGATTCCGGGACCGTCCGATTATCTTGTTCTCATGGGGCAGGTGTGCCTGCCCCAGAAGGAGATTGACTATGGCACATTTTTGCAACGACACTCTGACTTGGGAAGGTTCCTTTGAGGAACACCTAATCTATACACCTCAAAAGCATCCCGGCTTTGTGGCTTGGGTCTCCGCCTTCGACTTTGGCGACGGCACTGTGGGTCTTGCCTTCGATGAACGGATCCAGATGCCCAATCCTGACTTCAGAAATCCGAAGCTGGAATACTATCATTGCGCCAGTCTGCCCGTATCCTACTGTTCCGTGGAGGCAGGCAGTGCTGACCAGAAGGCATTCCGGGTCTATTTGCGCTCTCACGACGGCATTCACTTCGAGGAAACCGGCCGCTGTGCCCGCTCCGAGGGTTCCTTCTGCAATCTGGGCTTCCCCGGTGGCCGCATCATCGGCCTGGATGTATCCCGTCAGAATGAATCCCGCACCGGCTGGAGCGATTTTGTCCAAGTGCGCGAAAGTCTGGATGGAGGCAACACATGGAAGCCCATCCGGAAATTGCTGGACAGCTATGCCACTTACCTCTGGCGGGCCCGCCGTCTGAAAGACGGAAGCTGGATCATCATTGCCAGTTTCTTCGGCACACCCTGGGGTCCTGGAAAGCAGCGCCCCACTCGCACCGCCAGCCTGCCCAACGAAACGGGTATCAGCAAAATCCAGACCTTTTTCCTGACCACCCGGGACGGCTACACTTTCTCCCAGCCAAACTACATCCTGCCCGGCATCGGTGCCCACGAATATGATGTGGTGGAAACTGCTACGGGCGATCTTCTGTTCATCGCCGGCGATGTCCAAGGTCATCCCTGCGGATATCAGCTGGTTCAGCGCTCCCCGGACGGATGGATCAACGGAACCCTGTTCCCCATCCACGCAGGCGCCCCCAAGGATGTTTCCAGCAATCCTCAGGGCGGCTATACTCCCGAAACCATCGTCTATGATGCCCGGCACGACTGTCTGCTGGGCTACCGCCGGAACAACTGCTTCTCGTTGTCCAACGACAACGGTGAGAATTGGACCCGGATCCTCACAGACTTTTCATATGACCACCTCTACCAGCCTCAAATCCTTCCTCTGCCCGACGGACGCGTCGCACTCTACGGACACTGCGGCGGCGGTGACAGCGCATTCGGCGAAAATGATATGTCCATCCGGGCCATCATCATCGATCCCGTATGTGCCGATGACCTGCCCAAGCCCACTGCGCTTGCAATGGACCGGATGCTCAGCGAGGATAACTCCCATTACATCAATGCCTTTCGGGCAAAGCTCACCACGGGCGGTACGCCCGTGGCCGGGGCGCAACTGGAGTTCCGCTTCAAATGCTTCTGGGACAACGATGGCAGCATCAACACAGCCCCCATGGAGGATGCGCCTATCCGGATCACCGCCGTCACTGACGGAAACGGTGTGGCCGTGGCCCATGCTTCCATGTTTGACGGTCAGGCAGATATTCATTTCGCATATAGCGTGGATGCGGTTTTCCACGGCACCGATACCATGCGTGGCTGCGCAAGTCCGCATCTCAACATTCTGGCCCTGTCCCCCCACCGCAACTGCGGCTTCCCACGGGATGCCTATATGTCCGGCGGCTGTCTGTATCTATCTCCCCGGTTTATGGAGGATTTTCCTGATGCCATGGAAATACTGAGGGCATCCGTGGGTGATAACTGCCGCTTCAACGAATCCGTCCTTTGCCCCAAGGCCGTTGACCGGCTTATTGAGTCCGGTGCCCTGCATCGGGATCAGTTTGGCGGTCTGAAGTGGTGTCCCAACGTCCACGCGCCCAGACCTCTGGATGATGTTAAGCCCATGCTCAGCGGTGACTGGTACGAATGACCCTGTCTGTTTTGAACCCATTTACAATGCGTTTTTAAGGAGAATATCTTATGAAATTTGGTGTCACCATCACAAGCGGAGCCACCCCCTGGCAGATTTTTCAGCAGGGCAGCGACGGCACCGCCTCCATCCATCTGGAGGGCGAATACCGTCTTATCCAGCTCTCTCAGGAACTGCCCCTACAGTTCACGGAGCTGCCCCATGCAAAAACCACTGTCAAGGTCCGGATCGCGCTGGAAAGCACCGGCGAAAATGTGATCCCGTGGACCTGTGCTACCGTGCTGGACGAGCGTCATTGGGAAATTACCTTTGAACACGTTCCTGCCGGAGGCCTGTACCGAATCGAAACCTATATGGATTTTGAAGGCTGGAACGGTCTGTCCTGCTCCCGCGGCGACATGATCCACAATATCGGTGTCGGTGATATTTTCGTGATTGCCGGTCAGAGCAATGCTGCCGGCCGGGCCAAAAATCCTGTGGCTGACGATCCCGAACTGGGCATCCATGTGCTGCGGACCAGCGCCCAGTGGGAGCTGGCCACCCATCCTCTGGGTGAAACCACCGGTGCTGTCCATGTGGGCCACTACGAAAACCACAACCCCGGCCACAGCCCTTGGCTCCACTTCGCCAAGCGGCTGAAGAAGGAGCTGGGCTATCCCATCGGTCTGGTGCCCACCGCCTACGGCGGCAGCCCCCTGCGCTGGTGGAATCCCGAGGAAAACGGCGCTCTGTTCACCAACATGATGGAGATGCTGGGCGATTACAATATCCACCCCAAGGCCGTCCTGTGGTATCAGGGCGAAGCCGAGGGCTATGAGGACAGCGCCAACACCTATCTGGAGCGGTTCTCTGCTCTGCTCCGTCATACCCGGGAAGCACTGGCCCAGCCGGATTTACCCTTCATCACCGTGCAGCTGAACCGGTGCGTCAGCGATTCCACCGAGTATCTGGACCGCCAGTGGGCCACCGTCCGGGAGGCCCAGCGCCAGGCATGGCACACCCTGCACAATGTGACCGTGGTGCCTGCCAACGATCTGGCTCTGTACGATTTCATTCACAATTCCGCGCAGGGCAATCTGGTGATCGGTGAGCGATGCGCGTTGGCCGCACTGGATGTCTGCTATGGTAGACACACCGACTGGATGGCACCGGAGCCCGAAGCCGTTCGGCTCATCGCGCCTGACACCGTGGAACTGAAGCTCTCCCGGATCCGCAACTGGGTCAATCCCTTCGATGTGCCCGCCGCTTGGCTTCCCTTCGACGCCGAGGATGAGGACGGCCTGCTGCATCCCGTAAGTTATGTCACCGGAAACGACAGCCTGACCTTCACCTTTGAACGGCCTCTGGGCGAAAATCCCCGACTTCACGGCGCTTGGCGGATGAATCCTGGTTTCAGTATCCCCTGTGACTGCATGCGCATTTCCATGCTGTCATTCTATAATGTCCCCATCGAAAAAGCCTAACAAGGAGGAGCCAGCCATGGCAAAGGATCCCTTTCAGTATATTTTCCGGTTCTGCTGCGATCCCGGCTTCAATGATGCCGAGGAAATCGAAGCCCTGAACCGTTATGTGGACGAAGCGGACATCGATGATGTGGCCATTTTTGCGAATGTGGAGGAAATCAACACCGGCCATATGAGCTTTGAGGAGCAGGATGTCTTTCTTGCCATGATGCGCAAGGTTCGTGACCTAATGGTGCAAAAGGGCATCAGCATCTCAGTGAATCAGTGGCACAGTGTCATGCATGCAGACCTTGGCAAGCATCTTGCACCGCATCAGCATTTCCGGCCCATGGTGGATATCAAGGGCAATCAGGCGGACCTGTGCGTATGTCCCCTGTGTAAAAACTGGCAGGCCTACATTGGCAGGATCTATGCCCGTTACGCAGAACTGGACCCCTCTATTCTCTGGGTGGAGGATGATTTCCGGCTCCATAACCATGATCCTCTGATCTGGGGAGGATGTTTCTGTGACGAACATATGAAGCTATATAGCGAAAGAGCTGGAAGGGAACTGACTCGCGAGGAGTTCCTTGCAGGCATTCTGCAACCCGGTGAGCCCCACCCTTACCGCAAGATATGGCTGGATGTAGCCCGCGAAACCATGCTCAACGCCGCCTCTGCTATCAGCTCTGCCATTCGGGAGGTTTCTCCGAATCCCAAGGTGGGCTTGATGAGTTCCGTTCCCTACGTCCATGCAGCAGAGGGACGGGACTGGCACGCCATTCTCAACACACTGGCCGGAGGACAGACACCCGTAAACCGGATCCATCTGCCCGGTTATCAGGAAACTGTTCCTTCCGTTTATCTGCACAATCTGAATATGGTGTCCATGATGAACCGGGCCATGATCCCGGAGAACACGGAGGTTTATCCGGAGCTGGAGAATTTCCCCTTCTCTCTCTTTTCCAAATCCCGGCGGTTTACCCGGTTCCAGCTGCTCAGTGGCCTGCCTCTGAACCTTGCCGGCATCACCATTGATCTGTATGATCTAAATGGCAACGGCATTGTTTTTGAAGATGGCTACCAGCATATGCTGAAGCAGGTCAAACCCTACCTGAATGAGCTGACACGGATGGGCGTTTTTAGAGGCCAGCGCCGGGGTGTTCAGGTCCTGTACAGCCAGCGATCTTCCTACCATCTTCACACCTGCAAGGGTGAAAGCATGGAGGAGCTGTATCCGCAGGAATGCTTCTGGGCCGGCCTGCTTCCGGCAATGGGCATTCCCTACACCTACTGCGACCACATCCCCGAACAGGAGATCGTGGCTGTTTCCGGTCAGGCCCTGCGGAATTTTTCCCGGGAGGACGTGATTTCCCTCTTTGAAAAGAATTTTGTCATCCTTACCGGTGATGCGGCTCAGACCCTGATGGATCTGGGTCTGGGTCATCTGGCAGGTATAGAAAGCGTCAGATGGGTCAAGCAGGATAACGGCACTTATGCCTACGAGCAGGTGACCAACGGAAGGACTTACCGAAGCAGAAAGAACGCCCGGGCTTCTGCTATCGTGGTCTGCTCCGATGTTCTGGATGTGACCTATGCAGCTGATGCCGAGGTTACCGAATACTCCGCCATGTACGACTCTTTCCGCCGCCGGACGCTGCCGGGTCAGTGCGTTGTCAACAACAAGGTTCTGATCTATCCCTTCGGCCATTTTGACGCACCGGGCCACATTCCCGTGATGCTGCTCAATACCCTCCGGCAGGAGCTTTTGCAGGATGTGCTGCTCCATGCCGGTGCCCAATTCCCCATGGTCCTGGGCAGCCCATATCTGGAGCCCCACTACCTGTCCTGCTCCGACGGCGAATACCTGTATCTGGTCAACGGCAGCAGCGATGCGGTGGAATCCGTTCGCCTCAGCGGCTGCTGTCTGTCCGAGAAGGTATCCGTCTGGCATTCTGCGGACAGCCAGCTTCGTGAAGCAGCCTGTACACAGGATCTGCTGGAACTGACCATCCCGAATATGGAAACCGTACTTGTGAAACTCAAATAAAGGAGAACTACCATGCAAGCTAGAATTCTGGAACAGAAATGGCTCCTCGAATGGTTCGATGAGCGTATGTGCTACCATATGCCCAGCCTGACTCTTGCAGAAAACGGCAATATGCTGGCCGTCTGGAACGGCGGTTTTCTGCAGTGGAACGGCGATCCTATGGGCCGGGACGCACAGGACTGGGTATCCGTGCTGGAGCCCGGTGCCGAAAAGTGGAGCAATCCCGATGCTGTGGGCTGCGACATCCGTTACGCCTGCCACGATCCCATTTTCGTCAAAAATAAAAAGGGCGAGATCATTTTGATCTACGCCAAATTTCTGGATACCGTCTGCAATTACTCCACCTGGTGCAATGGTGCCGACGAGCTGTGGACCCGCAAGACCTGCGACGGCGGCAAGACTTGGCTGCCCGGTGCACCCACGAAGCTGAAGACCCCTGACGGCTTCCAGCCCATCAAGACCGGTCACCCCTCCAACGACGGCGTTCTGCTGGATGACGGCACCATCGTTTTTGCCGCCACCTCCACCGAAAAGGCCGACTACTACTTCGGTGCCATTCGCATCTACTTCTCCCACGACGATGGTGAAACGTGGGAGGAGGGTCCTCTGCTGATGGCCCCCGACGGCAACAAGGTCCGGGAGCCTGCCTTGGTCAAGAGCCCCGACGGTACCCTGCGGATTTTCAGCCGCACCTGCCACAAGGATACCAACTGGGGTGCCGGGAAGATCCCCGCGCTGGTCTCCTATACGTCCGAGAGCACCGACGGCGGCAAGACCTGGACCACCCCCGTGCCCACTACCATCTCCAACAACGATTCCAAGATTGATGTGATCCAGTGGGATGACGAGACCCTGATCATGGCCTATAACGATACCCCCTTCTGCGACTGGCATGAGCGCAGCCCCCTGTCCCTTGCCTATTCCAAGGACAACGGTAAAACCTGGGAAAAGCTCATCGATCTGACCACCGAACAGGGCAATATGTGTCAGCCCGCCCTGTGCAAGGATCGGGAGGGGCGGCTGAATATTATCTTCATGCACCGCCACAACGCCATCCGGCATCTGGTGGTGGAAATCACCGCGTAATCCGCTGCCTCGGCACCGGGGCAATGTTCCCGGTGCTGAATTTATTCCCTTAGAAAGAGAGATCTGCCATGCTCCCTAAGAACATCCAGCTGGAAAGTCAGGAATACCTGGCTAAGGAAGAGGCGCTGCTTGCCTGTATTTTGGACATGGGTGAAATGCTGCTGAAGAGCGGCGCCGAGGTTATGCGGGTGGAAGACACCATCTCCCGGCTCTGCAAGGTCTACAATTTCACGAAATATGACGTATTTACCATCACCTCCAGCATTGTTCTGACTGTTCGGACCCTTGGCGGCCGGACTTTGACCCAGACCCGGCGGATCAAAGCCCGGGACACAGACCTGGGCCGGGTGGCGCAGGTCAACGCCCTGTCCCGCAGGCTCTGCGCCGGTCCCCTGGATCTGGATGCATTTCAGGAAGCGGTGGAGCAGCTGCGGCAGGCGCAGACCTACCCCGTATGGATCCTGCGGCTGATGCATATTATGATCTCCGCCGCCTTCTCCCTCTTTTTTGGCGGAACATTCATGGACGCGGTGGCCGGTGCCCTGTCGGGCCTGGTGCTCTATGAGTTCTTGCGGCTGACCGCTCCGGTGCAGCTCAACGGCACACTCCAGTGCGCTCTGGCCAGTTTCGTCACCGGCATGGCGGCGGTGCTGCTCTACCGGATGGGCCTTGGCCAGCACCCTGACATGATGATCATCGGCAATATCATGCTCCTGATTCCCGGCATCGCCTTCACCACCTCCCTGCGGGACATCATTAACGGGGATACCCTCTCCGGACTTTTGGGGCTTTGTGAAGCAATACTCCGGGCGCTGGCCGTTGCCAGTGGCTTTGCGGTGGTTCTGTTGCTGACGGGAGGTTGATGTTATGGAAAAATACCTGATGCAAATGGTCATGGGCTGCATTGGCGCCGTGGGTTTTGCGGTGCTTTTCAATGTCAGCCGAGACAAGCTGCTCTATATTGTCTCTGCCAGTGCCTTGAGCTGGATGGGCTATGCGGTGTGCATGCTCTACGGCACCGGGGTTTTCTGGGCCTTCTTTTGCGGCACGGCTGTGGCCGCCTTGATCAGTGAGATTCTGGCCCGCGTCGTTCAAGCTCCGGTGCTGATGTTGCTGGTGCCGATCCTGATCCCCCTGATTCCCGGCGGCGATCTGTACCATATGATGAGCAATCTGGTCCGGGGCAACGATCCGGAAGTGCTCCGCTATGGCAGGCTTCTTCTGCTGGAGGCTGGGGCCATTGCACTTGGCATCATCTGCGTGGCATCCTTCATGAGCATTCTGACAAGCCTCCGACGACGCAGACATTCCTGAATACATATTTTATGGAGGTTATTATGGAAAAACTAATTGTCCTTGGCACCGGAAACGCCATGGTGACAAAGTGCTACAACACCTGCTTCGCCCTACAGCGAGGCGATGACTATGTGCTGGTGGACGCCGGCGGCGGCAACGGGATCCTTGCCCAGCTGACCAAGGCAAATGTCCCCTTCACGTCCATCCGTCATCTGATCGTCACCCACGCCCACTGTGATCATCTGCTGGGCGTCATCTGGATGGTCCGCAAGATCGGTGATCTGATGATAGCCGGAAAATACCAGGGCCAGCTCCACGTCTGGTGCCACGAGAGCATCATCGATGCCATCCGGCTCATGTCCGAAATCAGTCTGCAGAAAAAGCATGTGAAGATGCTCGGCACCGGTATCCAGCTGCACTCCATCACCGACGGTACTGAAACTGAGATGCTGGGCTGCCGCGTCCGGTTCTTTGATATCCTGTCCTCCAAGCTGCTGCAGTACGGCTTCACCGCCGAAAGGGAGAACTGGAAGCTGACTTGCTTGGGTGACGAGCCCTATAACCCCACCTGCGAAAGTGTTGTCCGGGGAAGCGATTGGCTGCTGGCGGAGGCCTTCTGCCTCTATGGTCAGCGGGATATCTTCAAGCCCTACGAAAAGCATCACTCCACCGTCATGGATGCTGCGAAGCTGGCCCAGGAACTGAATGTGCCCAATCTGGTCCTCTGGCACACCGAGGATACCAATTACGAAAACCGAAAGGAGCTCTACACCGCAGAAGGCAGGGAATACTACTGCGGCAATCTCTTCGTTCCCTATGATCTGGAAACGATCGACCTGTAAGAATAGAGAGGCCTATGATGGTACAGTATGAATTCTTTCTCGCATCCGCTCTGGAAAAAGTGCTCCCCCACCGACGTCCGGCCCCCATGGCCCCCGGAACGGAGCTGTCCTGCTGGAAGGGGCAAAAATGCGCCGTCCAGCTGGTATTTACTGCCCAAAACGGTGCCCCCAACATGCCGGTGCAACAGTACCGGGTAGAGGTTCTGGGCGCACCGGGGAATGTGCAGCTGCGGCAGGTGGAGCTGATGCATGCAAATCTTGCCTGTTACGAAAATTCCGACGGCGACTATATCAGCAAGCTCCCCGGCCTGTTTCCGGATCTGCTGACCGAGGCGGAGGAGGCGCTTGTGCTGCCCCTGCCTCGCCAATACCGAAGCCTGTGGCTGACCTTTCACATTCCGGCTGATGTAGCACCGGGCAGTTATAACGTAACCGTCCGGGCGGTGCCCTGCTGCCACAAGCCCCAGCCCAACGGTACCTTATTCCATGATCCCAACGCTGAAGGCCAGATCTTTGAGCTGCCCCTTACCCTCAAAATCGGAAAAGCGGTCCTTCCTCCCCAGCAGCTTCTGCACACCGAATGGTTCCATACCGACTGTCTGGCAAACTATTACCGTGTGGAGGTATTCAGTGAGGAATACTGGCGTATCACCGAAAACTTCATTGCTGCCGCTGCCGAACACGGCATCAATATGCTGTTGACACCTGTGTTCACGCCGCCCTTGGACACCCCTGTAGGCAGTGAGCGGCCCACCGTTCAGCTTGTGGACATCACAGCAGAAAATGGCCGCTACCGTTTTGATTTTTCTAAGCTGCACCGTTGGGTGGCCCTGTGCCAGAAATACGGCATCACCCATCTGGAGATGCCCCATCTGTTCACCCAGTGGGGCGCTGTGGCAACGCCGAAGATCATGGCACATACCGCCAGCGGTTTGAAACGGATCTTCGGTTGGGATGTCAGCGCCGGAAGCCCGGAATATCGTGCTTTCCTGCTACAGCTCCTGCCTGCACTGCAGGCCGAACTGGAAAAACTGGGCTACGACAACGGTCATGTCTACTACCATATTTCCGATGAGCCTTCTCCGGAGCACCAGCAGGCCTTCCTCACCGCATTGAAGCAGACGGAAGGAATTCTGGATGAATGCCATGTGTTCGATGCCCTGACCAATTTTGATTTTTTCCAAAAGGGTCTGGTGGGGATCCCCGTGGTGGCAAACGATCATATCCAGCCCTTCTTTGATGCCAAGGTTCCCGATCTGTGGGTATACTACTGCTGTGTTCAGGGCGACAAAGTCCCCAACCGCTTCTTCGCCATGGAGAGCCGCCGGAACCGGATCATGGGCGTTCTGATGTACCTATACAACACCGCAGGCTTCCTCCATTGGGGCTTCAATTTCTACAATGCCAAATTCTCCATTCACACCGTCGACCCCTTCCGCTGTGCCGACGGTGACTGCGGCTATCCCGCAGGAGATCCGTTCTTGGTCTATCCCGGTCCCGGAGGCCTCCCCCTGTCCTCTATCCGGGCAGAGGTGCAGGATGATGCTCTGTTGGATCTGCGGGCACTGAGACTGCTGGAATCTCTGACAGGCAGAGATTATGTCAGGGACCTGATTTACAAAACTGCGTCCATGGAGTCTATTACCTTCACGGATTACCCCAGAAATGACGGATTTCTTTTGACGCTGCGGGAATTGGTGGCATCCGAGATTGAAAACCGCCTATAAAACAGGAGTGACACTATGTATTATCAATTTGATGAACAGTTCAACATCGACTGTTTCCGGGAGCTGATCCATACACCCAGCCCCGTTGGCTACGATCTTCTGATGAATCCGGTGCTGGAAAAATATGCTGCCATGTTCGGCTTTCCCGTGACCTACGACAACAAGGGTACGGCCTACATCACCATGGAGGGCCATGATAATTCCAGAACCGTTATGGTCAGCACCCATCTGGATACACTGGGTCTGGTGGTTCGGCGTATCGAGCCCGACGGCACCATCCGGATCCGGAACATGGGCGCGCTGAATTTCCACAGTGCCGAGGGGGAGACCGTCACCATCTTTACCCGCAGCGGAAAAGCATATACCGGCCTGCTGACTGTCAGCTCCCACTCCATCCATGTGTTTGATGACTGCCGGGATATGCCCCGTGACGAGCATAACATGCTGATTCTGCTGGATGAAAAGGTAAGCTCCAAAGCGGATGTGCAAAAGCTGGGCATTCGCAATGGCGATCTCATCGCCATCGAGCCCCGGTTTGAGCTGACCCCCAGCGGCTTCCTCAAGAGCCGCTTCATCGACGACAAGGCCGCGGTTTCCTGCTGCTTTACCATGATGAAATATCTGAAGGAAAACGGCCTGAAGCCCAAGTACCGGACCATGATCGGCTTTACTTACATGGAAGAAGTGATGCTGGGCGGAAATTACATGCCTCCGGAAGTCAGTGAAGCCGTGGCATTGGACATTGGCTGCATCGGACCGGATCAGGATGGCACAGAATTTGGTGTCAGCATCTGCGCCTATGACAACAACGGTCCCTACAACTACGAGCTGACCACCCGGCTGATCAATCTGGCGGAAAAGCTGGGCTGCAGCTATGCAGTGGACACTTTCCGCCACTACGGCTCCGACTGTTCCGCTGCCATAAAGGGCGGTTGCAATGTCAAGGTGGGTGTGTTCGGTATGGCTGTTTCCTGCAGCCACGGACGGGAACGGACTCATCTGGAGGGCTTGCGCAATACCATGGACCTGCTGCTCGGCTACGTTTTGGGCGAATAAGCACAAAAGGGGACTGCATCCGGCAAAATCAGTCTGGTGCAGATACCGGCATCTTATTTCGTTCTGGAGG
>SVKV01000008.1 GCA_015068305.1 Oscillospiraceae bacterium
AATATTACTCAAGAATTTTCGTTGGCTTAATTTCGATTTCAAATCGATCTTAAACAATTTAAAATTGTCCAAGGTGTTCTTAGTTCGTCTTTCACGTTATTCAATTTACAAGGTACAGTGTCGTTCGCATTTGCTGCGGAACGTTATGAATTTTAACACAGCCTCAAATCTTTGTCAAGTACTTTTTTCAAGTTTTTTAAACTTTTTTCAAGCCCTTGGCTTCCGATTTTCAGTTGTGGTGTTGCCCTTGCGGACAGCTCGCTTATACTAGCACAGCGCAATCCGTTTGTCAAGCATTATTTTCAACTTTTTTCATTACGCAGTATCATATGCTCTCCCCGGACACCAAGGGTCTGCAAATTGGCACCTTCTGCCCATTCCTCCAGTTTCATATCCGGTCTGTGAACTGTCAGAAAGGATGCTGCCTGGGTGATATCCACCGCCGGTTGTGCGTAACAGATTCTCACATTACCCTTCAGCTGCCTTTTCATATCCGGAATCCAGAGTTCCGCCCCTTTTCTGACCAGCAGATAGTCAGCGGTATCCAGATAGATGATCCCCGCTGTGGTCTCCTTCATATTTTCCATTGCCTGCTCTACTGTTTTCCCTTTGCCCAGATCTTCCGTGTCCGTGGCAAGCACCACTTCCCCTCTTTCTATATATAAGGATACCGTTTCCACTGGCTTCAGCTTTCCCAGATCCGTTCTTTCTTTTGGGATTGCCAGCGCAGCCACCAGCAGTGCTAGATAGAAGATCATTCGTTTCATCGCTGGTTCCTCCTGTCTTTGGGTTTCAGCCATTTGTTTCGCAGTTTGGATTGCTTCAGCAGCGGACGCAGGATGCCGCCGCTTTCCATGAATCTGCGATTGGGCAGCAAGTAGGGCACGCCCAGGCTTTTAAGACCCAGAAGATGGATCGCAAGGCCGGCCACCCCCGCCCCAATTCCCGGCCAGCCCGCGATTGCCGATGCTGCTGCAATTACAAACCGCCAGACCCGGATTCCCTCTGCCAAATCCCGGTTTGGCAGAACGAAGCCGCAGATTCCCGCAATGCTGACGATGATCAGCGCCACAGGTGAGATTAGTCCCGCTTCCACCGCCGCTGTGCCCACCACAATGCCGCCGATGACGGAGGCAGTCTGTCCAATGGCCTGGGGCAGATGAACGCCGGATTCCTGGAGCAGCTCAAAGGCAATCAGAAGGCCCAGAACTTCCGCAACTGTGGAAAAGGGCACATCCTGTTTGCTTTCAATCATGGCCCGGAGCATGGGAAGCGGAATGATATCCTGGTGAAAATCCGCCAGGGCAATATAGACCGCCGGAAGCAGCAGGCTTGTCAAAAGCGCCAGATACCGCAAAACACGGACACTGGATGCGGTTATGAAATCCCGGCCCCGATCCTCCGGGCTGTCCATCAGATAGCCCAGATCTGTGGGTGCAAGATAGCCCAAGGGGATTCCGTCCACGATCAGTCCCACCCGGCCGTCCAGCAAACCCTGACAGAATTTGTCGGTCCGTTCCGTATACTGGATCAGCGGAAATGCCGTTTTCCGGGAACCGGTGATGTATTCCTCCACCGCCGCCGGAGTCAGAAAACCGTCAATATCGATCTCATCGATCCGCTTTTTCATCCGCTCCACCAGAGAAGGATTGGTAATTCCCTCCATCCACAGCAGAGAAACATTGGTCAGACTCCGTCTGCCCACCACCGTTTCAAAGATCCGCAGGTCCGGACTGCGCAGGTGCCGGCGGACCAGGCTGGTATTGGAGCGGCTGGTCTCCACAAAGGCATCCTTAGGCCCTTTGACCGTGTTCTCTACCTCCGGAGCGGAAAGTCCCCGCTTCTCCCCGGTCTTAACCTCAAAGGCAATTGCCCCGACCCCCGGAAACAGCACCACACAAAAGCCGTTCACCAGTTTCACAGCTACCGCGTCCAGATCTTTGCAGCCATCCGCCACCGCATTATAGACCATGCCGCTCAGCGCCTGGCGGTACAGGGATATCATGGAGTCCGCGGTCAGATGCTCCGTAATCGGTTTGACCACAAAATCAGAAATATCACCGCCGGAGGTCAGCCCGTCGATTGCATACAGAACCAGCCGGTGTTCACCGCAGGACAGCTGCCGGACATTGAAATCCTCCGCCCCATCAAAAATGGCGCGGATATTCTCATCGGTAATTGCTCCGTGGTACATGGGCGACCGCCGGGGTGTGGGCTTTTCCATGGATTTCACCTCGAAGGGTATCTTGCCCGAAAATGTTGCAATTATCCACAGATGGTGTTATATTAAATTATTATAAGTGGGAGGATGCGCCATGGAACGGATCAAAGGAATCAGAAAACTCACCGACAACCGGTTTTTGAATCTTTATGAACAGGATGCTGTTTTCCGGGACGGCAGTAATGCCCCCTACTATGTGGCTTCCCGACGGAAGACAGTGGAACAGCTGAAATCCGTCACCCATGACAACCACCCCGACGGTGTGATCCTCTACGGTGTCCACGGAGAGAAAAAGGATAAGGTGGTTCTGGTCCGGCAGTTCCGCTATCCCATCAACGGTTATGTTTATGAATTCCCCGCAGGCCTTGTGGAACCGGGAGAGGATATGCTGGAGGCAGGAGTCCGGGAAATGAAGGAAGAAACCGGTCTGGAATTCACCCCGGTGGACGGCGGTTCTTATGGCCGGCCTTTTTTCACCACCGTGGGCATGACCGATGAAAGCTGCGGCACTGTGTTCGGCTATTGCATGGGAGAACCTTCCGTTGCAGGCCAGGAGGGCACCGAGGATATCCAGGTGGTGCTGGCCGACCGGGAAGAATGCCGCCGCATACTAAAAGAAGAAAACGTTGCCATCATGTGCGCCTATATGCTGATGCACTTTATTGCTTCCGAAGGCGATCCTCTGGCTTTTCTGAATGATCATAAATAAGGAGGACAACCCATGTCCCATACAATTGCTGCCATTTCAACAGGGCTCAGTGTTTCCGCCATCGGCATCATCCGTATGACGGGAGATGACTGTGCCCAAATCGGCGGAAAAGTTTTCAAATGCATCAGCGGCAAGCCTCTCTGGGAAGCGCCCAACCGGAAGCTGGTCCTGGGTGAATTCCACGACAGGGAGGGTCGGGTCATCGACTCCTGCTGCGCCATCTATACCCGGGGTCCCCACAGCTATACCGGCGAGGACACGGTGGAATTCCACTGCCACGGCTCCCCTGCTGTATTGTCCGCAGGACTGGAAGCCCTCTACATCGCCGGAGCAAGGCCTGCAGGCCGGGGCGAATTCACCAAGCGGGCTTTCCTCAACGGCCATCTGGACCTGACCCAGGCGGAGGCCGTCATCGACCTCATCGAAGCAGACACCGCCGATGCCGCCGCCAATGCCGCCGGCCAGGTGGGCGGCAGATTGCAGAAAAAGCTGGATCCCATCTATGACGATCTGACCAACCTGTGCAGCCATTTCCACGCAGTGCTGGATTATCCCGATGAGGATATCGAGGATTTCGGCCTGGATGCTTATGAATCCTCCCTCCGGGCAGACGCAGATGCGCTGCATGCGCTGCTGAAAACCCATAACCAGGGTAAGATCCTCCGCTCCGGTGTGGCTGCCGCCATTGTGGGCAAGCCCAATGTGGGAAAATCCAGCCTGCTGAACGCTCTGGCAGGCTATGACCGGGTCATCGTCACGGAAGTGGCAGGCACCACCCGGGATACGGTGGAAGAGACGGTCATGGTGGGAAAAACCCGCCTGCGGCTCATTGACACCGCCGGCATCCGGGAGACCGCAGACCGGATCGAAGCCATGGGCGTGGAGCGGTCCCGGCAGGCTGTGGAAAATGCAGATCTGGTGATCTATGTCTGCGACGGCTCCAGACCTCTGGACGAAGAAGACCGCTCCGTCATTGATTTCTGCCGTGGTTTACCCAAGGTCATCGCGCTCATCAACAAATCCGATCTGGGCACCGCCGTTCAGCCCTCCGACCTGCCCTTTGACACCGTCATTCCCCTCTGCGCCAAAACCGGCGAGGGACTTGCAGAGCTGGCGCAGACTGTGGACAATATGTTTGCATCCGACACCCCCTGCGACGGCTCCATTCTGACCAACACCCGGCAGGCCGATGCCATCCGCAGAGCTTATGAAGCCATGCTCCGGGCATTGGAGGGACTTTCTCTGGGGCTGACCCCCGACGCGGTGCTGACCGATGTGGAAGAGGCCATGGAGGCCATGGGCGAAGTCACCGGCGCCACGGTCCGGGAGGACATCACCGCCAGAATTTTTGAACGTTTTTGTGTAGGTAAATAAGCTATGATCTATTTAGACAATTCCGCCACCACAAAGCCCTGCCCCGAAGCTGTGGAGGCCATGACCCTTGCTATGACCGAAAACTGGGGCAACCCCAGCGCTCTGTACAATTTCGGCATTGATACCGCCCACATGATGCGGGATGCCCGGCATAAGGTTGCCGCCGCATTGGGTGCCGAGCCCGACCGGGTATTCTTTACCTCCGGCGGCACCGAGGCCGACAACTGGGCCATCCATGGCACCGTCAAGCGCTTCGGCAAGCGGGGCAAGCATATCATCACCACCGCCATTGAGCACCATGCCATCTTAAATCCCATAAAGGAGCTGGAAGCCCAGGGCTTTGAGGTAACCTATCTGCAGCCCGACGACCAGGGCCGCATCACCCTTGATGCGCTGAAAGCCGCCCTCCGGAAAGATACCATCCTGGTTTCCGTTATGATGGTCAACAACGAGGTGGGCTCCGTGATGCCCATCGCCCAAATGGCAAAGCTGACCCACAAGCTCTGCCCCAATGCCGTGTTCCACACCGATGCAGTCCAGGGCTTTCTGAAAGTTCCCTTCTCCGCCAAAACTCTGGGGGCAGACCTCATTTCCATCTCCTCCCACAAGGTCCACGGCCCCAAGGGTGCCGGTGCCCTGTATATTTCCCCAAAGCTAAAATCCTTCCCCGCCATGCTTCTGGGCGGCGGGCAGGAATCGAACATGCGCAGCGGCACCGAGGGAACGCCCGCCATTTTCAGCTTCGCCGCCGCGGCAGCCGCAGGCGCTGCTACCTTTAAAGAGGACATCGCCCGGGAAAAGGAGCTGCTTTCCGGCCTTGTGGAGAAGCTGTCCGCTTATCCCGGGGTCCGTATCAACGGCTGCCATGAAGCCCCCCATATTCTCTCCCTCTCTGTTCCCGGTGTGCCCACCCAGAACACCATCAATATTCTGCAGGATGCGGGAATCTGTGTGTCCGCCGGTTCCGCCTGTGCCAAGGGCCACCGGAGCCATGTGCTGGAAGCCATGAATCTTTCCCCCGAAACCATGGACGGCTCTTTCCGGGTTTCCCTCTGCCGGGATACCACCGAAGGCGAACTGGACAAACTGGTGGAGACAATTGAAAAAGAGATTCTCCCCCGGATCAGATAAAAATTTGCACAACTGAACAATTCCAGCGGAAGCGTCATTCGTTCAGAATGACGCTTCTTTCTTTTCTCATAAAAAAATACTTGTATTCTTGCATCGCTGGTGCTACAATTACCCCATGATTTTCTTCCAAGGGAGGACATTTGTTTATGAGTTATGTAGATTCCATTCTGGAGCGGGTCAAAAAGCAGAATCCTCATGAGCCGGAGTTCAACCAGGCTGTCTATGAGGTTCTGGAATCCCTGCGCCCCGTCATTGAAAAGAACGAGGAAAAGTTTAAGCGCGATGCCCTGCTGGAGCGGCTGACCACCCCCGAGCGGGTCGTCATGTTCCGGGTTCCCTGGGTGGATGACAAGGGTCAGGTCCAGGTGAACAACGCCTACCGGGTCCAGTTCAACGGCGCCATCGGCCCCTACAAGGGCGGCATGCGCTTCCACCCCTCCGTCAACCTGTCCATCATGAAGTTCCTGGCCTTCGAGCAGACCTTCAAGAACAGCCTCACCGGTCTGCCCATCGGCGGCGGCAAGGGCGGCTCCGACTTTGACCCCAAGGGCAAGTCCGACCGGGAGATCATGGCCTTCTGCCAGAGCCTGATTACTGAGCTTTATAAGTACATCGGTGCCGATACCGACGTGCCCGCCGGTGATATCGGCGTCGGCGCCCGGGAAGTTGGCTTCATGTACGGCCAGTACAAGCGGATCCGGGGCGTTTACGAAGGTGTCTTCACCGGCAAGGGTCTTTCCTACGGCGGCTCCCTGGCCAGAACCCAGGCTACCGGCTACGGTCTTCTGTACTTAGTCGATGAGATGCTCAAGTGCAATGGCCATACCCTCAAGGATAAGATCGTGGTAGTTTCCGGTGCCGGCAATGTGGCAACCTACGCCATCGAAAAGGCATGGCAGCTGGGTGCAAAGCCCGTCACCTGCTCCGACTCCACCGGCTGGATCTACGATCCCGACGGCATCGATGTGGCAACCCTCATTGAAGTTAAGCAGAAGATGCGTGCCCGTCTGACTGAGTATGCCGCCAAGCGGCCCAATGCCGTCTATCACGAGGGCAAGGGTGTCTGGACGGTCAAGTGCGATGTGGCTCTGCCCTGCGCCACCCAGAACGAGCTGCTCATTGATGATGCCAAGGCTCTGGTAGCCAACGGCTGCTTCGCCGTGGCCGAGGGTGCCAATATGCCCACCTCCCTGGATGCCACCAAGTACCTGCAGGACAATGGCGTTCTGTTCTGCCCCGGCAAGGCTTCCAACGCCGGCGGTGTTGCCACCTCCGCTCTGGAAATGACCCAGAACTCCGAGCGCCTCAGCTGGAGCTTTGAAGAGGTGGATGCCAAGCTGCAGACCATCATGGTCAACATCTTCCACAACCTGGATAATGCCGCCAAGGAATACGATATGGCAGGCAACTATGTGGCCGGCGCCAATATCGCAGGCTTCATGAAGGTCTGCGACGCCATGACCGCCCAGGGCATCGTTTAATGCAAAGCTTTCAACCCCGACCGTTTCGGTCGGGGTTGATTTTATAGCCTATTGATTTCCTTCTGAAGATTCTCAAGAAATCTTCCTGCGTGGGCACCGTCCATCTGGGTATGGTGAAACTGGAAGGAAATAGGCAGATAATAGCGGAACAATCTTTTCCGGTATCTGCCCCAGATCATAAAGGGATTGTTGAAAATACCGCTGTTCATGCCCACCGCACCGTCAATTTCCGTATCCACAATGGCAGAGGTGCCGATGACCATGCTGTTTTCCGACAGATCATGGTCGTAGCAGGTTTCAGCCACCTGACGGGTATACTGCAAATAATCTGTGTTGAACTTTACCAAATCTTCTGTGAACAAAATATCACAGGAACTGACTTCTCCGGTTCGGTTCTTCACAATCGTGTTAACTGCGATGGAATCATACTGAATCAGTTTTTCACCAACAGGTAAGATGTAAAATTCCTTCACAGCTACCGCCGCTTTGCCGATGCAGTAATCCAGGAGCATATTGAATTTGTATCCCTTCTTTTTGCTGACCTTCACCAGATTGGTCACATCCACAGTTTTGAAAAAGGTAACCATGGGATTGGGCGCTTTCATCCAGAGCTCATAGGCTGATGCTCTGGTTGTATCTTTGGGGTTAATTTCTCTGGCCATATTCTTCAACCTCCTTCAGAAATTGCTTCACCGCCCGACGGTTTTTCAGCACGATTTTCTCGATTCCTTCGGTTTCATTCAGCATCCGATAATATTTCTCCCGATGCTTCCTGTTAAAATTCCAGACCCACTGCAAAAACTCCCAGTTAAACCGCTCCGGGCAGCCTTCCGCCATATCGGGCCGTACGGTTCCGTAAGTCGTCAGAACCCGCTTAACAACACCCATCAGACAGGCAAACCGGCTAAAATCCAGATAAATCACCGTATCGCATTTTTCCAGCCGTTTGGACAGCGTCCGGATATAGTTTCCATCCAGGATCCAGCGTGGCTCCGATATGATCTGCATGATTTTTGCATCGATTTCTTCCTTTGACGATTCCACCCAGCCCGGATGCCAAAAAAGTTTGTCCAGGTGCACCACCGGCAGGCCGGTCTTTTCTCCCAGCTGCCGCGCCAATGTGCTTTTTCCGCTGCCGCCGCAGCCGATGATCAAAATACGTTCCATACTTCCCTCCTTAAAAGCAAAAACGACGCAGCCGATTGGCTGCGTCGTTTTCAGATATTTCTTAAATACGACTAAATCAATTCATTCTGCATTTTGCATTCTGAATTCTTCATTTAATATGCGATGCCCCAATAGACCATCTTATTGGCGGGCTTGCCGCAGCAGGGGCACACATCGTCCAGTTTCTCCTGGGCGAAGGGGATGCAGCGGGAGGACATGCCGGCCTTTTCCTTCATGGCCAGCTCGCATTCCAAATCGCCGCACCACATGGTCTTGATATAGCCGCCGTGCTCGTCCTGCAGAGCCTTTGCCTCTTCCAGAGAGTGCGCCTCGAAGATGTGCTCGTCCAGATTCTTCTTGGCCTTCTCGAACATCTGCTTCTGCACCAGTTCCAGCTGCTCGGCAACGGCAGTTTCCAGATCTTCCAGCTTTACGATAACCTTCTCCCGGTCGGTACGGCGGACGATCACACACTGACCGTTCTCCAGATCCCGGGGGCCGCACTCAACGCGCAGGGGAACACCCTTCATCTCGTACTCGGCGCACTTCCAGCCCATGGAATTGTCGGAGTCGTCCATCTTGCAGCGGTAGCCTGCATCAATCAGACGATCCCGCAGGGCAGTTGCACCTTCCAGAACGCCGGGCTTATGCTGGGCGATGGGCAGGACCACAACCTGAACGGGAGCAACCTTGGGAGGCAGCACCAGACCGTTGTTATCGCCGTGGGTCATGATGATGCCGCCGATCAGACGGGTGGAAACACCCCAGGAGGTCTGATGGGGGTTGACCTTCTGGTTGTTCTTGTCGGTAAACTCGATTTCAAATGCCTTGCAGAAGCCGTCGCCGAAGTAGTGGGAAGTACCGGCCTGGAGCGCTTTGCGGTCATGCATCATGCACTCGATGGTGTAGGTAGCTTCTGCGCCGTTGAACTTTTCCTTGTCGGTCTTCTGGCCCCGGGTGACGGGCATAGCCAGCACGTTCTCGCAGAAATCTGCGTAGACATTCAGCATGGTCTCGGTAAAGGCCTTGGCTTCCTCTGCGGTGGCATGGATGGTATGACCCTCCTGCCACAGGAATTCGCGGTGGCGCAGGAAGGGACGGGAGGTCTTCTCCCAGCGCAGCACGGAGCACCACTGGTTATACTTCATGGGCAGATCCCGGTGGGACTGGAGCACATTTGCAAAATGCTCGCAGAAGAGGGTCTCGGAAGTGGGCCGGATGGCCATCTTTTCTTCCAGCTTGTCGCCGCCGCCCATGGTAACCCAGGCGCACTCAGGCGCAAAGCCTTCCACATGATCCTTTTCCTTCTGCAGCAGGGATTCGGGAATCAGCAGGGGCATATAGACGTTCTCAACGCCCTGCTTCTTGAATTCCTTGTCCATAATGTGCTGGATGTTCTCCCAGATGGCATAGCCATAGGGACGGTAGATGAACACACCCTTGACGCTGGAGTAGTCAATCAGCTGTGCCTTTTTGCACACGTCCGTAAACCACTGCGCAAAGTCCACCTCCATATCGGTAATCTCGGTAACCTTCTTATCTTTTGCCATATCTTTTCATCCTCTCGGAAAATCTCTTGCTTTTCGTAACTTCTATTGTAGCACATATGTCAAGAGTTTGCATAGGATGGAGAAAAGTTTTTTGAGAATTTCCGATGCCTCGAAGGAGGTGCCTATGGTGCAGATCACCGTACCCCTGGACCCGGCTGTGGTGCTGTTTTACAGCAGACTTGCCGATGTTGCCGGAAAGCCCCTGGAGCAGGTCCTTTCCGATGCGCTGTTCAAGCTGGCGGGAGAATTGAGCCTGCAGGCCTTGCGCAGCGCAGATTAATTTTCCGAAAGCCGTTGTAATTCCCTTTCCTTTTTGCTATACTTAAAAAAATAACACAGAAATCGGAGGTTTTTCCATGAAATCCATCCGCGAGATCTACAAAATCGGCAAAGGTCCCTCCTCCTCCCATACCATGGGCCCGGAGCGGGCAGCCAAACTCTTCCTTTCCCGCTGCCCCCAGGCAGAGCGGTATGAGGTCACCCTCTACGGCTCCCTGAACAAAACCGGCATCGGCCACGGCACCGACAATGTGCTGAAGGAAACCCTGGGCCCGGAACGGACCAAAATCATCTACTCCCCCGAAGAATGGGCCGGCATGCATCCCAACACCCTGGACTTAAGAGGCTTCCTGGGTGACCGGGAAGTGGGCTTCCTCCGGGTGGAATCCGTGGGCGGCGGCGATATCCGTGTCCCCGGTGAGCCCGCGGCGGCTGCCGGCGAAGAGGTTTACATTGAGCACTCCTTTGCGGAAATCCACGATTTCTGCAAATGGCGCTACATCGACAAGCTGTCCGACTATGTGGAGCTGAACGAAGGCCCGGAGATCTGGGATTTCCTGATGGAAGTCTGGCAGACCATGAAGCGCTCCATCGAGGAGGGTCTGGCCGCCGAAGGCATTCTTCCCGGCGGTCTGGGGGTCAAGCGCAAAGCCAAGGAGCTGAAGCAGACCCAGCTGGCCATTGTGGAGCCTGCCCTGGTGGAGTTCCACCACATCGCATCCTACGCCTTCGCCGTGGCAGAGCAGAATGCCTCCAACGGCACCGTGGTCACCGCCCCCACCTGCGGCGCCTGCGGCGTGCTTCCTGCGGTGCTGAAATATGCCCAGGATACCAAGGGCTTTACCGACGAGGAAATCTGCCGGGCTCTGGCCACTGCCGGCATCATCGGCAATCTGACCAAGACCAACGCCTCCATCTCCGGTGCCGAATGCGGCTGCCAGGCAGAGATCGGCACCGCCTGTTCCATGGCTGCTGCAGCCCTTGCTGAGCTTTACCAGCAGGATCTGGACCAGCTGGAATATGCGGCGGAGGTTGCCATGGAGCATCATCTGGGTCTGACCTGCGATCCCATCTGCGGTCTGGTGCAGATTCCCTGCATCGAGCGCAATGCGGTAGCTGCCATGCGGGCCATGAATGCCTGCAATATGAGCTACTTCCTCACCGGTTCCCGGAACATCAGCTATGACATGGTCTGCCGGGCCATGAAGGAAACCGGTGTGAATCTGAACCACCGGTTCCGGGAAACCAGCGAGGGCGGTCTTGCCAAGCTCTATAACCGCCGTTTTGCCCACAAAAAATAAAATCTTCCAGCTCTGCCCCCAGCCGTTCGACGGTTGGGGGCATTTGTGTAAACTTAATGAAAACTTAAAGCCGCTTCGATTGACTTTGCGATGCTGCTTTCGTATCATGATAGGCAAGAAATATTACCTTGGGAGGAAACTCTTATGAATATCAAGAAATGGTTTGCACTGCCTTTGGCTCTGTCGCTGGTGATGGGACTTTCCGGCTGCGGCAGCAGCGAAAATGCGGTCTATGTTCAGTCCGTGAAGGAGCTGAGCAGCATCGGTGCCATTGCCCCCGGCGACCGTTTTCCGGGCATGGTGGTATCCGAGAATGTCACCGAAATCGAAAAGGACGGCGATAAGACCATCGCAGAAGTGCTGGTTAAGGAAGGAGACGATGTAACGGAAGGCCAGAGCCTGTTTTCCTACGATATGGAGCAGCTGCAGCTGACCCTGGACAAGCAGCGTCTGGAAAAAGAGCAGCTGATCGCCACCATTGAAAACTACAAGCGCCAGATTGAGGATCTGGAGAAAGCCGAGAAAAAAGCCAAGGGTAACAACAAGCTCCAGTACACCATTCAGATTCAGTCCACCCAGATCGATCTGAAGGAAGCGGAGCTGAATCTGCAGGCAAAGGAAAAGGAAGTTGCCCAGTCCGAAGATGTGATGAACCATGCAACGGTCACTTCGCCGGTCACCGGCCGTGTTACCGCCATCAACGAAAACGGTACGGATAATTACGGCAATCCCCTGCCCTATATCACCATCCAGCAGGCAGGATCCTTCCGGATCAAGGGCACCCTGGGCGAACTGCAGCGGGGCGGCATCATGGAAGGCAGCCGGATGAAGATCGTTTCCCGCACCGACAGCAATACATACTGGCTGGGCACCGTGACCCTGGTGGACTATGAAAGCCCCTCCCAGGAAGATCCCAATGCCATGTACTACGGCAATTCCGTCGATCCCATGTCCGCTTCCAGCAAGTACCCCTTCTATGTGGATCTGGACAGCAGCGACGGACTCCTGCTGGGTCAGCATGTGTATCTGGAACTGGATGCCGGTGAGGAGGAACAGACCAATTATCCTTCCGTCAGCAACATGTTCATCTGCTATGATGAAGACGGCAGCACCTACGTCTGGGCAGAAAAGAGCGGCAAGCTCCAGAAGCAGCCGGTGACCCTGGGTGAATACAATATGATGCTCGATACCATCGAAATCGTCGAGGGTCTGACGGAAGACGACTATATTGCATTCCCCAATGAAGAGCTCTGCGTGGAGGGTGCTCCCACCACCCGCAACGAGCCTGCACCCGATGAGGGAGCGGAAAGCGGGGTGCAGTAAATGGCCATCCTGAAACTGACCGACATCTGCAAGGATTACATGCAGGGCAAAGAGCCGGTCCGGGTTCTGAAGAACATCAATCTGACCGTGGACCAGGGCGAATACCTGGCCATCATGGGCCCCTCCGGCTCCGGCAAAACAACCCTGATGAATCTGATCGGCTGTCTGGATGTGCCCACCTCCGGCGATTACGAGCTGGAGGGCCGGGATCTGAAGGACCTGACCGATGATGAGCTGGCGGACATCCGAAACAAGTATATCGGATTTGTGTTCCAGAGCTTCCACCTGCTTCCCAAAATGGATGCACTGGATAATGTGGCCCTGCCCCTACTGTATGCGGGCGTTCCCCAGAAGGAGCGCCGGGCCAGAGCCGAGGAAGCTCTGAAGGCTGTGGATCTGGCAGACAGAATCCACTTCTTCCCCAACCAACTCTCCGGCGGCCAGTGCCAGCGGGTGGCCATTGCCCGGGCCATGGTCACAAAGCCCGCCCTGCTGCTGGCCGACGAGCCCACCGGCGCTCTGGATACCAAATCCGGCAATCAGATCATGGATATATTCCGCCAGCTGAGCAACGACGGCATGACCATTATCATGATCACCCACGAGCCGGATATTGCCGCCTGTGCGGACAAGACCTACTATATTCTGGACGGCGAACTGAGCACCAGCGACAACCGCCGGAGAGGAGGAATCGACCTTGAAGCGTAAAAGCAAGCTGAAAAAGATTCTGATCCCCACCGTGGCGCTGATCCTGGTGGCCGCCATCGGTGCCGGTATCTATCTGTCCTCCGGCACCTCCGGTGAACCGGTAAATGTGTTCTCCTTCAATTACATCGGCATGACCGAATACTGGGGCGATTCCCAGGAAAGCTCCGGCTATGTCCAGGCTGACAATGTGCAAACTGTTTTCCTGTCCAATACCCAGACCGTCACCGAAATTCTGGTTTCCATGGGTGATTCCGTAAAAAAGGGCGATGTGCTCATGAGCTTCGACACCACACTGTCGGATCTCGCTCTGGAGCGGAAGCGGCTGGATGTGGAAAAGCTGAAGCTGCAGCTGGAGGATGCCAAAGCTGAACTGAAGCGGATTAAGGGCATGAGGCCCATGGTGATCCCGAAGCCCTCCGAAAAGCCGGAGGAAGATGCCAATCTGGGTGTTGCGCTGACAGATCCCTACAAGATCTCCACTCAGAGCAAATACGACGGCAGTTCCAAGGAAAAGGCTCTGATCTGCTGGATTCACAGCGATACCGCCATTGACGAGGGCGTGTTCCGGGCGGTGCTGGAGCAGGCAGAGGCATTCCAGACCATCAATGCCGCAAAGGAAGATTCCAGTAGTTCCTCCGGTTCTTCTCCCGAAAATCCCACTGATATGCCCACAGAGGCACCTCCCACGGAAGCCCCCACCGAGGCTCCCCCCACGGAAGCTCCCACGGAGGCACCTCCCACCGATGTCCCCACCGAGGCTCCTCCCACCGATGCCCCCACGGAAGCTCCTACCGAGGCTCCCGATGAGCCGGATGACGAAACCGAGCCTCCCGAAGATCCCACAGAGCCCGAAAAGGTGGAAGTGGACAAGTTCTATGTAGTCTTTAAGATTACTGAGGGCAATATGTCCCTGGGCACCCGGACCCTGTGGCAGGGTATGCTGGTAAGCAAAAACAGCAACGGTTCCTTCGGCTTTAAATTCTTTGATGCCTATATGCTGCCCGACCACACCCTGGCTGCCAACGAGCAGGCACCCGATGCACCCCAGATCGATTTCGGCAGCGGTTTCACTGCCTCCCAGATCGCAGAAATGCGTTCCCAGCAGGAAAAGACCATCAAGGATCTGGAATTCAGCATCAAAATGGCCGAGGCAGAGTACAAGATCATGCAAACCGAAGTCAGCGACGGCAAGGTTTATGCGGAAGTGGACGGTGTCGTAGTCTCCCTTCTGACCGAGGAAGAGGCCCAGATGACCGGCCAGCCTCTGATGAAAATTTCCGGCGGCGGCGGTTTCTATGTGGAAGGCTTCATCAGCGAGCTGGACCGGGATACCATGGCTGTGGGCAGCGAAGTATCCGTCAACGACTGGCGTTCCGGCATGATGTACACCGGCACCATTGAGCACATCGGCGATTATCCCAACTCCAACGGTTACTGGAACGGCATGGGCAATCCCACCGCCACCTACTATCCTTTCACCGTTTTTGTTCCCGATGACGCAGACCTCCAGTCCGGCAGCTATGTCAGCATCATGTATTCCGCCGGTTCCAGCGAAAACGGCATCTATCTGGAAAATCCCTTCCTCCGGACCGAAGGCGGCAAAAGCTACGTCTATGTCCGGGGTGAAGACGGCAATCTGGAACAGCGCTATGTTACCACCGGCAAATCCCTCTGGGGCAGCTATACGGAAATCCTGGAAGGCATCTCTCCCGAAGATTTCCTGGCCTTCCCCTACGGCACCGAAGTCAAGCCCGGCGCTCCCACTGTGGAAGCAGAAATCCGGGAACTGTATGAGTAAGGAGGTAAGTTATGTTTGAAAATATCCGACTTGCCTTCCAGGGCATCTGGGCCCACAAAATGCGCTCCATTCTGACGATGCTGGGCATCATCATCGGCATCGCCGCCATCATCACCATCGTTTCCACCATCAAAGGCACCAACGAGCAGATCAAGGAAAACCTCATCGGCGCCGGCAACAATGTGGTCACCGTCCAGCTGAATCAGAGCGGTTATCCCTACGACATGAGCTGGAGCCCTGTTCCCGCCGGAGTCCGCACCGTTACGGAGGAAACCCGGCAGGAGCTGGAAGAGATCAGCGGTGCGGAAGATGTATCGCTGTACTGTGCCCGGAATTATGTCCAGCAGGTCTATTACAAAAATGCCCAGTACAACGGCGAACTCTTCGGTATTGATTCCCATTATCTGAATGTCTACGGCTACCAGGTAAAATCCGGCCGAGGCTTTGCCCAGTCCGACTATGACAACTTCCGCAAAGTCGCGCTGGTGGATACCACCGCCGTCACCACCCTGTTCGGCGGTGAATCCCCCGTCGGCGCTTCTCTGGAAATCAACGGGGATGTGTTCACCGTGGTGGGTGTGGTGGCCCTGTCCGAAGAATTCACTCCCACCATCAATTCCATCAACGACTACTGGATGTATGCCAACACCTCCTCCGGCGCCATCTACATTCCCCTGGCCACCTGGCCCACTGCATTCCAGTTCGACGAGCCCCAGAACGTGGCCATCCGGGTTTCCAACACCGATGTGATGACCTCCGTGGGCAAGGATGCGGCAGACCTGCTGACCGAAAAGCAGATCATGGATCCGGATAATATGGACTTTGACTACCGCAGCCAGGACATGCTGGAACAGGCCCAGCAGCTGCAGAGTATGTCGGAGTCCACCAATTCCCAGCTGATCTGGATCGCCAGCATCTCTTTGCTGGTGGGCGGTATCGGCGTTATGAACATCATGCTGGTGTCCGTCACCGAGCGAACCAGCGAGATTGGCCTCAAGAAGGCCATCGGTGCCAAGAAGCGGCGCATCCTCTTCCAGTTTCTGACGGAAGCGGCGGTGCTGACTTCCCTGGGCGGCATCATCGGCGTTGTCAGCGGCATCGGTCTTGCCCAGCTGATTTCCTCCATGATGCAGATTCCCGTGGCCATCGATGTGACCGCCATCGGTGTTTCCGTGGTGTTTTCCATGCTCATCGGTGTGATTTTCGGTCTGCTCCCCGCTGTCAAGGCCGCAAACCTGAATCCCATCGAAGCCCTCAGACGGGTTTGATCCCAACCTTCATCGCCGCTGCAGCCAATGCAGCGGCGATTTTTCATATCCGGTATTGAAAAAAGGAAACAGATGGGTTATAATGGCTTAAATTATGTGCTGACAAAGGAGAATTTACAGATATGAAACTCGGCATCGTCGGATTACCAAATGTTGGTAAATCCACCCTCTTCAACGCCATTACCAATGCAGGTGTCCCTGCTGACAACTACGCATTCTGCACCATCGACCCCAACGTGGGCGTGGTTTCCGTGCCCGACGAGCGCCTCGACTGGCTCGCTGATTTCTACAAGCCCAAGAAGCATACCCCCGCGGTCATCGAATTTGTGGACATCGCTGGTCTTGTTAAGGGTGCCAGCAAGGGTGAAGGCCTGGGCAACAAGTTCCTGAGCAACATCCGCACCACCGATGCCATCGTCCATGTGGTTCGCTGCTTCGAAGATTCCAACGTCACCCACGTGGAAGGCTCCACCGATCCCCTGCGGGATATTGACATCATCAATCTGGAGCTGGTGATGGCCGACATCGAAATGGTGGAGCGCCGCATCGACAAGTGCCAGAAAGCTGCCAAGGGCGGTGACAAGAAGGTTCTGGGCGAGGCCAATATCCTCACCGGACTGCTGGCCCACCTGAACGAGGGCAAGCTGGCCCGGACCTACACCGACGATGCCGACGAGCTGGCAGTCATCGGTCAGTCCGACCTGCTGACGCTGAAGAAGACCATTTACGTTGCAAACCTGGCTGAGGCTGAGATCAACGAGCCCGAAGCAAACCGTCATTTCATGGCCGTCAAGGCCCTGGCCGACGAAGAAGGCAGCCAGATCATTCCCATCTGCGCCAAGCTGGAAGCTGACATCGCTGAACTGGACGATCCCGAAGAGAAGGCCATGTTCATGGAAGAGCTGGGTGTTGCCGAATCCGGTCTGGACCGGCTGATCAAGTCCAGCTATGCACTGCTGGGCCTCATCTCCTTCCTCACCGCAGGCAGCGACGAATGCCGGGCCTGGACCATTAAGAAGGGTACCAAGGCACCCCAGGCCGCCGGCAAAATCCACACCGATTTTGAGCGTGGTTTCATCCGGGCTGAGGTCATTGCATTTGAGGATCTGAAGACACTGGGCTCCATGGCCAACGCCAAGGCCCAGGGCAAGGTCCGCAGCGAAGGCAAGGAATACATCATGAAGGACGGCGACATCGTCAACTTCCTGTTCAACGTGTAAATGCAACAGATGGTTGCGGATTTACCAAGGCCGATTGGTAGACCGCAACCATCTTTTTTCCTATCATATAGCCATGAAAGGAGTGGACTCCATGAAAATATCCGAAAATATTCTCCAATTCAGAAAGGCATTGGGGCTTTCCCAGGAGCAGCTGGCAGAGCAGGTGGGTGTATCCCGTCAGTCGATCAGCAAATGGGAAACGGGCCAGTCCTCCCCGGAACTGGATAAACTCGTTGTACTTAGCCGGGTATTCGGCATCAGTACCGATGAATTGTTGGGAAATACCCATCCAACAACTGAAGATTCTCCGCCCATCACCCCGGCAAATGACTATATTCAGGCAAATCTGCTCCGGCGGCTCTTTACACTGGGCTGGGTCAGTGTTTTGGTCGGTGCTGTGGCGCTTGCCCTGGAAGCGGTCAGTCTGTATTTCATCCGCAATGCTGTGATCAATTCAGCAGCGCTTCATGGCATGGGGTTCCGTACGGATATCATGTACTATGTGAAAACGCCCCCCATGAGTTATGCGATTGTTCTGACCGTGCTTCTGATTCTTGCAGGACTCGCACTTGTCCTTTTCATTTTGTGGAAAACCTTCCGCAAGAAATAAACTAACCGCCGGGAGAAAACTCCCGGCGGTTAGTTGTTCTGATAATCAAATTACAGTTTGCAGGGATGCGGATTGCCACGTCGGCATTTCATGCCTCCTCGCAATGACACAAAAATTTGGACACTAGCAGCACCATAATCGGCGCAGATTACATTGAAAACCACTGTCATTGCGAACCAGTGCGCACACTGGTGTGGTGACCGAAGGGAATGCCTGTGGTGCAATCCGTTCTCCCCGATAAATTCCAATTTGCCTCACTCTTTATATACGAAGTGCTGCACTCCTTCATTTATTTTCTGCAGAAGTTCCGGTGTCTGGGTGGGATAAACATCCAGCTTTCCCACATCCTCGATGGGTACCCAATGATACTCCAGTTCAAAGTTTCGGCCTTCGATATGCTCCGTCGCCATGAACATCCCGTTCTTCGGAATCTCTGAATTCAGAATCTCCGTCAGATAATAGAGGCATATCTGATGGCAGGGCTTACTCCCCCAGGGGAAGAAAATCTCCGCCACCCATTTCAGTTCCTCAACGCGAATATCCGCGCCGATTTCCTCTTTGAATTCCCGGATGAGCGTCTCTTCGTTGGTTTCCCCAAATTCCACATGACCACCGGGAAATGCATAGGCCGTATCATTGGTGGGCTTTTGCAGCAGCACCTTCCCGTTTTGCACGCAGATGCCCGCCACCCGGTAGCTGAATACCCAGTCATCCCGCTTCCATAAAATATCCATCATAATCCCCTCAGCAAATACAGCAGCGCCAAATGCGCCGGATAGAACAAATAAAACAGCCGCTGAATCCAGGCATTTCCCGATATTTTCCGGCCCTTGTACAGGGAGATCGGAATCATTGCCAGCAACGCAAAGGGCTGCAGCAGCACTTTGAAAGAGCCGATTGTAACTGTTGCCCTGCTGATCGCCCAGGAGATCCCCAGCAGCCAGAAGCTCTGCTGTCCCGGTTTCCCTCGGGTCAGCAGGAACATACCGATCATCGCAACGCCCCATCCGCCATAATCTACCTTGAGCAGTTCCCCCAGGAACGCAAAGGGCAGCAGAATCAGCATCCGGTGCGCCAGACTGGGAATCCGAACTGCGGTCACACAATACAAAAATCCGATCATCAGCGTGACCATCACGCTCTGTTTTCCCCAATTCCAGCCGCCGAAAAAGAGCAGATCAAAGGGAAGCTCCGAAAGCACCATGCCGACCAGCAGGCGGAAGCCATACCGCCCCGGATTCCGGGTGTGGCGGACACCCTCTGTCAAAAGGAAGCAGTAAATCGGAAATGCCATACGTCCAACGATGCGCAGAATGCTGCCCGGAAAGAATACCGCACCAATATGATCCGCCAGCATCGTGATGCAGGCAATGAGTTTCAGTCCCTCCTGGGACAGATCCCTTTTTCCCATACCGCTCCCCCCTTTTCATTATCATACCACATCGGCACAGCCCTTTGCAAGTTCCCGCTTTTCCCCTTGACTTCTCAGCCAAGTTGCTCTAAAATAAGCGTTGATATTTCCGGGTGTGGCCCAGTTGGTAGGGCGCTTGATTTGGGTTCAAGATGCCGGGAGTTCGAATCTCCCCACTCGGACCATAAAAGCCGAAAGAGCTTTCGCTCTCTCGGCTTTTATCTTTTGAATGCGAGACTCGAAAGATTAAATGCGACTGTCCGGTGGACAGTCGCTTGCCGACGGAGAGCGTGGCGGCAACACCTCTATTTTCTTCCCTCCGGGAAGAAAATGCAAACGAGTCTCGCCACTCAGGTAAATAAATAGAGCACGCAAGTTAATAATCGTTCTATGTTACATTTAGTTGCGTTGTTGTAACAGTAAAACGGTGGACAATCATCATTCCATATCGTACAATCTAATCGAAAAGCAACATGGAGGAGAGAGCGATGCGATTTGCGGATAAACTAATCCGATTACGAAAAGCGAAAGGATTATCACAAGAAGATTTGGCAGATTCTTTGGGTGTTTCGAGACAAGCTGTTTCACGTTGGGAACAAGGAAACACCTTTCCGGATCTCCCAAACCTCCAGAAAATTGTGAAAGTGTTTGGCATATCTGCTGATTATCTAATTTGCGACGACTATACAGAGGAAATCCATAATGATCAGGCTCCAGTTTCTGAATCAGATAAACCTCAATCACAGTTTGATTTCAAGGCTAATCGATTCTTGATTGTTGGATTTATTTGGATATTTGCTGCATTGTGCTTTATCATAACAGCAATGAGTACTATGAATATCCTACATATAAATCTTGCATTTGCTGATATTATATTAGCGTGTGTTAACTTCGTTCTTCACTTCCGCAATAAATAATAGCTATATCCCCACCCGGCGTATCTCAGGAAGATAAACGTTGCCGATACCGTTCCCCGAACCTACCGGATCTCCCCACAAACACCAAAACAGAAGCTGGCCAATGCCAGCTCCTGCTTCCTTTTATTTCCGGTATTCATACAGTCTGTACATCTTCCCGGCAATCTTTCCGGCATAGACCTTTTGAAAAATGCTTCGCTCCATTCCCTGCAGCTGGCCGATCAAGTCCCGGGGTGTGATTTCATGCTCCCGAACGAATGACAAACCCTCACCTGTCAGAATCTGCGGATCATCCAGGCCGTAGACCTGGGTCACGCCCACATCGTTAATGGGATTTTTGAACCTGCTTGCTTTTGCTGCAAACAGGGTATAGCAGTCTGTCAGCAGATATACCCGCTCGAAATGGGCACACAGATTTTCAAGAAAGTGCTTCATCTCTTCTATCTTCAGATACATGCTGACACCTTCCAGAATCACGATGGCACTGCCACCCGGAATCTCCGCCAACCAGCCATCCTGCCGGATGTCCGCACGCAGCATACGGTAATCACCCTGCTCCCGGAAGTAGGCTTCGCGCTGCTTGATAACCTCCGGAAAATCAACATCGTACCATCGGTGACCCCGAAGACCCACCCGCTCGATTCTGCTGTCCATACCGCAGCCCAGGTGCAGTACTGCTGCTTCCGGGAATTCTTCCATTTTTTGAATCAGCCAGCGGTCAAATACAGCGCTGCGCATGCCCATATAGTAGGCCAGCCATTTGGATTTCGACTTTCCCTTCAGCGGGAAGCCCTCTTTTTCCCATATTTCTTCCGCTTTCGTATCCTTCAAAATGATCCCCTTCCGGCTGACAAAAGCCTTGCCGTACAGCGGGATGTATAAGGTTTTGTTGACAGAATCCATCGTATCACTCCATCAAAAAGTTCAGTACCGACCGGTTGAAGGTCGTTTCTTCTTCATAAACACCGTGGCCCCATTTTTCGTACATCAGAAGCTGCGCACCGGGGATCCGGGCCGCAATTTCCCGGGCAGCCTCAGAACCCAGCACCCGGTCCTTTTCGCCGCCGATGACCAATGTGGGAGTCTGAATCCGCTCCAGTCCATCGAAGGCATCATGATTCAGGCAGGCCTCCGCCTGCTTCAGAAAGCGGTCGTAGGATTTTGGCTTCGTGACTTTTCCCATTACAGGCACCAGCCACTTGTTCTTTCGGTAATAGGCATCGGAGTAAATCTTTTTCACATTGCTGTCCATCAGTGCGGTATGATCCCCCATCCGGGCGTGGGCCATCCATTCTTTGACCGAATCGGTCAAAACAGGGTTTGCCCTGGCGGATGTGACTGCCAGCACCAGTTTTCCTACCTTTTCCGGATAATCGATAGCCAGATGCTGGGCAATCATGCCACCCATGGAAACGCCCACCACATCTGCCTTCCGGATGCCCAGCACTTCCATAGCTTCCGCCTGATCTTTTACCATATCCCGGGTGGTAACGCCCGCGGGAAGATCATTTTTCCGGCTGAACATATAGACGGTGTAGTCCTTTGCGAAAATGCGGTACATAACCGCCATAGGCAGCGCTGTTCCTTTCACAGTGGTCAGTCCGTCACCCAGGCCCGGCAGCATGATCAGGATCTTTTCGCCGCTGCCGAACCGGACATAGTCCATATCCGTGTTTCCCAGTGTCAGTTTGCCGTTTTTTGCATGAAAAAGCATCCTGTTTTCACCCCATTTTTCTCATTAACGGCATGTCGTATTCATCCATGCCGCTGTCCCGGAAGCCCAGGCTCAGCCAGAACCGATGAGCAATCTCCTTCTCGCAGTTGATTTCATAATATGCCGCGCCGTCAGATTGGGTATAGCGTTCCAGCGCTTCAAAACACCGGTGTCCTGTACCCTTTCCCCGGAATTCCGGAAAGACCCAGAAATCCATCAGAAAGCATTTCCCGTCCTCGCTTTGGTAGGTGCAGTACTGGGCTGCACCGATCCGGGTACCCCTGCGGGCAAACCAGACCATATGGTGCTTATCCGCATCCCGCAGCATATGGGCTTTGATCACATCCCGGTATTCACTTCCTGCAAAATATTCCTTGTCTTCCTCATCTTCAATGAGGCCGTCCTCCACCAGATACCGGAAATGCACTTTCCAGAATTCATCTATTTCCTCAACCGGGATTTCTTCAATTCGGATGGTTTCCACGCTTTCGCCCCCTTTTTTGTGATTATATCACAGGCCCCATTTTTATGCAATTCCTGCATAAAAAAAGCTTGACTCTGACGTAACGTCATGGTTTATAATAGCTTTAGCTGGGAGGGAGATACATGAAAACCGTCAAAGAAGTCAGCCGCATCACAGGGGTCAGTGTGCGCACACTCCACCACTACGATGCCATCGGTCTGCTGAAGCCTGCAAAAATTACAGATGCCGGCTACCGGCTGTATGACGATACGGCCCTGCGGCGGCTGCAGACCATTTTATTTTTCCGGGAACTGGAATTTCCCCTGCAGGAGATCCGGGTCATTCTGGATTCTCCCGCTTTTGATCCGATGGATGCCCTGGAATCCCAGATCAAGCTTCTGGAGTTACGGCGGCAGCATCTGGATGATCTGATCTCCCATGCCAGAAGTATTCAAAAAACAGGAGTGATTGATATGAATTTTAAGCCCTTCGACAAGTCGCAAGTGGATGCCTATGCCGCTGAAGCCAAGGCAAAATGGGGCAAAACCGAAGCCTACAGGGAATATGAGCAGAAATCTTCCGATAAGGATGGGCAGAACGGCGATGCTCTGATGGCGATTTTTGCTGAGATCGGCGCTGTCCGCCACTTAGATCCCGCATCTGAAGAAGTGCAGGCTCTGGTTTCCAAAATCCAGAACCACATTACCGCCCATTTTTACAAATGCACCAAGCCCATTCTTGCAGGCCTCGGCCAGATGTATGTATCCGACCAGCGGTTCCGGGAAAACATCGACCGGGCCGGCGGTGAAGGATGCGCAGAATTTGCAGCCAAAGCCATTGAAATTTACTGCAAATAATGCAAAACCCGGAGGCACAAATGTGCCTCCGGTCATTTTTACAGCTGCACCACTTTGGTTGCAACGTTTTCGCAAAAGGTTTTATCGTGCTCCACAAAGAGAATAGTCGGCTTATATTCCAGCAGCAGCTCCTCAATCTGCATCCGGGAGATCACATCGATATAGTTCATGGGTTCGTCCCAGATATGCAGGTGGGCCGGTTCGCAGATAGACTTTGCCAGCAGCACTTTTTTCTTCTGTCCGGCACTTAAACCGGACATATCCTTCTCCATCTGCACCTTCGGCACATCCAGCTTTGCAAGCATGGCAAGAAACAGACTTTCCTCAATGCCGCTGTTTCTGGCAAACTCCGTAATGCTGCCCTGCAAAAAGGCCGTATCCTGCTTCACCAGAGAAATCCGCAGGCCGCTGCCGATCCGAAGATTGCCGGTATAGGGGACATCCTCTCCACAGATCAGCCTGATGAGGCTGGATTTGCCCGAACCGTTGGCACCCTGGATCACCACACGGTCCCCCTGCTGAATATCGAAATTCACGCCGGTGCAGACCGTTTTTTCCCCATAGGAAACGGTCACATCCTGCAGCTGCACCAGCCGCTTGGTATGGAAAGGTCTCTGAAAGATCTTCAGTTCATCACTGCGTTCGATATTTTTCAGCAGCTTACTCTTTTCTTCGATGGCAGCCTGCTGCCGCTGCTGGATGGCCTTTGACCGGGCCATTGCCTTTGCCGCCTTGGCACCCTGATAGGAGCGGTAGTTTTTCGGTTTATCCACCTTAATCGGATCCACGCCAAATTTACTCCGCTCCGCAGCATCTGCCCATCCGGCCTTCTGCCGGGCTGTTTCCTCCAGTCGTGAAATTTCCTTTTTCAGTTTCTCGTTCTCCGTCAGTTCGAAAGCATCCTGGCGGCATTTATTTTCCCACCAGGAAGAGAAATTGCCCCGCTGGACTTCAATACTGGCCTTATTGATGGACAGGATGTGGTCCACACATCCGTCCAGAAATGCCCGGTCATGGGAAACCAGAATGAAGCCCCGCTTCCCTTTCAGATACCGGCTCACCAGTTCCCGGCCCCGGATATCCAGATGGTTGGTCGGTTCGTCAATCAGCAGGAAATTGTTCTCCCTGGAAAATAGCACCGCCAGCTGGAGCTTGGTCTGTTCTCCGTTGGAGAGGGTCCCATAGGGCCGGTACAGCACTTCTTCATCCAATTCCAGGCCGTTCATTTCCCGGACAATTTTCCAGTATTCATACTCCGGATCTATTTCCTCCACCACTTCGATAGACAGTTTATCCCGGTCCGCTACCATGTAAGGAAAGTAGGAAAAGCTGACTGCTGCGGAAATACTGCCCTGATACGCATACTTTCCCAGAAGCAAATTCAAAAAAGTGGTCTTTCCCCGGCCGTTGCGGCCCGTAAAGCCCAGGCGCCAATTGGTGTCGATCTGGAAGCTGACATTTTCAAAAACATTTTCATAGCTGCCGTCATAGGCAAAGGTAAGATTGGAAACCTGAATCAATGACATTGTATGCCCTCCAAAAATCAAAAATGGCCGCAGGAAGATTTCCCCACAGCCATAAGACGGGCGCACTGCACCCCTTCGGCGAAAGGATCACAATCATTCCTGCATTTGGGCACAGCAACACAAGCGGCGCATGGCGTCGCTTTTTCGCATTTTGCCCTTATCTTTTAGCAGGAAGTCTTGCGCATCCTCTCAGCTCCAATCTGTTCATTTTTCTTATCATAGCAGATATCCTTTTCTTTCGCAAGGATTATCTGCACATTCTGCTTTTTAGTTCCTCCAGGCAATCCATGGGCACCACCAGAGCTCCCTTGCCCACGCCGATGCGGATATCCGGCTTATTATCCCCGTGGAAATCGCTTCCACCGCTTTTCGCAAGGTCGAATTCTTCCGCAATCCGGCACGCAAGGGCGGTCCGGGTTTCGTCGAAGAGGGGATAATAAACCTCCATGCCGTCCAGGCCTTCTGCTTCGGAAAGAAATTCCCGGAGTTCCGGCTCCTCCAGATTCAGAAAGGGATGGGCCAGCACCGCCACCGCGCCGATGGACTTGATGAAGGGGATCACATCCAGCGCTTCCGGCCGCTTCGGCGGCACAAAGAACCCCCGCTCCAGGGAAAGCCAGTTGTCGAAGGCCTCCTCCATGCTGGCGCAATGACCGTGGCTGACCAGATAAGCGCCGATCACCGCCCGGTTTACCGTGCCAGCCGCTTCCTCAGCAATCCGGTCATAGTCCAGGGGCAAGCCATGCTCTTTTAGTCTTTCAATCAGATTGCGGTTACTCCGTTCTTTTAATTCCAGCGCTTCATCCAGCAGCCCATTGACCGCATCATAATGCCGGGGCTCTATAAAAAGGCCCAGAATATGCAGCTCCCTGCCCCGGTATTCCGTGGAAAACTCAATTCCAGGCACCGCTTCCAGGGTACTTTCCTTCGCCGCTTCCATAAATTCCGGCAGTCCCTTCACTGTATTGTGATCACACAGGGCAACCGCACCCAAGCCCGCCTTTTCTGCCTGCCGGATCAGCTGCGCCGGTGTCAGCGTGCCGTCAGAAAAGCAGGAATGGGTATGCAGATCGCAAAACTTCTTCATACCCATTCTCCTTTCATACTTTATTTGCGTTTTCTCTTCTTGCCGAAGAGGCCTTCCAGTATTTCTTTGGCAGCAGCCTCATAGGTGGTAACCTTCACCGTATAGTCGCAGATTTCCGCATTTTTCTCTTCCGCCTCCAGCGCCAGGATCCGGCGGACCTTTTCATCCAGGCTCAGAGGCTTCTTCAGCAGATTTTCAAGCAGTTCCCGCTTGTTCTGCTTGATGTAGACAGTGGTGACCTTGGGGAAATGGGTCTTCAGGGCCATGGCGCCGCAGATATCCATGACGGTGAGCACATTCTTTCCGCTTTCCAGAATTTTCTCCACGTCAGCCTTGCTGGAGCCGTAGTGATGGCCTGCATACACGGTGGATTCAAACATCTCCCCGTTTTCGCACATTTCCCGGAAGGCTTCCACGGAAATGTAGTGATACCATTCTCCGCCCTGGATTCCCACGGTGGCATCGGTGGTATAGCTGATGAGCTTTTCAAAAGCTCTGGATTTCTTCACCAGATACCGGGCAATTTCATTTTTTCCGCTGCCGGAGGGACCTACCAGCACCACCACACCGGGCACCTCCGGGTCGATCTGGCCGGGCTTCAGATTGTAGCCCTCCGCAATAACTTCCACCAGCTTGAGGAATTCGTCATAGGTATTCACCGCCAGAACGCCGGTGGCATCCTGGTTCCAGGGCTTGCGCATCAGAATGGGATAGGTGGCGTTGGACTGGAACACATTGTGCATGCCGTCGTCAAAGAGGATATCCACATTGATCTTGTCCTTCCGGGAACCCATATAGATATGATCCTGGGGAATCTCCGGGAATTCCTTCATGATCCGCTGGATCCGGATGCTCATAAACTCCGGATACACGGAAGTACACACAAAAACCTCCGTCAACTGGCTGAGCTTTCGGACAAATTCCTTGGCTCCCTGGATCACCGGCTGGGTCCGGAAGAATTCTTCCGTGAAGAATTCAAAGATCACATCCGCCCGGGTACCCAGTTTTCCCCACCGGTCCACCTCATAGATAGTCAGCGGGGGATCGAATTTATATTTTTCGTTGGCAAGACGGATGGCATAGGGGATGCACTCCATCAGAAGATCGTCAATATCCAACGCTGTTGAAAGTCTGAATTTTCTGTTCATAGGGTTTCTCTCTTTCCGGGTTGTTAAAATCAGAAGATTTTCAGAATCTCAACACCCTTTTTCATAATCCGGTACAGGGGTCCTTCCAGTTCCTTCCGGGCATTTTCCAGCTCTTTTCGGATCTGAATTCCCTGTGGGCAATGCTTCTCGCATTTGCCGCAGCCGATGCAGTTGGAGGCAGAGGTATGGTTTTTGCGCACCAGGGTGCACATGAAGTACTCCCGGAAACCGGAGAATTTGCCCTCGGTATACCTGCGGTTATAGGCCGCAAAGGTGCCGGGAATGTCCACGCCCTTGGGACAGGGCATGCAGTAGCCGCAGCCGGTGCAGGGCACCTTCAGCTTGGCATTGATGGCCCTTTCCACCGCTTTCAGCATCTTCCGGTCTTCATCCGTCAGTTCTCCCACCGCGGCGGTGGATGCGGTCTGCACATTATCCCGGAGCATCTCCATGGAATTCATACCGGACAGGACACAGGTCACTTCCTTCTGATCCCACAGCCACCGGAAGGCCCACTGGGCCGGGGTATGGTTTTTAAGGCTGTCGCTGAATATTTTCCTTGCCTCATCCGGCAGATTGTTTACCAGCTTGCCGCCCCGCAGCGGCTCCATGATGATCACGGGCAGCCCCTTGTCATGGGCATGATTCAGACCCCGGCGGCCTGCCTGAGTATGCTCGTCCATATAGTTATACTGGATCTGGCAGAAATCCCAGTCATAGGCATCCACCAATTTACAGAACATATCGGAGTTTCCGTGGTAGGAAAAGCCCACCTGCCGGATGGCTCCGCTCTTTTTCTTCTCTTCCAGCCAGGCTTCGATGCCCATATCCTTCATTCGCTGCCAGGTATCCACATCGCAGAGCATGTGCATCAGATAATAATCCACATAGTCGGTCCGGAGCCGCTTCAGCTGCTCCTGGAAAAGCCGCTCCATGGCCTGCATATTCCGGATCAGATAGTGGGGCAGCTTGGTGGCGATTTTCACCTTTTCCCGGATGCCGTTTTTCTCCAGGATCTCACCCAGGACCGTTTCGCTGCCGGGATAAATGTAGGCGGTATCGTAGTAATTGACACCCAGACGGTAGCTTTCCAGAATCTGCTTTTCCGTCTCTTCAAAATCGATTCTGCCCTGTTTTCTGGGAAAACGCATGCAGCCGAATCCCAGGGCAGAAATGGGATTTCCGTATTTGTCGTTGCGGTAGTTCATAGTCCGGCCTCCCGGTTTCGTTTTTTCTATTATACCACAGCCGCCTATCCGGCGCAACAGCGGCATGATCAAAAAAGAGCAGCAGATGCTGCTCCTCTTTGTTAAATCAAAATGCCGTTACAGTGGTCGATTTCATGCTGGATGATCTGGGCTGTCCAACCGGAGAAGCTTTTCAGCCGGGTTTCAAACTTTTCGTTCTGGTATTTTACCTTGATTTTCCGGTAGCGTTTGGTTTTTCTGGGACCGCCCAGCAAGGACAGGCAGCCTTCCTCCGTTTCGTATTCCTCGCCTGCCTTAACGATCTCCGGGTTCAGCATCAGCATGGGTGTTCCCTCATTGTCAAAGACAATGATCCTTTTGCACACGCCGATCATATTGGCCGCCATGCCCACGCAGCTGTCCCGGTGGGCTGCCAGGGTATCCAGCAGATCCCGGGCCGTTTCCAGATCAGCCTTTTCCGCAGGTGCCGATTTTCGCGCAAGAAAAATCGGATCATGTATCAGTTCCCGTACCATAGTCCCCCTCCTTTGGAGATCATTTTATCAGACGGCAATGGCGCTGTCTACTTTTTTCACCGTTTTTCGAAATAATTGCTGACAAAAACACACCTTTGTGGTATATTGAATCCAGAATTTAGGAGGTGTGTCTCATGAATTTTCTGGAAGAGAGAATTTTGAAGGACGGCGTCGTGAAGCCCGGCAATGTGCTAAAAGTGGATAGCTTTTTGAATCATAAAATGGACGTTTATCTGCTGGACGAGATCGGCCGTGAGTTCAAGCGCCGCTTTGCCGGTGAGAAGATCACCAAGGTGCTGACCATCGAATCCTCCGGCATTGCCATTGCCCTCCCTGTCGCCCGGGAGTTCGGTGTGCCCCTGGTTTTCGCCAAGAAGGCAAAATCCATCAACATCGACGGCGAGATGTATGTGGCTGAGGTGGAATCCTTTACCCACAAGAAGACCAACCAGGTCATTGTTGCAAAGCGTTTTCTGACCCCCGAGGACCGGGTGCTGATCATCGATGATTTTTTGGCCAACGGATGCGCCCTCCAGGGTCTGATCTCCATCGTGGACGCTGCTGAGGCAGAGGTGGTCGGCTGCGGCATCGCCATTGAAAAGGGCTTCCAGGACGGCGGCGAACGGATCCGGAATCTGGGCTACCATCTGGAATCTCTTGCCATCGTGGAGTCCATGGATGCGCAAACCGGTCATATCACCTTCCGCTCCCAGAACTGATTCGCCTCTATCCGTGCCCCAGGAAATGGGGCACTTTTTTTTGAAAATCACTCATTGGAGAAACATATGCATTTTATTAAAAAGACAATCCTTTTGATTTTGGTACTGTCGCTGCTGCTTTCCCTCCCGGTCAATGCCCAGGCAGCCCAGGAAAGTACCGACGAACTGATCCGCAGCATCATCAATTACTTTCAGTATTACCAATGGGATGCCGGAACCGACTACGAACGGCTTCTTTCACAGATGGAGCAGCAGGATCCTACCCTGGCCCAAACCTGGTCCTCCATTCTGGATTTCTGGATCCGGCTGAACCGGGACATGGAGGTTCACAACCAGGTTCTTCCCGACGGTCTTCCGGAGGACGACTCCCTCTGCATCGCTGTCATGGGCTATTATCTGAAATCCGACGGCAGTATGCGCGATGAGCTCTACGAGCGGCTTCATGTGACCCTGGCCTCCGCCGAAAAATATCCCAATGCCTACATTCTTTGCACCGGCGGCGGTACCGCTTCCGAAAACGGAAATGTTACCGAAGCCGGCCAGATGGCAAAATGGCTCATCCGTCAGGGCGTCTCCGAGGACCGGATCATTGTGGAAAAGCAGGCACACAGTACCATTCAAAACGCCCAGTACGGCTGTGAGCTTCTGTACCGGGACTATCCCCAGGTAAAGTCCCTGGCTGTCATCACCAGCGACTACCACATTTTCCGCAGCTGCCTGTATTTCAATACCCAGGCGGCACTGGATGCCTACGATCTGAACACCGAGCCCATGAAGGTCCTGGCCAGCGCCACCTGCCGGATCAATCCCAATGCCCCCTCGGACATTGAAACCCAGGTGGAGGGCATGTCCATTCTGACAAATCTGGACGTAGAGGATCTGGACAAGCCCAGCCTTTCCCGGCTGGAGCGGATTGATGTGGGTGGCACCACCACCTACAATCCGGGAGATGAGCTGGACCTGATTGTGTCCGCTGTCTACTCCTCCGGCTACAGCCGGGAGGTTACCGGAGGCATCACCTATTCCGGCTTCGACTTTGAAAAAACCGGCACCCAAACAGTCACCGTTACCTATCGGGAAGGGGATGTCAGCAAAACCGCCGCCATCGATATTGAAATTCTTCCGCCTCTGACGGAAGCTCCCACGAATCCCCTTCCGGCAGAAACCCCTCCCGCTGAAACAGTCCCCCCTTCTGAAACGCCGGAAGAATCCCCCGCCGGCATGGCCCTGCCGCTGCTGATCGCAGGAGTCTGCGCTGCGCTGCTGATGGTGCTGCTTCTTCTCAAATCCAGGCAGGCAAAAAGACGCCGCCGCAGACCAAGACCCACCATCGATCTGAACTGATTTTACTGCCTTTTGCGCCCATTCAACAGGATGGGCGCATTTTGTATGCTGTATTATCTACAAAACAAGTGCCGTTGTTCTTGCATTTTTTCAGCAGTATGCTACAATATAAGGTAACAAGTTATGCATCTCTATTCAAAAGGAGGAACGCATTTTGCACACCCATGTGAATTTCACCCCCGACCAGCTCCGGTATCTGAAGCTTCTTGCGCTGCGGTATCCCACCGTCCAGTCAGCCGGTGCAGAGATCATCAAGCTGAAGACCATTCTGAATCTGCCCAAGGGTACGGAGCATTTCATGTCCGATATCCACGGTGAGTATGAAGCTTTTTTGCATATCCTCAACTCCGGTTCCGGCGAAGTCCGCAACAAGCTGGATGAAACCTTCGAGAATCGGCTCACCAAGGAAGAAAAGGATCAGCTGGCAACACTGATCCACTACCCTTCCGCCAAGCTGGCACTGGTCGCCGATGAACAGGAGGACCTAAACAGCTGGTACAACAATATCATCCATCTGTTGGTGCAGGTTTGCCGGTATGTGGGCATCAAGCATACCCGAAATCTGATGCGCTCCCATATGCCCGAGGGCTACCGGGAGATCATCGATGAGCTGATCCATCTGCGAAATGAGGACGGCTCCAAGCAGTACCAGTACGAAAACATCATCAACTCCATCATTGAAATCGGCCAGGCAGCTGATGTGATCCAGGCGTTGTGCCATGTCATCAAGGCACTGACCTGCGACCATCTGCATATCGTCGGCGATATTTTCGACCGGGGTCCCCGGGCTGACATCGTTATGGACAGCCTGATGAGTTGCCACAGCGTGGACATTCAGTGGGGCAACCACGATGTTTTGTGGATGGGTGCCGCCTCCGGCTCCCGGACCCTGGTCGCCACGGTGCTTTCCAATTCCATCCGCTACAACAATCTGGATGTAATTGAAACCGGCTACGGTATTTCCCTGCGGCCCCTGTCCATTTTTGCCAACGAAGTTTACAAACGCTGTGATACCAGCTGCTTTCAGGTTAAGCTCACCGGTGCTGACGCAGAGCACTATACCGAAAAGGACAAGCTGCTGTCCGCCCGGATGTACAAGGCCATCACCATCATCCTCTTCAAGCTGGAGGGCCAGAAGCTGCTGCGCCGCCCCGAATTCGGCATGAGCGACCGGCTGCTGCTGGACCGGATCGATTATGCTGCCAAAACCATCGACATTGGCGGCAAGATCTACCCGCTGGAAGACTGCGATTTCCCCACCATCGATCCGGAACACCCCTACGATCTGACACCGGAAGAGAGCCACGTGATTGATCAGCTCACCGATTCCTTCCGCCATTCCGAAAAACTCCAGAAGCATGTCCGTTTCCTGTATTCCAAGGGCGGTCTTTACAAGGTCCACAACGGCAATCTGCTGTTCCACGGCTGCATCCCCATGAATGAAGACGGCAGTCTCATGTCCTTCACCATCGGCGGCAAGGTGCGCACCGGCCGGGAATTCCTGGACTATGCAGACAAAACCGCCCGGAAGGCCTACTACGACAAGCGGGGCACCCCGGAACGGGAATTCGGCATGGACTTCCTCTGGTGGCTCTGGGCCGGCCGGAACAGCCCCATCTTCGGCCGGGACCGGATGACCACCTTCGAGCGCCGGTTCATCAATGACGAATCCACCTGGACGGAGCCCAAGAATCCTTATTACCGTTATTATGAGGATCCGGATGTGTGCGATATGCTGCTGGCTGAATTCGGACTGACCTGTAAGCACCGCCACATCATCAATGGCCATGTGCCCGTCAAGGTCAGAAAGGGCGAAAGCCCCATCAAGGGCGGCGGCCGGCTGATTGTCATCGACGGCGGCTTCAGCAAGGCCTATCAGTCCACATCCGGCATCGCTGGCTATACGCTGATCTTCAGTTCCCATCATTTCCGGATTGTTTCCCACCAGCCCTTTGTGGGAAAACAGGCCGCCATCAAACAGCATCACGACATTCAGAACGAGCATGTGATTTTTGAGAAAATGAACACCCGTATGAAAGTCTGCGAAACCGACCAGGGCAGAGAACTCCAGGCTCAGGTGGATGATCTGACCATGCTGCTGGAAGCCTATCGCTCCGGTGCCGTCCGGGAAAACCACTAAAATACGCAAAAATGCGCAAGTGCCATGCACTTGCGCATTCTTTTTACTTGTTGGCATGGAGCCAGGCAGCGCTCTGTTTCAAACCTTCAACGGTCTTGGTTTCCACCACAACGCTGATGTCCCGCTCCTTTGCAAGAGCAAGGTACTTGAAGATATCCAGCTCTCCGGTGCCCAGGGCCTGGTGGTCCTTGGTTCCATCCTTCACATCATGCAGATGCATGTGATGGAGCTTTTCCTTTCTGGCCAGAATGATAGGCTCATCGTGGCCCTTGATGCAGTGGTTATGCCCCACATCATAGGTCAGGCCGAAGGCAGGACTCTGGAGCAGTTCATCCAGCACCGGAACCTGGTAATCGGTGTAGGCATGCCAGTTTTCAATGCAGACCCGCACGCCGCTGCCTTCGGCAGCCTTCGTGCAGTCATCCCGGAACCGAAGCATATTATCCCGGTAGTGATCCCGGAATTTGTCGAACAGATACACCTTCTCATGGGGCAGCGTGAAGTAGACACCCTGGACCAGATGCATATTCAGCGTCGGAATCTCCATTTTCTTGGCAAATTCGATTGTTTCCACCGCCACACGCCGGTAGGCCGCCGCCACCACGGGAGAAAAATCCGCAGGACTCATGTTTTCATCCAGATGGATGGTATAGGCGATGCCGTAATCCTTCGCAACCCTTTTCAGCCTGGCTTCCTCCATGGTCTCCACCTGGTACTGGGGCAGATTCATATTCATCTCAATAAATTCAAGGCCCACATCCCGGCACAACGCAGCGCATTCTTCGATGGTTGCCGTTTCGATCAGCGTGGGCATTCCAAACCGCAGCATTCTATTTTCCTCCCATTCCCAAAGGGTATTCCTGATCTTCCACCACAGCAAAGGGGTCCCTGCGGAAGCAGAACAGGTGGGCATTTTTGCTCCCTTCCAGCATATTGGTCAGCCGTTTTTTTGTCAGCGGGAAGGTGATCATTTCGAATGCTTCCTCCTCCGTAAACCAGCCCACCTCGGTGCTTTCCTCGCTGGTGGCAAGCCGGCCACCGGCATACTTTGCGGTAAAGTCGATGTTGACAATATCCAGGCCCACATTTTTACAGATACCCACAAAGCCGGTGATCTCAATCTCCACACCGGATTCCTCCCGGACTTCCCGGTGCAGGGCCTCCTCAAAGGTCTCGCCGGGCTCGATCAGACCGCCGGGATATTCCCAGCCCCGCCAGGGACTGTTCACCAAAAGGATCTTCCCTTCCTCATTGGTCACCAGGGCTGCTACCGATACTTTATGAAGATTGCTCACAGAAATCACCCCTTTATTTCCCACATTATAGCACACATTTTTTCTGCTGGCAATGGCAGAAACTTTTCATTGCGAAGCTGCATACAATGGGTTATAATTGCGACAAAGAGACAATCAAGGAGGTCCTGATATGGGTATGGTTCTTTTGACCGCCCTTGGGGTCGGCGGTGCAACAGTCATCGGCGCGGTCCTGGGCGTGATTTTCAAGAAAATTACACACAGCTTCAGCGATATTGTCCTGTCCTTTGCTGCCGGTGTCATGCTGGCCGCAGCGGTACTGGGCCTGATTCTGCCGTCGCTGGATTACGGCGGTGATTTCGCAATTGTCACCACCGTGGCAGGTATTTTTGTCGGAGCCTTTGCGCTGAATGTGATCGATAAGCTGGTTCCCCATCTGCACCGGATGGTGGGAAGCGATATCGAAGAACATGAAAGTAACGGAAAGCTCAGCAAGGTGCTGCTGTTTGTCACCGCCATTGCCATCCACAATCTGCCGGAAGGCATTGCGGCCGGCGTGGGCTTCGGCTCCGGCAACACCGCGGAAGCCCTGCTGATTGCAGGCGGTATCGCCCTGCAGAATATCCCAGAGGGCATGGTCATCATCGGACCCATGCTGGCCTCCGGTGTCAGCCTGAAGCGGACCTTCCTCATTGCCGCCGCCACCGGCGTCATTGAGATCGTCGGTACGCTGCTGGGTTTCTTCGCAGTAAGCATCTCCTCGGCGATTCTTCCCTTTGCCCTGGCCTTTGCCGGTGGCACCATGCTCTATGTGATCAGCGATGAGATGATTCCCGAGACCCATCACGGGGAAACCCCCGGTGTTACTTACGCCCTGCTGATCGGCTTCTGCGTCATGCTGATTTCCGATGTATTGCTTGGATAATCAAAAAGACGGCTCTTTCGAGCCGTCTTTTTATTTCTTCTCTTTGACAGCAAAAATCGCAGCCAGAGAGCTTACCAACAGCAGATAGGGGTAGAACAGGTAGCGCATGATCTGAAAAGCCGTCAGAGGACAGCCCATTTCGGAAGCTGCGGAGATGGCCACCAGCATCTGGGCGCCGTAGGGAATCAATCCCTGGAAAATGCAGGAGAAGGTATCCAGGATGCAGGCTGCCCGCTTGGGGCTGATGCCGTAATCGGCACTCATTTCCCTGGCGATCGGGTTTGCCATGACGATGGCCACGGTGTTGTTGGCCGTTGCAATGTCCATGGCTCCAACCAGCAGTCCCATGCCCAGCTGACCGCCCCGGCTGCCCTTGAAGAGCCTGCGGATGCCGTACAGCAGTGCATCAAATCCGCCGTAAACCCGAATCAGCGCACACATGGCGGCAACCAGCACCGCCACCATGGAGGTTTCAAACATACCGGCAGCGCCCTCGCCCATGCCGGCAAGGAGCTGGGTAACCTCTGTCTGGCCGGTGACCAGCATGATTGCCGCACCGGAGACAATGCCTGCAAGCAGCACCACGAACACATTGACACCGGCGATACCGCCGATGAGCACCAGCACATAGGGTGCAATCTGCAGCAGGCTGTAATCCTCGGAGATCTGGGCCGTACCGTGATTGGCTGTCAGAAGCAGCACCACCAGCAAAGCACCCAGGGCAGCAGGCAGGGCAATCCAGAAATTGCCCTTGAATTTATCCTTCATGGCGCAGCCCTGGCCGTTGCAGGCAGCGATGGTGGTATCGGAAATGAAAGACAGGTTGTCGCCGAACATGGCGCCGCCAACCACCGTGCCCACGCAAAGGGCCGCTGTGAAGTCCGAAACCTGGGCAACCTCCACCGCAATGGGTGTCAGCAGGGTGATGGTGCCCACCGAGGTGCCCATGGCAGTGGAAACAAAGCAGGCCACCAGGAACAGAACCGGCACCGCAAACCGGGCAGGAATCACACTCAGCATGAAATAGGCCACACTCTGAGCAGAGCTTCTTCCCACAACGCCCACAAAGGCTCCGGCGGTGAGAAAAATCAGCAGCATGGTGATGATATTTTTGTCGCCCACACCGCTGCCCATGATCTCCAGCTTCCTGTCAAAACTCAAAGCCCGGTTCTGAAGGCAGGCAACCAGAATTGCCGCCAGGAATGCAATGATGATGGGCACATTGTAAAAGCCCATGGGAATTTTCAGCCCGTACTCAAAAAACAGGCCCAGGCCCAGATAAATTGCCAAAAACACGCCGATGGGCAGCAATGCCCAGACATTTCCCTTTTTCACAAATTCTCCTCCAAATCCTGCAAAACAATGGATTTACTGTAGCATATTCGGGAAATAATGTCAAGAAATCTGATTTTTCCACTGCTGCGCCGTGATGTGGTACACAACCGCATCGTAAACGCAGCCGTTCTTTTCATATTTTCCTTCCTCGGTGCGCAGATAGTGCATGCCGGCCTTGCGCATCACAGCGCCGGAAGCCGGATTTGCTGCCATATGGTCCGCCTCCACGAAGGACAGTCCCATTTCACAGAACGCAAACTGAAGCGCCGCCTTCAGCGCCTGGGTTCCGAAGCCCTTTCCCCAGAATTCATCACCGATCATATAAGCAAAGGAGCAGGATCCTTCCGTCTCATCAAAACGGAGCAGTTCAATGATGCCGATGATGCTGTTGTCAGCTTTCAGCGCAATGGCCCAGCGGTAGCACTTTCCGGTTTCGTAGCGGCGCAGCACATTTTCCACACTCTCAACCGAATCCGAGATATCCCTGTGGGGCATGAACAGCATATACCGGGTCACCGCTTCCCGACTGCCGATCCGCTCATAATACAGCGGTGCATCCTCCCGGCACACCTTTCGAAGCACCAGATCTTCCGTATAAAGTTCTCTGATTTCCGGATATTTCATAGATATTCCCTCCTTTTTCGTCCACTATAGCATAGAATTGATCGATGTCAATGCATAAAAACAGGCGGCTCTTCCGAGCCGCCTGCTGATGTTAGATTCGGTAAATCCGTTATGCCAGGATGGGCTTCAGGGCTGCAGCCAGCACATCCTTCTGTGCCTGTGCCTCAGCCAGGTCCTTGCCCAGAGTGGTGAAGTAGGTCTTGATCTTGGGCTCGGTGCCGGAGGGACGAACGATAACCGTTGCGCCGCCTTCCAGGGTGTAGACCAGAACGTTTGCTGCGGGCAGGCCGGTCTCAGCGGTGTTCTTGTAGTCAACTGCCTTGGTAACAGCATAGCCGCCGATCTCGGTCAGAGGCTTCTCCCGGAGGCCAGCCATGATGCCTGCCATCTTGTCCATGCCGGAAAGGCCGGGGAACTCGAAGGAGTCGACCTTGTTCAGGTAGCGGCCGTACTTGGCATAGATGGCCTCCAGGCGTTCCTTGATGGAGGAGCCGATGGAGCGGTAGTAAGCAGCCATTTCGCAGATCAGCATGGAACCGACCACAGCGTCCTTGTCCCGGACATAGGGACCGGCCAGGTAGCCGTAGGACTCTTCAAAGCCCAGGATGAAGCGCTCCACTTCGCCGGCAGCTTCCAGACGGGCGATCTGATCGCCGATCCACTTGAAGCCGGTGAGGACGTTGCGCATCTCAACGCCGTAGTTTGCAGCCACTGCATCAGCCAGGGGGGTGGAGACCAGGGACTTGACAGCAACAGCGTTGGCGGGCATGGTGCCCTTCTCAATGCGGCCTTCGCAGATGTAGTCCAGCAGCAGGACGCCCACTTCGTTGCCGGAAACCAGCTCGTAGGTGCCGTCGGGACACTTCATGGCGATGCCAACGCGGTCAGCATCGGGGTCGGTAGCCAGCATCAGATCTGCGCCGGTCTCGGTGGCCAGCTTCAGACCCAGCTCCAGAGCCTCGAAAATTTCGGGGTTGGGATAGGGGCAGGTGGGGAAGTTGCCGTCGGGGTACTTCTGCTCGGGAACAATGGTGATGTCGTCGATGCCGATGTCATTGAGAATCCGCATGACGGGCACCAGACCGGAACCGTTCAGAGGAGAGTAAACCAGCTTCAGACCGGCGGTCTTGCACAGGCCGGGACGGACCTGGCATGCCTTGATGGCATCGTACAGGCCTTCCTTGCAGTCGTCGCCCACATACTCGATCATGCCGGAAGCCAGGCCTTCCTCGAAGGAGACCAGCTTGGCACCGGTGAGAATGTCGGTGTTCTGGATTTCTGCATAAACAACAGCAGCGGCATCGTCAGTCATCTGGCAGCCGTCGGGGCCGTAGGCCTTGTAGCCGTTGTACTTGGCAGGGTTATGGGAAGCGGTGATCATGACACCGGCGTTGGCGCCGTAGAAACGGGTGGCGAAGGAAAGTGCGGGAACGGGCATCAGAGCATCGTAGATGCGGACCTTGATGCCGTTGGCAGCCAGAACCCGGGCAGTCTCCTTGGCGAAGACATCGGAGTTGATACGGCTGTCATAGGAAACCGCGACCAGCTGGTTGCCGCCCTGGGTCTTGACCCAGTTTGCCAGGCCCTGAGTTGCCTGGCGGACAACGTAGATGTTCATCCGGTTGGAGCCGGCACCCAGAACGCCCCGCAGACCTGCGGTACCAAACTTCAGAGCAACAGCAAAGCGCTCCTTGATTTCCTCGTCCTGGCCTTCGATCTTCTTCAGTTCCTCGGTCAGCGCGGGATCTTCCAGTTCGGCGCCCAGCCAACGCTTATAATCATCGATGTACATTGGAATCACCTGTCCTTTACACTAATTAACGTAATTTTGTGGCATTTCACCTAAATATACTATACGCGATTTGTTTTCAATTGTCAATGTTGTATTATTCTTCATCCCGAACCATTCTTTCTCCGGATTCGACATTTCAGCTGAACTGTGTCAACCTTCCCTTCTGTCCGCAAGTCAAACTGCCACAAAAGCGGAAAGCCATTTTGTGAAAAACAGGGAAAAAGTATTTCCTGCCTTGAAAAAGTTTTTTCTATGATATAATAGAGAAAATACATAAACCGGAGGGATCTTATGAGACAAACCGTAAACTTAAACCGCAAATGGGCTTTCTCCAAGGAAGCAGCCTGCATCCCCACCGAAATCTCCAAAAAGTGGAATTTCGTCAATCTCCCCCACTGCTATAATGCCATCGACGGCCAGGACGGCAATGCCGACTACTACCGGGGCACCGCCTACTATGCCAAATCCATCGATCAGATTGACCTGCCCAAGGCCGACCGGTACTATCTGGAAATCAACGGTGCCAACTCCTCTGCCAAGGTTCACTGGAACGGCAAGTGCATCGCCTCCCACGACGGCGGCTACTCCACCTGGAGAGTGGATGTAACTGCAGAAATGGCCGCCAACAATCTGGTGGTGATTGAAGTGGACAACGCCCCCAGCACCACCGTCTATCCCCAGAATGCCGACTTTACCTTCTACGGCGGCGTTTACCGGGATGTAAATCTGATCTGCGTCAGCGAATCCCACTTTGACCTGGAATACTTCGGCGGCCCCGGCATCAAGGTCACCCCCGTCATCGACGGAAACAATGCCAATATCGAAGTGGAGGTTTTCGTCGAAAATCAGAAGGAAGGCCAGTACTTCCAGTACACCATCATTGATGCCGAGGGTAATGCAATCATCAACGAGGTCAGCACCGACACCGTTTTCAATGGGGTAATCGAAAATGTCCGCAAATGGCACGGCCGGAAGGATCCCTACCTCTATACCTGCGAAGTAAATCTGGTGGAGGGCAAGGAGATTCTCGATAACATCGCCACTCGGTTCGGCTGCCGCAGCTTCGAGATTCATCCGGACCGGGGCTTCATCCTCAACGGCGAAGAATACCCCCTCCGGGGCGTTTCCCGCCACCAGGACCGCTGGGGCTACGGCAATGCATTGCTCCCGGAGCACCACGAAGAGGACATCGAGCTGATCTGTGAAGTGGGCGCCACCACCATCCGACTGGCCCACTATCAGCACGACCAGTATTTCTACGATCTGTGTGACGAAAAGGGTCTTGTGATCTGGGCAGAAATCCCCTACATCACCACCCATCTGGACAAGGGCATCGACAATACCCGCAGCCAGATGCTGGAGCTGATCACCCAGAACTACAACCACCCCTCCATCGTGGTCTGGGGTCTTTCCAATGAGATCAATGCGGGCACCGATGCAGATCCCGGCATTCTGGACAACCACTATATGCTCAACGACCTGTGCCACCAGATGGATCCCACCCGTCTGACCACCATGGCTGCGGTTTCCACTGCTCCCACCCATCATGAGTACATCAATATTCCCGACACCGTTTCCTACAACCATTACTTTGGCTGGTACGGCGGTGAGCTGGAAGACTACGGTCCCTGGTTCGACAAGTTCCATGCTGAGCACCCGATTCTTCCCATCGGCTGCTCCGAGTATGGCTGCGAAGCTCTGAACTGGCACAATTCCAAGCCCGATGCCGGTGACTACTCCGAGGAATACCAGGCAGTTTACCACGAATCTCTGATTCGTCAGCTGTTCAGCCGGAAGTACCTCTGGGCCACCCATGTGTGGAACATGTTCGATTTCGGTGCCGACGGCCGCAACGAAGGCGGCGAGGACGGTCAGAACCACAAGGGTCTTGTGACCTTCGACCGCAAATACAAGAAGGACTCCTTCTATGCCTACAAGGCATGGCTGAATCCGGAGCCCATGGTCCATCTGTGCGGCAAGCGTTACATCGACCGGGTGGAGGATGTGACCAAGGTCACCGTCTACTCCAACGCCCCTGCCGTGGAGCTCTTCGCCAACGGTGTTTCCCTGGGTGTCAAGGAAGCAGCGGATCACTTCTTCTACTTCGATGTTCCCAATGTGGGCGAAACGAAGCTGGTTGCAAAGGCCGGCGACCTGACCGATGAGAGCATCATCCGCAAGGTGGACGAGCCCAATCCCGACTACATTCTCAAGGAAAAGGGTGCCGTCCTCAACTGGTGGGATATCACCGAAGTGGAAGGCTATGCATCCCTCAACACCAAGCTGCGCTTCCTCAATGCCCAGCTGGGTCTGGCCGGAACCGCAAAGCTGCTGGCACCCGTTCTGGGCGAGCAGTTTGCCGCCCATCCCCAGGCATTGGGTCAGCTGGATTCCTTCTCGGTGCTGCGTCTGATCGGTCTGATCACCGGTGCCATGATGATTCCCGTTACCAAGGAAACCCTGCTGGCACTGAATGCAGAGCTGAACAAGGTAAAAATCTAAGAACAAAGGGCACCCCATTGGGGTGCCCTTCATTGCATATACTCTTATTCGGAAAGAACTTCCCTGAAAAATGCGGCAGCATCGTCGTTGCAGCGGATGGCTTCCGGAAGTGGAATGTTCACATGGAACACATGGCCGATGGACTCGTCCTCTTCCGTACCGTAGCACTTCCAGGCTGCCCGGATGCCTTTGGCTGTGAGAAACTCATACATGGGCTGGGCACAGGGCCGGAGAAAATCATGGCAGGCGGTGGTGATGTAGGCCGGGGGATAATTCTCTCCGATGGCCTCCAGCACCTGCAGCCGGGGATCGTCAGCTGGAAAATCCCTGCCCAGATAGTCCAGCTGGATGCCCTTTCTGGGCTGGGCGCCTCTTTGGGCCATGTCATACATGCCGCAGTTAAGACCCAGGGCCCGGATGGTGATCTCCGGGACAGCCATGTGAAACAGCGCCGCATAATCGGGATTTGCCGCCATGGCTGCATACTGGCTGGCCAGCTGGGCACCGGCGGAATCGCCCACCAGGATGATGCGCTTCGGATCCAGATGGTACCGGGCCGCATTCCTGCAGACCCACTCCAGTACACTGTTGGTATCCCACAGGGGCGTGGGGAATTTCCATTTGGGTGCCAGACGGTAATTGAAATTCACAAAGGCAAAGCCCCGGCGGGCCATATCCATGCCGTAGCGGCGGTAGATTTCCTTGCTGCCGTAGACATAGCCGCCGCCGTGGATGGACACAATGGTGGGCAGCGGCTCCCGGGTGCCGGTGGGATAGTAAACATCCAGCAGATTCCACTTTCCATGGCTGCCATAGGAGATGTTGCGGCATTCGGTGATGCCCAGCGGCAGCGGAATCAGGCTGTCCCGCTTCCGGTCAGACCGGGATGCGTTGATGTTAAACATAATAGATTGAAAAGACATACAGATCTCCCCTTTCCTTGATTCATATTATACCACTATCAAAAAGGAAGAGTGTGAATATTTCGCAAACAAAAAAGCCGCCCCCAAGGCGGCTTTTTTCATTCGAGAGAAAGATGGTTCTTTTTCAGACCGGTACGGATGGCCGATGCCAGCATGGGAGCAAACAAAATGGCAACCACGGCGTTGAAGACGGTGGCGGGCAGTTTATCCAATACGGCAATCCATGCGCCGGATGCGGCAACGCCCTGAACGATCATGGCCTTGAAATAGCTCTTGGCCAGGTACAGCACCGCATAGGTTGCAGCACCGGCAACTGATGCCAGGGTAGCTTTGATGTAGCTCCATTCCTTTTTGCCCGTGTGGAAAACCAGGCCGGCTACAACACCGTAGGTACCCTTCATCAGAAAAGTCAACCAGCATTCTGCAATATACACGGGATCAAACATATCATAGATTGCGCTGCCCAGGCCCGCTGCCAGACCGCCCAGCCAGGGGCCAAGCAGGATGCCGGAAAGGGCACACATAATATTGCCCAGATGGAATGCGGATGTTCCGGCGATGCCTGCCGGGACTTTAATCCGCAGGCCGGAGCCAACCACAGTCAGCGCTGCCATCAGTGCTGCAAAAACAATTTTCTTTGTTGTCAGTGTGCTGTGTTTCATACATTACCCTCCCTTTGGGTTTGTATCCCTATCATAGCAGGGACTGGCAATAAATCCAGTACCAATTTCAAACCATAAAATAGGGCCAGTTGTCTAACCCACCGGGAACAATGATAAGTTTATATTTTTGAATTGTTTTTTTAATTTGGACTGTACAGAAAATAAGAAAAGTGCTATACTTAATTTATGCAAAATTCCGAACAGTTCATCCATTACAGGAAAGGGGATTTCTTATTATGAAACTGATTCGTGCCAAAGACTATGCTGATGTCAGCGTCAAGGCTGCTGCCATCATCGCCTCCGTCGTTACCCTGAAGCCCGACTGTGTTCTGGGTCTGGCTACCGGCTCCAGCCCCGTGGGCACCTACAAGGAACTGATCAAGAAGTACGAAGCCGGCGAGCTGGACTTCTCCCAGGTCAAGACCGTCAATCTGGACGAGTACGTCGGCCTGAGCAAGGATCACGACCAGAGCTATGCCTACTTCATGCGCAATAACCTCTTTGACCATGTGAACATCGACCAGGCCAACTGCAACATTCCCAGCGGTCTGACCGAGGATCCCGAGGCTGAGTGCGCTGCCTACGACAAGTTGATCGGCGCTCTGCACACCGACCTGCAGCTGCTGGGCATGGGCCCCAACGGCCACATCGGCTTCAACGAGCCCGACGAGGTCTTCTTCCCCGCCACCCACTGCGTGAAGCTGGCTGAATCCACCATCGATGCCAACCAGCGTTTCTTCGCCAGCCGTGACGATGTTCCCCGCTACGCCTACACCATGGGCATCTGGGGCATCATGCAGGCCAAGAAGGTTCTGATGGTCGTCAACGGCAAGAACAAGGCAGAGGCTGTCAAGGCTGCTCTGACCGGCCCCGTGGACCCCAAGGTTCCCGCTTCCATCCTGCAGCTGCATCCCGATTTCACTCTGGTTGCCGACGAGGAAGCTCTGTCCCTGCTGTAATCCGTTTTTTCAAACACCCATCCTTCCCGGATGGGTGTTTTCTTTTTTGGGAATCTTTTTCCGGAAGGATTGCAATTGATGAGAAAGCGCAATATAATGGACCCGATATTTTTTCGGGAGGTGTCCCACATGAAAATTGCAAAAAAACACCAGAGCAGCATGCTGGAAGGGCCCCTGCTTTCCGGTGTGATCCGATATACAGTGCCCATCATTCTGACCAGCGTGCTCCAGCTGCTTTTCAATGCGGCCGATCTGATCGTGGTCGGAAAATTCTGCGGCAGTGTTTCCGTAGGTGCCGTAGGCGCCACCAGCTCTCTGACCAATCTGCTGGTGAATCTGTTCATCGGTTTGTCCGTGGGTGTCGGTGTTTCCGTTGCCCATGGCATCGGCAGCCGGGACGATGAGCAGGTCAGAAACGCCGTCCATACCGCCGTACCCCTGGCCATAGCCGGCGGCATCGTTCTGACGGTGATCGGACTGCTGCTGTCGGAGCCCCTACTGATTCTGATGAACACGCCGGAGAACACCCTGCCGCTGTCCGCCGTATACATGAAAATATACTTCTGCGGCATTACGTTTACTGTGGTTTATAACTTCTGCGCCGCCATTTTGCGGGCCGCCGGCGATACCAGAAGCCCCCTGATCTATCTGACCCTGGCCGGTGTGGTAAACGTGATACTGAATGTGATCTTTGTGACCGTTTTCCATATGAATGTGGCCGGTGTTGCCCTGGCAACAGCCATTTCTCAGGCAATGGCCGCAATTCTGGTCCTGGCAGCCCTGGCAAAACGCAAGGACAGCTGCAAGCTGGAGCTGGGCAGGATCCGGATTCAGAAGCAGCAGCTTCTGAAAATCCTGCGGATCGGTCTGCCTGCGGGCATTCAGTCCTCCCTGTTCTCCATTTCCAATGTGATCATCCAGTCTTCCATCAATTCCTTCGGTGATGTTTTTGTTTCCGGCAATTCCGCCGCGGTGAATCTGGAAGGCTTCCTGTACGCCACATTGAATTCCTTCCAGCAGACAGCCGTGAATTTTGTAGGCCAGAATGTGGGTGCCCGGCAGTACCGCCGTGCCAACAACACCGTCTGGATCTGCCAGGGCTGTGTGCTGGTGGTGGGCATTGCCATGGGAACCGCCCTGCGGACCTTCGGCGAGCAGCTGCTGAGCATCTACATCACCGACTCCGCCGAAGCCATTGCCTACGGTCTGATCCGCTTCTCCTATGTATCGCTGCCCTATTTCATGCTGGGTCTGCTGGACGTTTCCACCGGTGCGCTGCGGGGCTATGGGCAGTCTTTGACCCCCATGATCATCTCCGTTCTGGGCATCTGCGGCATCCGTGTGATCTGGGTCTATACGGTTTTCCAGCTGCCGGCCTTTCACAGCCCCCAGTGGCTGTACATCTCCTACCCCGTATCCTGGTTCGTAACGCTGGTAGTGCAGACGGTTTTCTTCTTGCGTGTCAGACAGAGATTTCTGAATTCTTCCGTGGAAACTGCTTAATTTTTCGCCTTTTCTCAACTTTTGGTTTACAGACGGCACCGGCATATGATATGATGATTGGTAAGACCATGAACAGAGGTTATTGCAATGAATTATATTGTTTTGGATATGGAATGGAACCAGCCCTGGCCCGGTTCCCCTTCCGCAAAAAAGGTGCTGCCGGTACACATCCGGGGCGAGATCATTCAGATCGGCGCCGTCCGGTTGACTGAAGAGCAGGAGGTCACCGACGAATTCCAGGTGATGGTGAAGCCCAAATATTACCGCCACTTAAACCGCCGTGTCAGCAAGCTCACCGGCATCAAGGAATCCCGGCTGAAGGAAGAGGGCATTCCCTTCGATTGTGCCATGGAGCAGTTTATATCCTGGTGCGGCGAGGATATCGTATTCTTAACCTGGGGCTTTGATGACATCGGCATTCTGAGAGAAAATCTCCAGCTGCACGGTCTGGACACCGACTGGACCGAGAAATGGTACAATGCCCAGATGATCTTCAATGCCCAGACCGACGGCTCCACCGCCCAGAAGGCGCTGACGACTGCTATGGAGGTCTTTGGAATCGAGGCCACCCGGCCTGCCCATGATGCTCTGGGCGACGCCTACCACACCGCGCTGATCTGTGCAAAGCTGGATCTGAAGCGGGGCGCCCTGGAATATGACCAGGCGCTGAAAAGCCACGAAAACGGCTTCCACGGCGCAGAGCTTCCGGGCTGCATCTGCCGCCAGGTCTATTATGATTTTGCGGACAAACGGGCGGCCCTTGCCGCCATGGCCGGCGAAGAGAACAAATGCCCCCTCTGCGAAGGCAGAATGCTGGGCTCCCGGTGGTTTGCCCAGCCGGGTCATCGGTATATGGATCTGGCCACCTGCCCGGAGCACGGCAAGTTCCTCATCCGGGTGCGGCTTTCCGAACAGCCCGACGGACTGGTTCGGGTCAGCAGACTTACCTACGAGGCCACCTCCGAGGCTGCCGAGGCCTATGCCCGCCGGGCTGCCAAGGCGGACCCCGAGGACCAGCGGACCTCCCGCCGCCGCAGAAGAAGAAAAGCGGCTGTGGAAAATGTAAAGGAATAAGAAAAAGGCTGCGGTAAAACCGCAGCCTTTCATTTTTTGCTTATTCGTGCAGAGCAGCCAGGTCGGCGTAGTACTGCATCATTTCCTCTTCGGTGTCGAAGTTGGCAACATACATCTGGTTTGCCATGGCACCGGACAGGGCATCGGGAATCCGGCCCCACATCTTCATGGCGTGGCCGTACTTGTGCATGATTTCATAGTCATCATACTTGTAGGGCTTGCCGTCGCGGCGGCCGTAGAAGGCGCAGTAGTGGGAATTGCCGATGTCCTTGTAGTTGGTGTCGAAGGCGATCATGTCAGCCCAGATCTTATAGACGTCGGTCTCCTGGGAGTAGTTGTACATCTCGGGAGTGAAGCCGCCTGCGGGACGCATGTTGACTTCCAGACCCAGCACATCGCCCTTCTTGCCCAGGCCTTCCTGGTCCTCATTCAGAATGAAGAACTCCAGGTGGACGAAGCGGCTCTTAACGCCAAAGGACTTGATGGTAGCCAGACCTGCCTGGCGAACCTTCTCGGGCAGCTCCTTGACCAGATAGTAAACGGAGTCGCCGCCGTCGTTGACGATATCCATCAGAGACAGGGGGGTAATGTTGCCGGATTCAAAGAGCATCTCGCCCTTGGAGTCCACGATGCCGTCATAGGTCTGGACATAGCCGTTAACGAACTCTTCCATGATGTAGACATTGTCATCCTTGGTATTGATGAAGAACTCCACATCCTCGTCGCACTTGAGCTTGTAGGTGTTGTTGGCACCGACGCCGTTGTCGGGCTTGACAACCACAGGATAACCAACCTTGTGGGCAAACTCCAGCGCATCCTCCAGACCCTCCACCAGATGGTAGCGGGCCACGGGCAGACCGGCTGCCTCGTAGTAGGCCTTCATGGCGGACTTATACTTGATCTTGTCCATTTCATGGAGCTTGGGGCCGGTGGTGATGTTGAACTCGGTCCGCAGCCATGCGTCACGCATCAGCCAGTACTCGTTGTTGCTCTCCAGCCAGTCGATCTTGCCGTACTTGAAGGTGAAGAAGGCAACGGCCTTGAACACTTCGTCGTTATTTTCCAGAGAGGAAACCTTGTAGTACTCGTGCATGGAGTCCTTCAGCTCCTGCATCAGCTCATCATAGGGGCAGTCGCCGATACCCAGCACGCGCATGCCGTTGTTCTTCAGTTCACGGCAGAACTTCCAGTAAGTTAAGGGGAAATTGGGGGAAATGAATACGAAATTTTTCATATGTATCTACTCCTTACAGTAGTTTATTCACAGCTTAACCCAGCAGCCAGGGCAGGTATGTGGGAACCATCTTGTGCCACCAGGGCCAGTCGTGGTTCACATCGTGACCCCAGTACTCAAACCGGGTGGGAATGCCCTTACGGCAGCAGACGGTATCCAGCATCCGGGTGGACTCCAGCAGGGGCTCCTCCCAGGCGCCCTGACCGATGACGATCAGGCTCTTCTGAGACCGGTACATGTCCATGTAGAAGTGATCCTCGGGCATGTTTGCCAGGTAAAATGCGGGGCAGTTGTTGTAGACCAGGTCATCGCAGTAGCTGCCGAAGAACTCCTTGTTGTCATACAGGCCGGAGATGGCAAAGCAGCTGTCGAACAGGTCAGGACGGCGGTAGTAGAGGTTAGCGGCGTGCATGGCGCCCATGGATGCACCGAAGGTCATGATGCCCTGGTGGAAGCCGTTTGCCTGGCCTGCGATGTGGTTGATGGCGGGCACCAGCTCCGTGGTGATATAGTTAAACCATTTCTCATGGTTCTCGATTCTCCAGCGGTTGTCAGCGCCCAGAGCTGCCCAGGCTTCATTGTCGATGGAGTCGCAGGAGAAGACCATCACCTCACCGGACTCGATCCAGGGAGCCCAGGTGTCGGTCATTTTGAAGCTCTCAAAGTCCCAGAACCGGCCTGCCTGGCAGGGGATGAACAGGACGGGCTTACCGGTGGAGCCGTAGATCTTAAACTCCATAAAGCGGTTCAGGTGGCCGCTCCAATGCTTTTCGTAACGAATTTCCATATTACTCTTCTTTCTCCTTCATTATAATCCGAGGCAGTCCATAAAAATAGGAATCTGCTTTTCCCAGCTGGCCTCTGAGTGGTTGCCGCCGGGAATGATGCGAAATGCCAGATTTACATTCTTCTCCAGCAGAAGCTGGCTCATATCCGCCAGCGCCTGTTTCTGCACAGGATGATTGGAACGCTCCTCGCTGCCGTAATCCATATAGATGGTGGTATCCGGCGCGATCTTTGCCTTGCCGATCAGTTCCTTCAGTTTCTCCGGATTGGTCCAGAGACTGGGAGACAGGCAGGCTGCTTTGGAAAACACCTTATTGTAGCAGGTGGCAGCATACAGGCTCATGAGACCGCCCATGGAGGAACCGGCAATGGCCGTGTGGGCTCTGTCGGGCAGAGTCCGGTAATTGGCATCGATGTAGGGCTTCAGTTCCTTCACCAGCCAGTTCATATAGGTTCTTCCCTTGCCGGTGATTTTACCGAATCTGCCATCTTCAAAGCTGGTGGGAGAATACTCCTTCAGTCGGTTGTTGCCCTTCTTGTTGCATTCCACCGCCACCACGATCAGATTCTTCCGGGTCCAAAGCAAGTAGCTTGTCATATTCCAGGATTTTCCGAAGGCGGCATCCGCATCGAAAAACACATTGTGTCCGTCGAACATATAAAGGACCGGGTATCTTCTCAGTTCGTCCTCTTCGTAGCACTCCGGCAGATAGATATAGGCTGTTCTGACATACTTGCCGGACAGCCGGGGGATGGTCACATCCCATTTCTTAACCATTTCCGCATTTCTCCTCATGGTAAAGTGATACAGAAATAGTATAGATGGAAACCATCGGATTGTCAATCAGAAACTGGATATTTTGCACATTTTTGGTGATTATTTTTTGGTTTTCATCAACAAAACCCGGGCTTTTGTCATCTTTTGGAAGAAACACCTGCCCCTGAAGAGCCGGCACGCAAAAAACAGCAGGCCTTCGCCTGCTGTTTTTCTTATCGCTTTCCCGGACCGGGCTGATTCCGGTTGATGGGCTGACGGGACACGGTTCTGTGGATAAAGCGGTCCGCACTTCCGGTCAATGTCACACCGGAAGACGGGATATACGCATTTGCATGGGACTGAAGATTGGCCGTCTTCATGGAGCCTGCCATAACGGCGCATATAATCGCCGATAAAACTGCTCCGCAGATCAAACCTGCTTCAATTTCGAAGGCAAGCGTTGCCAGTGCGGCAATGATCGCAAACAGTCCGGCAAACCAGATTGCCAGTCTTCCCATACTCACAGGCAGATCGCCGATGAGTTTTCCGGTCTGGCCGTTCATGGCAAAGAGGTAATTCTTTCCCTGCCATTTGGTGCTTAAGAGCCACACCGGCAGCAGCGCATACCCCGGCTCTTTCCGGTCAATGCGCACATCGGCATGCTGTACCGCGCAGGTACTGTAGCCGGTGACGGTGCTCTCCATGGCCAGTATGGCACTGTTTCGGCACCGCTCCTCCGCCCGGGCGGCACATTCTTCGGGGCTGACGTCGTATTTATCCGCCAGAAATCCCGGTAAGTAGGACATGGAAAAGGGCTCCATCTGCTCATAGTCATAGGGCTCGATGGCATCCATGTGGGAATCCGGCATCTTGGTGGAGCCGTCCACCGGAACCTTTTCAAAGGCCACCTTACCAGAGCGCAGTACCCGGTAATGCTCTGTGGTGGTGATCCGCTCATTGGGGGTGGTATGCACCCGGCTACGGGTGGCAGAGAACGTCACATCCGCATGGGCTTGCCCATCGTAGAGCCAGAAGGGCACATAGACACCCTTGACCTCTTCCAGATGGCTTTCTTTTGCAAAGCTGCCGGGCAGCAGCGGTTTTCCTTTGTAGTGCTGCTTCAGCGCCGCCACCGCTGCGTCCTTTTCCACCCTGAAGGGAATCACATAGTCCGGCCGTTTCACATCTGCAAACTGGCTGGGCACCACAGAGGGGTTGCCGCAATAGGGACAGGCGGTGGCTGCGGTGGTATCGTCGCAGAGCAGTTCCGCGCCGCAGGAGGGGCAGCTGTAGGCCCGCATATGGGCCGCATCTTCTCCCCACCGGTCATCTGCCGGAGCTGCGGTCCGCTCCGCTGCCTTCCGGTTCTTTTCGGCATAGAATGCCTCAACTTCCGCCGATGTATAGCTGCCGCCGCAGTATTCACATTCCAGTTTTCCCGTGGTAGGTGAAAACTGCAGCGGTCCGGTACAGCCCGGGCACTGATAATTGGTAACTTGCGTTGCCATGGCTGTCTCCTTTCAAGCGTCAGAATCAGACAATATCGTCGTTGTCGAACTTATCGCCGCACTCGGGGCAGAATCTGGGAGGCGTTGCGCCCTTTTCGGGCTCCCAGCCGCACTTGTCGCACTTGTACTGGACTGCGTCGGCAGGCTTCCTGGCGCCGCATTCGGGGCAGAACTTGCCCTTGTTGACGCTGCCGCAGGAGCAGGTCCAGCCTGCCGCTGCAGGCTTCTTTGCGCCGCACTCGGGGCAGAACTTGCCGGTGGCCACATGGCCGCAGGCACACTGCCAGCCGTTTGCAGGGGCGGCGGGAGCCTGGGCAGCCTGCTGCTGACCCATCTGGAACAGCTGGTTGGCATTTAAGCCGCCGGCGGTTTGCGCCATGTTCATGCCCATGAAGCCCATCATGGCACCGCCTGCGTTGGAGGCAGCAGCCTTCATAGCCTCGGCCTGGGCATCCACCATCTTGGCAGCTGCCATATTGGTATTGCGGTAAACGGCGCTGCGCTGCAGCTCCTTGATCATGGCCTCGTCTTCCTCGGATGCCTTCACAGAGGAAACGCCCATGGACACGATCTCCACGCCCCGCAGGTCTCTCCATTTTTTGCTCAGCACATCGTTCAGCGCATCGGCCATCTCCATGGTGTGGCCGGGCAGCGCGGAATAACGGATACCCAAAGCGGAAATCTTAGCAAAAGCAGGCTGCAGTGCGGTCAGCAGCTCGGTCTTCAGCTGGGAGTCGATCTGAGCGCGGTCGTAGTCAGCCGTCACGTTGCCGCAGACATTGGTATAGAACAAAATGGGGTTCGTGATCCGGTAGGAATACTCGCCGAAGCAGCGGATGGAAATATCGATATCCAGTCCGATGTTCTGATCCACCACCCGGAAGGGCACGGGACCGGGAGTGCCGTACTTGTTGCCGATGATTTCCTTGGTGTTGATGTAGTAGATCCGCTGGTCCTTGGGTGCTTCGCCTCCGAAGGTGAAGCGCTTGCCGATGTTCTTGAATACTTCTCCGATGGAATTACCCAGGTCGCCTGCCATGATGGAAGGCTCGGTGGAAGCATCGTAGACAAATTCGCCGGGTTCAGCGCAGATTTCCGCCACCTTGCCCTGCTCCACAATGATCATGCACTGACCGTCGGCCACTGCCACAACGGAGCCGGTGGAAATGATATTCTCTACCGCCTTGGTGTTGGAGGAACGGCCGGAAACCTTCTTTTTACCCTTGGTAACCAGCGTATCGCCGCTGAGCGCCTCACAGTAAAAATACTCCTTCCACTGATCAGCCAGTACACCGCCGGCTGCACCGGTAATCGCTTTGATAAGACCCATAATATTTACTCCTTTCGGATTGTTTTCTGACTTTAGTATACAAAATTCCCCGACACATGGCAACAGAAAAATTATTGGACTTTTTTCGATTTTGCTCTTTACAAAACCGATTCTTTCTGCTATAATCCATCGTGTTCTGGCCCTGTGGTGCAGTCGGTTAGCACGCCAGCCTGTCACGCTGGAGGTCGACGGTTCGAGTCCGTTCGGGGTCGCCAAAAAAGAAGTCATCCCTTTTGGGATGACTTCTTTTTTGCTTTCTGAGAGAACGGACTCGAAAGATCAAATGCAATATGCCGGTGGCATATTGCTCATCGCCGGCTGGACGGCGATGACTCCATAATTTTCTGCGCAGCAGAAAATGTAAACGAGTCCGTTCGGGGTCGGCTCCACATTAGAAAACGGATTGCCACACCAGTGTGCGCACTGGTTCGCAATGACGGTAGTTTTCGACATATTCCGCACCATTTTTAGTGCAGCCAACCACCAAGTTTCCATGTCATTGCGAGGAGGCCTGAAAAGGCCGACGTGGCAATCCGCTTCCCTATAAACTGTAATTTGACTGCCACCGTTACGAATCGGGAGGGACCTGTGGCGTAACGATTACTACCGGCCAATCAGGCCCGAGATGTCACCGCACACTGCGCAGAAAACTGCAATTTGACAACCCCTCCCTTTCTCTGCTAAACTGTATTCATGCAAAATACCAATATTCCCCCGGGAATCTTGACAATCGATAAAAATAGACTTATAATTTTAGTGAACGTGTTCACAAAGGAGGAACCATGCCTAAGATCATCGAAAACCTGCCCCAGCGGCTTGCCGAAGAAGCCCGCCGCCAGATCGAGCAGTCCGGTTTCAGCGCCATGACCATCCGTTCCGTAGCCAAGGGCTGCGGCGTGGGTGTGGGAACGGTGTACAACTACTATTCTTCCAAGGAAGAACTGGTGGCTACCTTCATGCTCAGCGACTGGAAAGCCTGTGTTGCAGCCATCCAAAGCTGTGCAGACGGTTCTGAAACTCTGGAACCGGTGCTTCTTACTGTTTATGAAAAGCTGCGGCTTTTCATGGAAGAGTACGATCCCATTTTCCGGGATGAAGCTGCCGCCATCAGCTATACCGGCGCTACTTCCAGATATCACAGTGTTTTGAGAAGTCAGATCGCCTCCCCCGTTCGGAAATTCTGCCGGGATGATTTTACCGCAGAATTTATCGCAGAGGCCATGCTGACCTGGACTGTTGCCGGAAAGGATTTCGATGAACTGAAAGGTGTCCTCCTGCGTATCAACTGAAAAAGGAGAGATTCCCATGTCCAGTTTTGAAAACCTGCGCGTGGTAGACAATTTCTACCAGACCTCCCTGTTTTTCCCCATGCCCACCGTGGTCATCAGCACCCTCTGCGAAGACGGCTCCACCACCCTGGGCCCCTACTCTCTGGTGCAGCCTTACTATGTTGCCGGCAAGGACTACTACGCCATGCTGCTTTCCTGCCGCAACTCCTCCAATACTGCCCAGAACATTCTGCGCACCGGCAAGTGCGCCATCAACTTTGTGGACGACAAGCCCAAGACCTTCAAAGAGTGCGTCAAGCTTTCCTGGCCCGGCGACAAGCCCGAGGACAAAATGCCCAAGTGCCAGTTCCGTCTGGAGAAGAGCATGATTGAGGAAGAGACCGGTGAAAAGCGCCCCATGGTTTTGAGCGATGCCATCCAGGCCATCGAATGCACCTGGGTCCGGGAGCTGGATCACGCCGAAAACGATATGCCCGGCGAGCTGAATGGCTACGAGCCCCCCTACCACGATTTCAACGGCATCACCTCCAAGTTCGGTGCCCACTTCATTCTGAAGATTGACAAGATTCTCATGAAGAAGAAGTACGCCGATGCCATCATCAACGGCGTCAAGGCCAAGGACTTCCCGCCCCTGCCTGTTGACTACGGCTACCGGGACTCCAAGAACTTCTGGTTCCACCGGAAGACCTGGATGCGGGCTGAACTGCTGCCCATGCGCAAGCAGAGCCTGGACTCCGTCCGTTATGCCGCTGACCGGACCGATGACAAGATCAAGTTCACCGATGAGGCCCTGGAGACCATTCTGAATGTGCCCCGCGTGTTCCTGTCTGTCGTGCTGAAGGGCTGCGTGGACTGGGCAAGAGAGAACAATGTGGAGCTCATCACCGCTGAACACATGAAGATCATCAACGACAAGCGTTCCAAGGAAAAGAACAAAAAATAAGCGGCGAGTCGCCGCTGACAATTCGTGTCCAGGCTGGGCCGTATTCCCGACACCATTGGGTACCGCTCGGTATCGATACACGAATCATTGCATTCATATATAACAGGAGGAACTTACTATGAAAATCGTTCTGGCCGGTGCCTTTGGTAATCTGGGTGCCGAAATTCTGAAGTGCCTGTGCAAAGCTGGCCATGAGGTGGTTGCTGCTGACCTGAAGGAGCGCCCCGTAGAAGGCTGCGAGGGCAAGTACACCTTCGTTTCCATCGATGCCACCAACCCCGAGACTCTGAAGGGTCTGTGCGAGGGTGCTGACATCGCCATCACCACCATGGGCCTGACCGGCGCTTCCACCAAGGTCACTTCCTATGACATCGACTACCATGGCAATCTGAACTTCTATAACGAGTGCGTCCGTGCCGGCGTCAAGAAGTTCAACTATATCTCCGTCATTTCCTGCGACCAGCCCGGCGCAGAGGAAGTGCCCATGCTCCACGCCAAGTACCTGCTGGAGCAGGACATCAAGAAGGGCGACATGGAGTACGTCATCTACCGTCCCACCGGCTATTTCTACGATATCGCCAAGGTCTTCAAGCCCTACATCGATAAGGGCGAGATGCAGCTGCTGAAGGGTTACGGCGGCGTGAAGGCCAATGTGGTGGACTGCCCCGACTTTGCAGCCTTCATCATCGAGCACATGAACGACACCAATGTCACCTACAACGTAGGCGGCAAGGAGACCTACACCTATCTGGAAATGGCCGACATGTGCTTCGCCGCAGCCGGCAAGCCCGTGAAGATCAAGTGGGCTCCCATCTGGCTGTTCGGTATCCTGGCTAACCTGCCCAAGATCAAGAAGGCCGGCAAGCACGACATCATCCTGTTCTCCAAGTGGACCCTGAGCCACGATCTGGTGGGTGACACCGAGACCGGTGATGCAAGCTTTGCTGAGTACATCAAGGGCTACTTCGGAAAGGAGTAATGCATCATGTGGAATTGGACCCATCTTGGCATCTTCTTTGCCCTGAGCCTGCTGGTATGTCTGTGCGGCTTTAAGAAGTACGTTTACTTTATGTCCATCGGCTACGGCTTCTCCGTTGCCGTCATCGGTGCTGCCATGGCCGTTATGAGTCTGCTGGGCATCTACCCCAATGCAGGCCTTGCCCACTATGTGCAGTTCGCCCTGTTTATCATCTACGGCTTCCGGCTTTCCGGCTTCCTGCTGATCCGGGAGATCAAAAATGCAGCCTACCGCAAGACCCTGGCAGAAGCCACCGGCAGCGAAGTGCCCGTCTTTGTCAAGTTCTTCATGTGGGTCTTCATGGGCATCCTGTATGTGTCCCAGACCTCCGGTGTGGCCTTCCGGCTGTTCAACGGCGAAGCTGCCTCCCTCTGCCAGTGGATCGGCATTGCCATCTCCGCCTTCGGCATCGGTCTGGAGGCTGTTGCCGATCAGCAGAAGTCCCAGCAGAAGGCAAAGCGGCCCGATATGGTAGCCACCGAGCAGCTGTACAAAATCGTCCGCTGCCCCAACTACTTCGGTGAGATTCTGTTCTGGACCGGCGTTACCGTGTCTGCGCTGGACATTCTCCAGGGTGCCGGCCAGTGGATCACCGTGATCATTGCCTACATTCTCATCGTGTTCATCATGTTCAACGGTGCCCAGCGTCTTGAAAAGCGTCAGATGGCCCGCTACGGCAATAACGCCGAGTACAAGGCCTACGCCGACAAGACCCCCATCATCATCCCCTTCCTGCCCGTATATCATCTGAACAAGCAGAACTAACACACAAAGAGGGCCATCGGAAGATGGCCCTCTTTCGGAAAGAGAGAGATTATTATGCATGATTTCAGCATTGCCATGGGACTGATGGATTTTGTTCCCGTGGCCTTCTTCGGTGTCACCGCGGTGATTCTGCTGCGGGATCTGTACAGCAAAATGGTCAAGGGTGCTTATGCATTGCTGGCCGCCGGCTGTATCAATGTCTTCACTGCCGGCTTCTGCAAGGCCCTGTGGAAGCTGCTGTATGCAGCCGGTATCTGCGATTTTCAGCCTCTGGAGCAGATGTTCCTGCCGGTCAACTCCATGGGTCTTCTGATGGTGGGTCTGAGCCTCATCGGTATGCTGTGCTGGAAGCGCAGGGATGCCGTGGCCCTCTCCGCCGCCCCTGCAGTCTTCTCCGGCAGCTTTGTGTTCATCATGATGATGGTGGTGGGCCTCGGCGGAATGTGCGCTGTTTTAAGCATTATGGCCGCCGGAATGAAGAAAAAGCGTGTTATTGCCCTGTTCGTGCTGTCCTTTGTCTGCGCCATGGGCATGGGCTATATGTCCAGCCAGGACTCCTCCCTTGCCTGGGTCAACTGGGCAGAGCAGAGCATCAACACCGTTTCCCAGCTGTGTCTGATGCTTGGTGTGCTGATGCTGCACAAGGCAGGTCTGGCTGAGTACAAATTCGGGGAGGCCAAAGCATGATTGACAAACTTCTGAAAGCCATTGAAAAGCAGTATCCTCTGACGGAAGTCGATGCCGGCGACTACAAAAATCTGAAGGCGAACGGCATGAAGTTTTCCATCCAGGCATACACCGCAGAGGGACTCGGCTGGGTATCCGTCATGACCGCCTCCGGCTTTTTCGGTCTGATGAAAATGGATACTCTGATCATCAACCCCCGGGATGTGGATATGCCCCTGCTGTCCTACGACCGGGTCCATGCCATGGGTAACGACACGCTGATCTACGAACTCTACGACACCATGGTCGGCCAGCCGGATCTTTCCCTTCTGGACAAAGCCAAGGGCCGGACCAATCTCCTGCCGGACCACGACCTGGGCAAGCACTGGTACGATGAAATCAAGCTGCCCCAGAGCCTGTCCAAGAAGTGCAAAAAGGTTCAGTCCCCCGCCTTTGACGATGCAGCCCATCAGTACATGACCGCATTTGTGAATGCCGCAAAAGCAGCGCCCTCCTGCGAGGCAGAACCCAAGCGGGAAAAGGCATCAGTCTATGTGGAAGGTCTGCTGGAGCACGGCGGCCCCTCCACCGATGTGTTCAAGAAGTCCATCGGCGAAGAAAAAACTGCCCGGCTTTTCCGCACCGTCCTCTTCGGAACTCAGGTTTAAACGAAAACCCGGCTCCTTTCGGAGCCGGGTGCTTTTTTATCGGATATGTACTTTTCCGGCGCACTCCATCACCACATCGTCGGTCATGATAATCTCACCCACGGAATCCAGGGTGATATTGCCGCTTCTGGGGTTCTTCACGGAGTCCACATGGCCCCGGATCTCAGCTTCCACATCGGAGTACTCGAAGGACAGGTCAGTACCCTCCATGGTGCAGTTAATAAGCTTCAGATCCTTGCAGTAGCACAGGGGCTGGGTGCCGGTGATGTGGCAGTTGATCAGGGTCAGGCCCTCAGAAAACCATGCCAGATACTCACCTTTCAGGGTGCTGTCCACCACCGTCACATTCTTGCTGTGCCAGAAGGCGTCCTTGGTATCCAGGTAAGAATTCCGGATCTCCAGATTCTCCATGTACTGGAAGGAGTATTTGCCCTTCATCTTCACATTGTCCAGCTTCACGTTCCGGCTGTCCATGAAAATATACTCGGCGGTGACGGAGGTATCCTTCAGCTGTATATCACTGGACTTCCAGCCAAATTCCTGGGACACGATGTCGCATCCGGTGAGGCTGATATTCCGGCACTCCCGGACAGCCTTGATGCCGCCCAGGGTGGAATCCTTGATCTCACCGTCGCAGGCATACCAGATGGCGGCACGGGTCAGCTCATCCATGGTGGAATTTTCCATCTTGAAGCCCTGCACATGCCACAGGGGATACCGCAGGGAGAAGCTGCAGTCCTTCACGCCCACATCCCGGGCTTCCTTCAGCACGGACTCTCCGTCGGCAGGGCCCGCAAAAACGCAGTCCACCACGTCTGTATGCTGCAAATAGTACAGTGCCCGCTCCTCGTCAAACTGTTTTCCCACAATCTGCTCTCTCATAAGCAAAACTCCTCTTCGGTTTTTCCTCATTATACTGCCAAATATCTAAAAGCGCAAGGTAGACTTTTCCAGAAAAGGAAGCTATAATAAATGCCGGAAGGATGTGTAAAAATGACGATCAATGAATATCAGAAACTGGCCATGACCACCCTGAATCCGGAACTGAGCAAAAAAGATGTGCTCATCAACGGCGTGATGGGGCTGTGCGGCGAGTCCGGCGAGGCCATCGACATTGTGAAGAAATGGCTGGCCCAGGGCCATGAGCTGGACCGGGAAAAGCTGGCAAAGGAGTTGGGTGACATCTGCTGGTATCTGGCTGAAACTGCCACTGCGCTGGACCTTTCCCTGGAGGAGATCATGGCTGCCAACATTGAAAAACTGAAGCAGCGCTATCCGGAGGGTTTCGATGCCCGGCGGTCCATTCACCGTGCAGAATGATTTATAATTATTTTTTCAAAAAGGCTTGACAATTTCAAAAATCGTGCTATAATTCATTTTGTTCGTTGCGGGTGTAGCTCATCCGGTAGAGCGCCACCTTGCCAAGGTGGAGGTAGCGAGTTCGAGCCTCGTCACCCGCTCCATAAGAAGAAAGACCAGCCAAATGGCTGGTCTTTCTTTTTTTCGTGGTGGCGATGGCTCGAAAGATTAAATGCAGGTGTCCGGGGGACACCTGCTTGACCCCGGCTCGACGGGGTCAAGTCCATAATTTTCGCCTCCGGCGAAAATGTAAGCGAGCCTCGTCACCCGCTCCATTATAGAAGCAGATGCAAAAGCTGCTGCTTCCTTTTCGGGTGTTAAAGCTTCTAAAGCACAAATGCAAAAGAGGACGGAAACCCGTCCTCTTCTTTTTTATTCCGTAGCTTCTGTGGCAGCAGGCTCCATGCCTCCCGCCGCAGGATAGGCCGAATAATCCCATACATAGCCAGCCATCTGACTGTCCGACAGCTTGACCAGCTGTCCCGCCTCACGGCTCTCCAGCAGATCCGCATGATAATAAATCCCGTCTTCACAGATCAGATTCCAGTACCAGGCTTCGCCGTTTTTGGTTCCCGTCACGACCTGACACTCCAGATCCGCCTGGCGGCACATGGTGGCATACACCATAGCAAAGGTTCTGCTGTCGCCGACACCGTGGCACAGGAGGCTGTAGGACGGCGTAATGGAAGTTTCGATCTGATAGTCAAAACGCTCCGTCAGGAAGGAAAACAGCTGTGCATACTTCTGCACATCCGCATCCTCCTGGTTGATGTAAAGGGAGGCCGAGGCAAACACACGCTGCACCTGATTCTGCATACTCCGCAGCGCGTCCCGGCTGGTCTGGTAGGTAAACTTCAGTTCCAGCACCCGGCTGGGGCCCTGCTCCGGATAGAAGCCCACAGACAGTTGGGGCACCTCCATCACCGCATCCGGATTTTCCGACGCATAGTCCTCCACCAGCTGCTCCAGATCCATAGCCGCATACTCTTCCACATACAGCACCAGGCTGGCATCGCAGTTCTCCAGCGCGGTTTCGATCCGCTCCCGGGCAATGTCCATATCCTTGACTTTTCGGATCATCCGGATTTCAGAGCGGCCATGCAGATATGTAATATTGACCGACACCGCAGGCTGTCCGCTGCTGACGCCGATCTCATAATCCACCCGTTCAATGGCATAGGCACCCACGGGAAGGACTGTGCTGATGTAGCGCACCGCATTCTCCATGCCCTGTTCCAATTGGGTCTGGTCGTAGTCCGGAACATAGATGACCGCACTTTCGGTACCTGCTTCCGTCAGCTCCGTCATCAGCTGCCGCAGCTGGGAATAGTTTTCTGCAAAAAGGGTACCGGTCTGTGCCTCGGAGAGCTGCTCATGGTGGGGCGTTACCGAAACGTAGGTGCCGTCCATCCAGGAACAGCCACCAAGCACCGCCGCCAGCACCACGATCAGACAGATCATGCGCCGTTTCATATTGCCCCCTCCTTTTTTACAGAGAATCCTTGGAATATCTGGAGAATCCGTCGCCCAGAACCTGGTGGGCCTCCTGAACGATCACAAAGGCTCTGGGATCGATCTCCATCACCAGTTCCTTCAGTTCCGCCACCTGCTGCTTCTTGACTGCCGCCAGAACCACCTTCATTTCCCGGTGGGTATAACTGCCCTCACCGTGCAGAAGTGTAGCGCCCCGGTCCAATCTTTTGCCGATGGCATCGGCGATCTTCTGATGCTCAGAAGAAATGATCAGCGCCACCTTGGAGTAGTCGAACCGGTAGACCACCGCGTCGATGACCTGGCTGCACAGGAACACGGTGATGCCGGTGTACAGCGATTTGGTCACGTCATGGAAAACCAGGCCCGTCAGGATCACCACCAGGGCATCAAAGCACAGGGAAATCTGTCCGATGGGCACATTCCGGTATTTAAGCTTCAGCAGCCGGATCAGAATATCGGAACCGCCGGTGGATGTGCCGGAAATAAATACAATTCCGAGGCCCGCGCCGCAGATCACGCCGCCGTAGAGCACACTGATCAGCGGATCCAGCACAGGAAACGGGATCAGCGCAAACAGGTCAATGAGCACGGAACTGAGCATCATGCCCAGAAGAGAACCTGCAAAGAACTTCTTTCCGATCTTCACACCGCCCAGAATAAACAGGGGCAGGTTGATCAGAATGGACAGCGTACCCACGGAGCCCAGCTTTGTCAGCTCCACAAAAATCAGAGCCAGACCGGAGATGCCGCCGGCACTCATGTCATTGGGCGCCAGGAACAGGGAAAATCCAAGGGCAAAAACAGTACTGCCCAGAACTGTATCCACAATCCATTTGCACTTATGCCAGATTTCTTTCATCGAATCTTCCTCCTGCAGTTATACTTCAAAGCTTTCCTGCTGTTGTCCCATGTCCTCCGGCTTCACAATGGCACCGGCGGAGGGAATGGTCTTGCTGCGGTAGCGGCCGGGATTGACGATGCCGCTTTCTCCCAGAAGGGCCGTCCTTTCCACCGCAGCCTTTTTCTTCAGCGTCATGACTGCCACACCCTGGGTGTTTCTTGTGGTCTTGGGCAGCAGCTGGGCCGTTGCAAAGATGGCGCAGCGGCCGTCGGAAGAATAGACTGCCACCTGGTCATCCCCTGTCATGCCCAGGATGGCCTTCACAGGGGATTTGTCGCTGTAGGCACCGGTCAGCTTCTTTCGGTTGGTTTTGGTCTCATAGGCAGACAGGGGTACCTTGGCCACCTTGCCGTTTTCGAAGAAGAACAGCACGAAGCCCTTGTAATCACCGCAGAGCACCACCTGCTTCACTGCCTCACCGGCCTCGAAGCCCAGCTTCTGGGGCAGATAATCGCCCAGCTGGGATGCCTTGCCGTCGGCAAAGTCAGAGAGACGGGCCTTATAGCACTGATATTTGTCGGTAAATACCAGCAGTTCGTCCCGGTTTGTGGTTTCAGCGGAAAAGTCCAGGGAGTCTCCCTCCTTGAATTTCTGCTCACCGCTCATTCGCAGAGACTGGGCTGTGATCTTCTTGAGATAACCCTCTCTGGAAACGAACACCGTCACAGGATAATCAGGAATCTCCTCCACTTCCTCTTCCACCGCGGCTTCGGTCACATCATAGATGATCTCGGTTTTCCGGGGTTTTCCAAACTTGTCGGAAACCGCCTGGAGCTCCTTGATGATCAGATTCTTCAGCCTCCGGCTGGAATTCAGCGTATCCTTCAAATCATCAATCTCTGCTTCCAGATCATCGATGGCCCGGGTCTGCTTGAGGATGTATTCCTTGTTGATGTTGCGCAGTTTGATTTCCGCAACGTAGTTTGCCTGGATCTCATCGATGCCGAAGCCGATCATCAGGTTGGGCACCACTTCGCTTTCCAGCTCCGTTTCCCGGATGATGCGGATGGCCTTGTCGATATCCAGCAGGATCCGCTCCAGGCCCTTGAGCAGATGGAGCCGATCTTCCTTTTTGCCGATCTGATGGAAAAGACGGCGCTTGACACAGTCGGTGCGCCAGGCGGTCCACTCCTCCAGAATCTCGCCCACGCCCATCACTCTGGGCATACCGGCGATGAGGATATTGAAGTTACAGGGGAAGCTGTCCTGGAGGGTGGTCATCCGGAAGAGCTTCTGCATCAGTTTTTCAGGCTCCGCACCCCGTTTTAAGTCAATGGTCAGCTTCAGACCGCCCAGATCGGTTTCATCACGCATATCGGCGATTTCCTTGATCTTGCCGGCCTTGATCAGCTCTGCCACCTTGTCCATGATGATCTCAGTGGCGGTGGTATAGGGAATCTCGGTAATCTCGATGAGGTTTCCTTCCTTGACATAGCGCCACTTGGCTCTCAGCTTGAAGCTGCCCCGGCCGGTGGAATAAATCTCACGGGTGGTTGCCTCATCGAAGAGAAGCTCCGCGCCGGTAGAGAAATCCGGACCCGGCAGGGTTTCCAGAATGTCGTGGTTGGGATTCTTCATCAGTGCGATGGCCGTATCGCAGACCTCCTTCAAATTAAAGGAGCAGATATTGCTTGCCATGCCTACGGCGATGCCCTGGTTGGCGCTCACCAGCACATTGGGGAAGGTGGTGGGGAGCAAGCTGGGCTCTTTCATGGTGGCGTCGTAGTTATCCACCATGTCCACGGTGTCAGAGTCGATGTCCTTGAAAAGCTCTGCGCAGATGGGATCCAGCTTGGCCTCGGTGTACCGGGCAGCCGCATAGGCCATGTCCCGGGAGTAGACCTTACCGAAGTTACCCTTGGAATCCACAAAGGGATGCAGCAGGGTCTCGTTGCCCTTTGCAAGGCGGACCATGGTTTCGTAAATAGCCGCGTCACCGTGGGGATTCAGCTTCATGGTCTGGCCCACAATGTTTGCAGACTTGGTCCGGCCACCGGTTAAGAGGCCCATCTTGTACATGGTGTACAGGAGCTTCCGGTGAGAGGGCTTGAAGCCGTCGATCTCAGGAATCGCCCGGGAGACGATGACCGACATGGCATAGGGCATGTAGTTCAGCTCCAGGGTCTCGGAGATGGCCTGCTCCGTGGTGGAGCCCACCAGACCCACCACACCGGAGGTATCAATTTTCTTTTTCTTTTCGGGTTCTTGCTTCTTCTTTGCCATAATGTGTTCCTTTATCAAACAATTCCATACATAATTGCTGTTTCGTTACCGGGCATCAATGGAGGTTTCTTCCTCATTGTCCCAGAGCGAAATGGCCGCGGGCCCTGCCCGCTTAGGAAATATCGGCGAGTTCAAGGTATTTCGCGCCGTTTTCTGCAATAAAATTCTTCCGCTCCGCCAGGGCATCGCCCAGCAGCACATCAAAATAGTGGGCTGTCCGCTCCGCGTCCTCGGGCATGACCTTAATGAGCCGCCGGGTCTCGGGGTTCATGGTGGTCATCCACATCATCTCGGGATCGTTCTCACCGAGACCCTTGGACCGCTGGATCTTCACCTTCTGGCCCTCCAGGTCCTTGAGGATCCTGGCCTTTTCGCCCTCCGTGTAGGCAAACCAGGTCTTGTCCTTGCAGGTGATCTCAAAGAGGGGGGATTCTGCGATATACACAAAGCCGTCCCGGATCAGAGTGGGGCACAGCCGGTAGATCATCGTCAGAATCAGGGTGCGGATCTGGAAACCGTCGTAGTCTGCATCGGTACAGATGACCACCTTGTTCCAGCGCAGGTTATCGATATCGAAGGAGGACAGGTCCTTGGCCTTCTTTCCCTGGATCTCCACGCCGCAGCCCAGGACCTTCATCAGATCTGTGATGATGGGAGATGCAAAAATCTTGTTGTAGTCCGCCTTCAGACAGTTGAGGATCTTACCCCGGACCGGCATGATGCCCTGGAATTCGGCATCCCGGCTCAGCTTGACGGAGCCCAATGCGGAGTCGCCCTCCACGATGTAGAGTTCCCGGACAGATGCATCCTTGCTGCGGCAGTCCACGAATTTCTGGACCCGGTTGGCAATGTCCACCTTGGCACTCAAATTCTTCTTGATGTTGCTCTTGGTCTTTTCCGCAGACTCACGGGCCCGCTTGTTGATGAGAATCTGCTCGGCGGCCCGGTCGGCCTCCTGCTTGTTTTCAATGAACCAGACCTGCAGCTGCTCCTTGAAGAAGGCGGTCATAGCCTCCTGGGTGAACTTGGAGTTGACGCTCTTTTTGGTCTGGTTTTCAAAGCAGCCGATGGTGGAGAAGCAGTTGGTCACCAGCACCAGGGCATCCTGGATGTCCTGGTAGATGATCTTGCTCTCGTTCTTGGTGTATTTATTGTTATCCCGGAGGTATTTGTCAAAAGCGCTGACAAAGCCGGAGCGCACCGCCCGGTCGGGGCTGCCGCCGTACTCCAGCCAGGAGGAGTTGTGGTAATACTCCGTGTGGCTTACCTGCTTACTGAAGCAGAAGGAAGCGGTGATCTTCAGCTTCATCTCCGGCCGGTTCTCTGCATCCCGGCCTCTTCTCTCGGTTTCCCAGTAGGTGGGCATGGTAAAGGCATTGTCTCCCACCATTTCCTCGATATACTGGCGGATGCCGTTTTCGTAGCAGAAGGTTTCTTCCTCGAACTTTTTACCCACCTGGTTGCGGAACTTGAAGGTGATGCCCTTATTGACCACCGCCTGCCGCTTCAGAACATCCCGGTAATATTCAACAGGAATGTTAATATCGGTAAAAACCTGCTTGTCGGGGCGCCAGTGGAAGCAGGAACCGGTCTTGCGGCCCCGGTCCGTGGGTTCTTTTTTGAGGCCGCCCTTGTTTCTGCCCTTTTCAAAGTGCAGATCGTAGCGGAATCCGTCCCGGCGCACCGTTGCATCGAAAAATTCCGAGGCATACTGGGTGGCGCAGGAGCCCAGGCCGTTGAGGCCCAGGGAGTATTCGTAGTTTTCTCCGTTTTCGCCGTACTTGCCGCCGGCGTACATTTCGCAGAAAACCAGTTCCCAGTTGTAGCGCTTTTCCTTTTCGTTATAGTCCACGGGACAGCCCCGGCCAAAGTCCTCGACCTCAACGGAAAGGTCTTCATACCGGGTGACGATGATGGTATCGCCATGGCCCTCTCTTGCTTCGTCGATGGCATTGGAGAGGATCTCAAATACCGCGTGCTTGCAGCCTTCCAGATCATCGGAGCCGAAGATAACCGCAGGACGTTTGCGGACCCGCTCTTCGCCCTTGAGCATGGAGATACTGGAATTTCCGTACTGTTCTTGCTTTTTTGTAGCCATAAATCAATAACCTGCCATAATATCAATAGTTATCCATATTAAATCTATTCTATTATACCATTTTTCCATTCAAAGTCAACAACCGCCATCCGAACCCGGATGGCGGTTGATTTCTTATAATTTATGGAAAATCGGTTTTCTGTCTTCAAAGGTACACACATAGCCGAAGATATCTTTCAAAATATCGCAGGCTTCAAAGGCGTACTGCCCCACCCGGCGGCTCTGGTGGGCATCGGAACCGATTGTGACGATCTTTCCGCCCACTTCCCGGAATCTGCGGACCATATCTTCCGTCGGCAGGAATCCACCGCAGCGGTCCACACCGCTGGTGTTTATTTCCAGTCCCTTATCCTTCCGGGCAAGGGTTTTGAGAATCCCGTCGATCAGCTCCCGGTGTTCTTCAAAGGGTACCGGCCGGGGTGACGGATGGCAGTGGGTCTTGGCAATGTAGGTCAGATGGGCCAGCACATCAAAATCCTCATGAAGCTCCACACACTCCAGCGTTGCCTCCAGGAACCGCCGCTCCGCCTGGAAAACGGACTTGTCCTTCCAATAATCTTCGTAGTAAACGTCGAAATCATCCACAAAATGAACGGATCCCAGAACAAAATCAAAGGGCCTGCGCTGCAGGTCCTTCCGGAACTGCGCCCGGTTTTCTGCGGTCATGCCGAATTCCATACCCCGCCGGATCTTCAGTCCGGGAATTTCCAGATCATCATACTCTGCGTTATAGACTGCCGTATCAAAGGCCAGAATCCCCATTTTTCCCAGAGGATCATAGTCCAGGTGATCCGTAAAGCAGATCTCTTTCAGCCCTGCAGCCCTGGCTGCCTGGGCCATCTGCAGTCCGGTATCGTGGCCGTCGAAGGAAACCCGGGTATGCATATGATAATCAAACATGATCTATTTCCTCCCAGAACTGACGGAATGCCGTTGGCAGCGCCGCCTCTTTTTCGATCTGTTCTGCGCGCATCCAGATGAATTCTCCCCCCGGAGCTGCAACCTCCAGGAAAATACCCCGCATTTCCCAGCGGATATGGGTAAAAATATGCTTTCGCTCCAGCTGTTTGAACACAGCCCGGGGAGAAAGACCCATTCCTTCCACCGCCTCCAGGGCAGCCGCTGTTTCCATTTTTCCGGGCAGATTGGGAAATTCCCAAAGCCCCGCCAGAAGGCCCGTCTCCGGACGCTTGCACAGGGCGTACTGACCGTCACAGGAGAGCAGAAACACCGTTTTCTCCTCCACCCGCTTCCCTTTTTTCGGAAGCTTCACCGGAAACTGCTCCGCGGTTGCGTGAATTGCACCGCCGCAAAAGGGCCGGCAGGGACATTCCCCGCACCGGGGCTTCCAGTTGGGACCGCAAAGGGTAGCGCCCAATTCCATCAGTGCCTGGGTAAAGGCCCCCGCCTGGGCAGGATAGACCCTGGCCAGTGCTTCCTGCACCGCCTTTTTCCGGGCAGGCAGATCGATGGGGGTGGCATCTTCCGTGATCCGGGAAATGACACGCAGCACATTGCCGTCTACCGCCGGTGTGGGCGCATCGAAGCAGATGGAGCAGATAGCTCCGGCAGTATAATCACCGATTCCGGGCAAGGCTCTGACTTCCTCATAACTGCGTGGAAACACACCGCCGTGCTTTTCCAGTATGACATTCGCCGCCTTTTTCAGGTTCCGCACCCGGCTGTAATAACCCAGACCCTCCCAGAGCTTGTGGAGCAGCTCATCGTCGCAGTTTGCCAGAGCGGCAACTGTGGGCAATACATCCAGGAACCGGACATAGTATCCCTTCACAGCCTCCACCCGGGTCTGCTGCAGCATGATTTCCGACAGCCACACATGGTATGGCTCTTTGTCCTTCCGCCAGGGCAGGTCCCGCTTGTTTTCCTCATACCAGGGCAGCAGCACTGACGGCAGCCAATTCAGTTCTGTTTGTTCCATCAGCGCACCTCCGTTCCCAGTCATTTTACAATGCAGTCAGCTATGCTGTCAAGTCGGCATGTTTTTCTTTGACATCCGCATCAGAAATCGATATAATAGTTTTTATAATCATCACAGCGAGGTAATCCTTATGCGCTCCACAATGATTCGAATTATTTCCATTGCTATATGTTTGTGCTGTCTTTGTCCGCTGTTTTTGTCCCTGGATGTCTATGCAAAGATTAGCTACAGACCTGTCCCTGAAAAGGTAGAGAATGACCCCAATGATCCGGATGCTGCGCAGAATATTTCCGGTACCAAAATCATCAAGGACTACAATGGCTTCCAAAGCCTCCGCTATCTGTTCAACGATCTGGAATACAGCAAAGGGTATACTGACAATGATGCATACTTAACGCTGGAATACGAAGGCGGAATCGGATATGTTTACCTCATTTTCAACGATGAATATGGTCCGTATACTGTAACCAACAACGATACGAAGGAAACTGTTACCGTTGGTAACAATCAGTTCCTGCACGATTTAATCGATCTGACCGAGCAGTTCGGAACCGCACCGTCCTCCGTCACGCTCCGTTTCACTGCCGGGCCTGCACCACTGACTGAGTTAAAAGTCTTCACCCCCGGCTATCTGCCGGATTACGTACAGGCTTGGGAGCCGCCCAAAGAGAATCAGACTGATCTTATTCTTTTCTCCACTCACGGTGACGATGACCAACTGTTCTTTGCCGGTCTGCTCCCCTATTACAGTGCGCTTGACTATGAAGTTCTGGTTGTCTATATGGTTGATCACTCTATGCGCCAGAGTTACCGTCTCCACGAAATGCTCAATGGACTGTGGAACTGTGGAGTCACCACATACCCGGTATTCGGTATCTTCAATGATTTCTTTGAGGAAGATCTCAGTCTTGCCTATCGAATTTACGAAAGAGACGGCGTCACACGGGACCACATCATTGAATACGTCGTGGAAAACTTGCGTAAATACAAGCCCATCGTTGCCGTAGGCCACGATTTTGCCGGCGAATACTCTCATGCGCAGCATATGATCTATGCGGACTGTTTAGCTGCTGCTGTGGAGATCAGCCCGGATGCCGGTATTTTCCCGGAGTCTGCAGAAAGATATGGTGTCTGGGATGTCCCCAAGACCTACATCCATCTGTATGAAACCAATCCCATCGTCATGGACTGGGATACCCCCATGGAAGAACTGGGTGGCTATACTCCTTTTGAAATGGCCCAGCTTTTTGGCTATCCCCAGCATGTATCCCAGCGTGAAAGCTGGGTCAGCAACTGGATTAATGGCAACTATTTTAGCATTGACAAGGCTTCTCAGATCACACAATACAGTCCCTGTGAGTACGGTCTTTACCGGACCACCGTCGGATTGGACGTAGAAAAAAACGACATGTTTGAGAATGTCCACACTCATGCAGAGCAGGCCCGCATCGAAGAAGAGCGTCTGGCTGAGGAAGCCCGGCTGGCGGAAGAAGCACGGCTGGCCGAGGAAGCACGGTTGGCTGAGGAAGCACGGCAAGCAGAAGAAGCAAGGCTGGCAGAAGAGGCCCGCCTGGCTGAGGAAGCACGGTTGGCAGAAGAAGCAAGGCTTGCGGAAGAAGCCGCACAACGCAATCGGATCACAATTACCATTGCTGCCGCTGCTGCCTTCATCATCGCAGTACTGATCCTGTGCTTCGTGTATTTCAAAAAAAGAAAGTAAATCCTTTCGGCACCGTGATTCCATGGGGAGTGACGGTGCCTTTTCTTTGACTTATGTCGGAAAATATGGTATATTTCAGACAGTAAAGAAAGAGGTATATGCTTATGAAATTATTCTTACGCAAACTGGTTCTCGGTCTGCTGACCGTTTCCATTCTGTTTTCTCTTCATATCCCCGCTTTTGCTGAGAATGCTTCCCAGGCAACAGAAATCTCCAGCACCTCTCTGATTGTGGATCGGTCCGGTTTCCCATCCCCGAAATATCTGTTTAACAACAAGTTTTGGGAAACTCAGGTCACAGAAGACCGGGCCCATCTGACACTGGAATACAAGGATGGAATCGGTTCTCTGTACTTAAGCTTCATGAATGCTTACGGCGAATACACCATCATCAACAATGATTCCGGCGATACCTATACTGCAGGTAAGGATCTGTTTATCCATGAATTTATCGATTTGACAGCCTGCTTCGGTGCCGCACCGTCTTCTGTTACCATCTCCTTTGAAAACGGCCCTGCCCAGCTCCATGAACTGGATGTCTTTACCGAAGGAACCGTACCTGACAGTGTGCAGAAGTGGACCCACCCGGAAGAAGGTAAAGTTGATCTGATTCTCTTTTCCTCTCACAGTGACGACGACCAGCTTTTCTTTGCCGGCCTGCTGCCATACTATGCTGTTGAGCGTGATTACCAGGTCCTGGTCATTTATCTGACCGACCACCATAACACTGCTCCCGGACGCAGACATGAAGTTTTGACCGGCCTTTGGGCCGTGGGTGTCAAAACTTATCCGATCTTCGGTCACTACGAGGATTTCGGCGATGCAACCACCGCAGAAGAGGCCTTCCGGAAATTTGCAAAGTATGGTCATTCCCAGGAGGAAATGACCAACTTTGTAGTGGAACAGCTCCGCCGCTTCAAGCCAATGGTTGCTGTCGGACATGACCTGAAGGGCGAATATGGCCATGCACAGCACAGAGCCTATGCAAAAATGCTGACCGACGCTGTGGAAATCAGCGGTGATGCTGCCTGTCACCCCGAATCAGCCGATCAATACGGAACATGGGATGTTCCGAAAACTTACATTCACCTGTACAAAGAAAACCCCATTGTGATGGATTGGGATCAGCCCATGGAAAATTTCAACGGTATGACACCCTATCAGGTTTCCAAAAATCTGGGCTTCCCTGCCCATGTATCCCAGCAGAAAGGCTGGGGCTGGTATTACGAAGGAAAGGATACTGCAAAGCAGATCAAAGATTACAGTCCCTGTGAGTATGGCCTGTACCGTACAACCGTCGGTCCGGATACCGGCAAGCAGGATATGTTTGAGAATCTGACCAGCCATGCTGAGCAGCTGCAGGCCCTTCCGGAAGCCACGGCTCCGGAAATTCATCCGACTGATGCGCCGCAAATTACAGAAACGCACCAGGAAGAAACTCAGGTGCAGGAAGTGCCTACGGCTGTCACAATGCCTCCGATTTCTTCGGAGCAGGAATCACCCACTGAGAATCCGGCAGCGGACACAGCTCCGGAGTTTACTCCTGATGGGCAGTTCTACCGTTTGATGATCCTTGAGATCGTTCTGGTTGTCCTTCTGCTGGTACTACTCATTTTGAAAGCCCGGAAAAAGAAGAATCGTTAATCATAATCGCCTCCGAAAAAATATTTTAAAAAAAGCAAAAAAGTACTTGCATTTTTTGAACGGCTGTGCTATTATATCTAAGCGCTCCGAGTGAAGCGTTATGCGCCGATAGCTCAGTTGGATAGAGTGACTGACTACGAATCAGTAGGTCGGGGGTTCGAGTCCCTTTCGGCGTACCATTAAAAGGCTTATCCCATATGGGATAAGCCTTTTAATATTATGTCGGAAGAAGGGACTCGAACAATCAAATGCAACAGCCCGGTGGGCTGTTGTCGGCGACGGCTTGACGGAGCCGAACCTCTATTTTCATTTTCTAAGGAAATGAAAATGCAAACGAGTCCCTTTCGGCGTACCAAAAATAGCAGATATCCTTTCGGATATCTGCTATTTTTATTTGCAGTCAGATGGGGCTCGAAAAATCAAACGCAAGAGTCCGGCGGACTCTTGCCCGATCCGGGTTTGACCGCATCGGCACCATTATTTCTGCCCCAGGGCAGAAGTGTAAACGAGTTCCTTTCGGCTTACCAACGAAATAACCAAATTCCTTTCATACGAAAAAGAAAAAACCGGGGCCGCAGCTTTCGCTGCGGCCCCTTTGAAACTTTCTTTAGGCGATTTCCACTCTGTCCGCCTTTTCGGGCAGGAAGTACTTGTCCATGTCGTAGATGTCGTAACCGGAGAATTCTCTCTCGAAGTGGCCGTCCTTGGAGAAGGTACGGATGAAACGACGTCCG